>JBJENY010000031.1:0-4250 GCA_051880435.1 Lachnospiraceae bacterium | reverse complement strand
AAGACAGAGAAAAGGAAATGATTAAGCTCATTGACTTTATGGAAAAATATATGTCGGGTGAGAAGCTTGACATAGATTATGACAAAGTAAGAAAAATGACTTGCAACAAGGACTGTGCGTTGAATCAATATTTGAATCGTTTATTAGATGAGTTAGATCCAAATGTAGTAAAGACAACTATACTGAATTTTGGTTTTGAGGCTATGCTTCATGGTACAAAAACAATTCGTAAAATGAGAACTGTACATAATTGCAATATTCCATGGCTGATCTTAATGGATCCCACCAGTGCCTGCAATCTTCATTGCACCGGTTGCTGGGCTGCTGAATATGGAAATAAACTGAATCTTTCCTATGAAGAATTATCAAATGTAGTAAAACAGGGTAAAGAATTAGGTGTCTATTTCTATATGTTTACGGGTGGGGAACCATTGGTGAGAAAGAGAGATATCATCAAGTTGTGTGAGGAGCATCACGAATGTCAATTCCTTGCATTTACTAATGGTACATTAGTTGATGAAGCTTTTTGCAAGGAAATGAAGAGAACCGGAAATCTGGCATTGGCAATTAGCCTTGAGGGTTCACCAGAGGTAAATGACTTGCGCAGAGGAGCTGGTGTCTATGGTAAGGTTATGCATGCGATGGAGTTGCTTAAGAAAAATGGACTGATATTTGGTACATCCATCTGCTATACTTCAAAGAATTGTGAGTCGGTGACCAGTAAAGAATTTGTGAAACTTATGGTGGATAAGGGATGTAGATATGCTATGTATTTCCACTACATGCCTGTTGGAAATGAAGCATCCCTGGAGCTTCTCCCTACACCTGAACAGAGGATGTATATAAAAGATCGAATCAGAGAGATTCGTAAGCTGGAAAATGGAGAAGGCTTGTTTACTATGGACTTCCAAAATGATGGTGAGTTCGTTGGTGGATGTATTGCCGGTGGAAGAAATTATTTCCATATCAATGCAAATGGTGATGCAGAGCCATGTGTATTTATTCACTATTCCGGTGCAAATATAAGGACACACAGTTTGCTTGAAATATTAAAGCAACCATTGTTTATGGCATATCATAACAATCAGCCATTCAATGAAAATCACTTAAGACCATGTCCTATGCTTGAGAATCCTGAGATTCTTCAAAGACTTGTGAAGGAGACAGGAGCCAAATCAACCGATTTGCAGTCACCAGAGACGGTAGAGCATTTATGTACAAAGTGTGAGGAGTATGCAAGGAACTGGAAACCATACGCTGATAAACTGTGGGCAAATACGAAGGTAACTTCAAAGTCATATGAAAATTATGCAAAGAGAGATAACAAATAATCTTTATTAAGAAGAAATACAAAAGGAGAATCATGAAATGACATATCAGGAATTAGTTGAGGAACTCAGAAAACTTTATGAAGTAGTAGATGCATCTGCAATTGAAGAACATTTTGCAATCCAGATTAATATTGACGGAGAAGCAGAGGGTGCCTTGTATATTGAGTTTGCTGATGGACAGATAGAGGTACAACCATATGAGTATTATGATAGAGATATAATCATCAATACAGATTTTGAGACAGCAATTGATTTAGCAAATGGAGATATAGGAATGTTTGACGCTTATGCAGAAGAAAAAATTTCGGCATGGGGTGATTTGGACAAAGCGATTGAGATATATGAAGCAATCTTTGGAAAAAGTGAAAAGAGAAAGAAGATATATAGGAAAGATAATAGATGATTGGAAGACAGATAAAAAGGAGCATCAGAAAAATGGCATATGATATATTGAACAGAATAATACCATACGTATTCGTTATTGTTGTTGCCTCTTTTCTGGGATTTATTGTTGAAAATGCATGGTTGGGAATACGATACGGTTATTTTGATAACAGAGGAATGATCCTGCCGGGACTATTAGGGTATGGATTAGCAATAATAGGCGTATTTCTTGTTCTTGGAACACCGGATCATCCAAGGTTTTTATGGATGGATATATCTATTGGGAATAAACCTGCACAGCTTGCTTATTTTGTTTTTACTTCTGCAATATTGGTTTCTGCTGGTGAAATAGCATTAGGGACTTTTGCTGAGAAGTACTGCCAGATTGAATGGTGGAATTATTCTTCTTTACCATTACATATTGGTAAATATACCTCGGTATTTACATCAATTGCTTTTGGATTGATGATAACTATTTTTATGAACAGTCTGTTTTTCTCAATTATGAAATGGGCGATGTATATAAATTCGGTGATTTTACAAACAGTGATAATGATTCTGTTTATCCTGTTACTTGCAGATTTTCTACATGAAGCAAAGTATATGATGAAAAATAAGAGAATAAACAGAAGATGGAAAATAAGTTTTAAGACTGAGAGAAACAAGAAATATTATCATTCAACTATTTAAAACGATATGTGTAGTAGCAAGCAAAACCATCATTTGCATTAGGATACATTTTGGGGGAGGGATGTAATATCAACAGAAAACAAAAAAGGATTATGAGTTTTGTTCGTATTGCATCTCTGACGGCATTGGTTGGAGTGATAATATATGTGGCTGTAAGCCTGAAGAATAATCCAGAATTGGACTTATCTGAGAATATTGTGAAACTCGTTTCTCCAAATCCTATTATTGCCGTACTTGAATTTGTTCTGCTGTATATATTAAAGGGAATCAGCATAGTATTTCCGTCTGCTGTATTAAACGTTGCCACGGGAATGGTTTTCGATTTTCCTTTCTCTTCATTGATAAGTGGCCTGGGTATTTTTGTTGAGTATGTCATAATGTATGCAGTTGGTAGATTTCTTGGAAAAGATATTGTTGATAGATTAAAGCAAAAATATCCAATAATATACAAAATAGATTCATTTCAAACCCATAACGGTTTTTGTGTAAGTTTTGTTATTCGAATTATGGGAGTAGTATCTTATGATATGGCAAGTATTTATCTGGGGGCTTCTGGTGTAAAATTTGGAGGCTTTATTTGGGGAAGTATGTGTGGAGCCTCACTTAATATTCTCTTACACGGACTGTTTGGAAAATATCTCTTTAATCTTTTAAGCTGGCAGTTATGGGCAGTAGTAATTATCAGAGGTGCTGTAATAGCAGTGACCATAATATATGCAAGTAAAAAGATAAATGAGAGTGCGGCTATATAACATTGCGATCGAGGGAAGATTTTTGCCAAATGTCATGAAGAAGGCTATTCCGGGAGGAATGGCAGATGTGTTTGCTGTGGGCGCATTGATTTTTACCGGTGTATTTCTAAATCATTTATATGCTTTAGAAGCAATGTCATTAGAGTGTATTCTTTTATTTGTTATGTTTTCATTTGCGGCTGAATCTTTTCTTAGATATTTGGAGAAATTTGTGGACTGGTGTTATTTGGTACAGAATAAGCAAAGGAGAAAAGGAGTATGAGCAAAACAACTACAAAGCTTGCTATCGCATTTGCATTTAAGGAACTGTTATTAGAAAAGCCGTTGGACAAAATAACAGTGAATGACATTACCGAAAAGTGTGAGATGAACCGTCAGACGTTTTATTATCATTTTCATGATATTTTAGAACTCACCGAATGGATCTGTGAGGAAGATGCAGAGCGGGCATTAAAGGAAAATAGAACTTATGATACCTGGCAGGAGGGATTTCTGTCTATCTTTGACATGATAAAGAAAGATAAGGCTTTCATTATAAATATTTATCATAATGTTCCAAAGGATTACTTATATCGCTATTTGTATAGGGTTACTTATCAGCTTCTTTATGATGTGTTAGAAGAAAAGACAGAAGGAATGATTGTCAGAGAAGAGGACAAGGCCTTTATTGCAAACTTTTATAAGTATGGGTTTGTGGGTCTTGTACTGGAATGGATTGATGGAGGAATGAAGGAAGATCCAAAACTGATTATAGAAAGATTAAATTCTCTAATTCAGGGTACCTTTTTCCATGCACTCAATAATGCTAAGGTAAACAAAAAATAGGGCATTTGAAAATATGATTTGGAATACGACAAACAGTGCGTTTTGTCGTATATTCATTCAATATAAGAGGACTGTCGTTATCCATGACAGTCCTCTGTTTTTGTCCATTTTAATTTTGCTTTTGGGGAAATATACTAAGTACATAGAAATTACTAACGACCTAAATAATGAGTTTAGGCTATGGAAAAAGAAAAGGAGTGTGTTTTTATGTACTATTCAGCAGGAACTTATGAGGCATTTGCAAAACCGGAGAAACCAGAAGGAGCTG
>JBJENY010000030.1:0-4354 GCA_051880435.1 Lachnospiraceae bacterium | reverse complement strand
TTAAGCTTGCATAAATCTGCAATATGATATGCAATTGTATATTCCTTCATTTCAAGTCCCTCCATCTAAAGTAAAATCACAATTCAATGCATAATCTCAATCATCAAGTATTTTTGTTACTTTATTTTTTTATACTCAATATGGTCCGATGGTAGCCCTTCAAAGGTAATATCTGCACCTTTGAGATATTTATCAAAAAATGTAATATGGCAATATACCAAATGCCTGAACATTTCTGCAGAATCAAGCTTACCCGAAAGCATCTTGATTGGAATATAGAACTTTGCATCTGTAAATCCCATATGCTTCATACCGTCAAAAATAACATGATAGGTATCAGCTATTGCATCAATAAATGGTCTTGTTTCTACATTGATATTCTCCCTGCAGCTAATCTGGCAAAAGGGTCTTTCCATTTTCTTATCCGGATATTCACCAAACAAACCGCCATCTATGTTGATTCCACACGTAAACTCATCATTATATCTACACAAATAATACGCCAGACATCCTCCCAAAGAATGACCGGAAGCCCCAATTCCTCTACTCATATCTATATTTTCAGCATACCTCTTCTTCACTTCCTCAAGGGCTTTTTCAATATCTGCTCTCCATTCATTTACACGTCCTTTAATATATGGAGTATATTTATTCTGGAACTTTTCGAATTGTTCATACGCTTCCTCATATCCAATCTTTGCCTTTAGTAATTTGCTTTGCGCCAGCATAGTACCTAACATACTTGTGTACATTATTTTATTAATATTCTTATCATACACATCGAAGCTTCCGTCCTCATAATCATTTTCCACACCCTCATATGCATGACCAACCGAAGCAATAATATAACCATGGCTTGCAAGATTGCATAATAAATATGTATTCGACTCCACATACGAGTTATAGCCCATACTAAACATAATAAGAGGAAACCTTCCCTGACTAATTTCAACATTCTCATAAAAATCCGCATATAACATTTCTTCACTGACATTTTTGATATGAAATGCCTTCATAATTGCACGCTTTTTATTATCAGTGAAAATGGTTGCTCGCGGCATGTCCGCAACATCGCTTTTGCTAACCGGATAGTACATTCTAACGGCAATCTTTCTATCTTCATTTGCATTGCCAAGCAATTCTTTTCTGCCCGTATCAACAACAGAAAAACATTTTGTTCCTACTGCATATTCACCGGAAACATAATTTTCCGGAAATTTAATCCTTGTTTTCTTTGACATTTCCCTCTCCTTTATGACTTTAAAAATTTCAGATTTTGTTTTAATCTCTGCAACAGTTCTATAATTTCAACACTCCCGTTGCAAATAACACTCCAACAATAATAACAATTATAACAAAAATAATTGCTGTAATCATCGTAGCTTGTTCTTCCGTCATTTCATTATTGACCATTTCTTTTTGTTCTATGGGAACACTACATTTTTTTGCCCACTCAATAAATGCATCATAATTCATAAAGTCTCTGGAAATCCTAAATCTCTTTTTTCCGTCGATATAAACTGTCGCAAGAAAAAATTTTGATATTTTTATCTCAGTAATCTGGCTATAATGATAGGCATTCTTTCTAAAATACATCATTGTTCCTTTTATTTCCGGCAAGGGCTTATTTTTCAGATAAATCGGTCCGGCAATAGAGAAAACAACGATTATCCCAACCAGTAACAAAGAAGTAAAATGTAAAACATTTAACTCAAGAGCTTCTCCGTAAATTAACAATTTTAACAATGGTTTCCCAACAGTTTTCAAAAACAAAATAAGTGCAAGAAGAAAGCAAACAATAAATATACGATTCATGCTTTTATCGTATTGCAGTTTAAAATCAACATCAAATAATTCCTTCTCTAATGTTTCCTGTATTTCTCTTCTCTTCCTGATTTTAATATCATCCGTTACATCATTTACTACGTACATCAAATCTTTTTTCAAACCCATTTTTACATATCTCCCCCAAGTTTATTTCCACATTTTTTCATAATCTAACTATATGTCTTTCTTCAATATTTCCTTGTAGCGTTTGTAATTTTCTACGGAATTTCCAATCATAACTTCCGGATTCAACTTTTTTATCAGATGATATACATCACTCTCCGTAAAGGAAACCCGGTGATTCATTTCCCGTTTCTTTCCATTCTTCATTCGAAAAACAATACGATCTGAACTCTGTCCCCCTACCGTAACCCTCTTTCTGTAAACCCATTCCACCTGGGATAAATCAATTGGATTCGATGGACTTTGTCTTTTAAAAATATAGTTTTTCGTTACGATTTCTGTTGGTGTAGACTTTACAATATTATTTGGTATTTCTCCTGCATATTTTTCAATTTGTGAAGAAGATAAAAACTTCTTTCTCTGGTAAACCGTCCATAAATAAAATACAACAACTGCTGTTTCCCCACTTATGGCAAATACCCATATCAAATTAAGCCATACCATTTCATAGGAAGCATTTATCCAAAACATCAAAATCGTTGAAGGAATAAAGAAAAAAACACTGACAATAAGCATACAAATCTTAGCATATTTAAATTCTTTTCCCACTATCACACTATAAACATTCTCATAATCGTACATATGTAACATTCTGCCTTTCATCAATTCTGATTTTTATCCCTATGCTCTTTTCGAATTGTCCCAATAAAGAACGACAGTGCAATCACAAACAGAATAATAAACACGATTAAATGTGTCGTTGGTGCGTATAGCTGTTCATGTGTTTTCTTATCAACCTTTATGACAATCTCGTCACCTTCCTCATACCCATATTTGTTTGCAAAGCTTCCACCCTGATGTTTTTCTCCCTCCAGGTCATTCCAGATAATTGTATACTTGTTACGCGGACTACGTCTTTTCTGAGATTTCCATGTATGATTTACCGTAGCCAAAATCTCATCATATCCGCCTGCATACTCGTCCACTGCAGCAATAATTCCAAATAATGAAATTAAAAATAAGATAAATAATATTATTTTTTTAATAAGCTTCACTTTGATTTTCTCCCAAATTTACAAACTAAACGGAGTATTCCTTTTTCCATATGTTCTTTTTAATGCTTTATGTTAGCATAGTCAGAAAATTTGAAAAGGCGACCACTCTCCCACATTACTAGCAAGGCTTTCTCGTACTTTCTCCATGTATTTTTCATACTCTGCATCTTTTTCTTTCTGCTCCAAATACTCTTTCTTTTCTCTTTCTATATCCGTGTCATATACGGTTCCGTCTGCTCTTTCAATAAATGCCATAATAAACCCTCCTCCAAGAAACTACTTACTATTCCGTTTCTTTCTTTTGACCGCCATCTTTGCTTTCTCATGTAATTTCTTCAAAACAGCAAGTGTTTTTTGATCATTGGGAAACAGCCGTCGAAGTAAAACAATGGCAATTGCAAAAGTAACTACTTTCTCCGGAGATATGGGAAGCCACAAAAAAGTCAAATATGCACCAGCCACTGCAATCATCCATTCAATTTTGAAATAAGTCCCGATAACAAACAGTATATAGGACCATCCATTTGTAATTAACCAGGCGATAGCAATACATAATATAAATCGTGGATTTAAAATGAATTGCACTATTGTTTTAATTTTATTTTTCATTCGTTCTTTCATAAATTTACTTTCAAATATACCACAAGTGGTAGCTTCCAATGTAATGTTCAACAATGTTCTTAGAAACTCATCCTCAGAAATACACGACTGTCAGAAAATTGCTTTGAAAACCATGCAACTTCAAACGATTTGTACAAACCGTCCGTCTAATAATCATATCCATATTCATCCGCATAATGGAAGAATAAATTGGGATTTCTCATAATCCCTAAAAAATTATTATATTTCCTTAATAAAACGTAATTGTTCCTTTTCATCAGAAAAACCTATATTACGATAAAACATATGGGCTTCTTTTCTTCCACCTCCAGAATTCAACCGCATAACGTGTATTCCTTTATTTTTAGCCCACTCCTCTGCAGAATACATAAGTTTTTCTCCTAATCCCTGTCTACGAAATTTACTTGAAACAGCCAACCCTAATATATTTGCCATACTTTGAAAATACAACAGATCATATTTCTCCACATGAACAAACCCAGCTATTTCTCCATCAATATCAGCAACAAATACACATTCTCTATTCTTATCCAAATTTGCAATACGAAGTTCAATGAGTTGTTCGTCACATTGATATTCTAAATCATTTGTGCAAATATCTTTTATTTCTTTACTATCGATTATCCTTGCTTCCCTTATCAAATTATCAACCTCTCAATCAGCAATAAAATATGAATTTTACTCTTCAGACATTGCATACTGAACAATCATTGGATCATCATATTCTG
>JBJENY010000029.1:0-22747 GCA_051880435.1 Lachnospiraceae bacterium | reverse complement strand
CACATGTTGGTGTCCTCTTCCCTATTTTCTTTTCCTACAAAAACTTTACGCTAGCCTTTACTTTTATTCAATCTTTTATTCAACTAACAAAGGATAACGCTGTTCAATTTTTAAATCAAGCCTAATTGCTCCATGGCAAAACAGATACCATCCCGGTCCACGTTTTTTGTAACATAGTCTGCAAGCTTTTTTAATTCTTCTCTGCCATTTCCCATAACAACACCAATATTTGCATATGCAATCATATCAAAATCATTGGGGCCGTCTCCAAAAGCAATGGTATCTTCTTTAGAAAGACCCTGGTATTCCAAATATTTTTCCATACCAAAGGCTTTATTAATTCCTTTACAGGTAATTTCACCGCAATCCTCTACCGGTTTTTCAAAGCTTGATGCAGTTACATCACAACAATCCTTTAACGCCTCTGCCACCTGTGCTACGTTCCATGCACTGTCATAATAAAGCACTTTTTTTAGCTCTTCCACTTCGGATGCAGTATCTGTGATAACAGTATCTCCCATGATTTCCTGCACACGGCCTTCGTCACCACCCATACTTGCAAATTTATTATAAAGATATTGATAAGCCCCGGCATTCATATACATGGTTTTTTCACTCATTCCTGCAATTTGTGCCGAAGACCTTTCTAACACCTGAAAAATCTTTTTTCTTGTATCTGCAGGAATAAAATGCTGATATATGGTTTTTCCATGAAAAACCACATTGGCACCGGTTGTTCCAATCATGCCATCTGCCATGGAAAGTAATTCTTCTGCCATCTGGTATCTGGCACGTCCCGAACAAATGACAATCTGATGACCATGTAAACGAGCCTGCTCCAACGCATAGCGCGTTGAAGCAGGCATGTTTCCGTCATAATCTATTAATGTTCCGTCAATATCAAAAAATAATACTTTTCCCATTAATCCAAATCACTTCCGTTTGAGGCGATTACTTTCTTATACCAGAAGAAAGAGTCCTTTCTCTTACGGGATAAATCACCGGTACCGTCATCATATTTATCAACATAGACGAAACCATAACGTTTTGCCATTTCACCGGTGGATGCACTGACTACATCAATCCAGCCCCAAGGAGTATATCCCATTAAGTCTACACCATCCTTAACAGCCTCTTCCATTTGTTTAATATGTTCACGAAGATAATCAATTCGATAGCTGTCATGAATGGAACCGTCTTCTTCTAATTTATCATAAGCACCAAGACCATTTTCTACTACCATAAGAGGAATTTGGTAACGGTCATATAATTCATTCAGACAGTAACGAAGTCCCTGAGGGTCAATCTGCCATCCCCAGTCACTGGATTTCAAGTATGGATTTTTCACTCCGCCAATCAAATTACCACTAGACTGCTCTTCATCCGGCTTTGCTGAAACACAATTGCTCATATAGTAACTAAAGGTGTAGAAATCAACAGTTCCATTCTTTAAAATCTCATCATCACCGGGTTCTTTTTTAATCACGATATTATTTTCCTCAAAGAAACGTTCTGAATAAGATGGATAATAGCCTCTGACATGAATATCCGAAGCAAACCAGTTCATTTTTCTCATTTCCTTTTGCGTTTCAATTATGTCATCGGGATTACAGGTTAATGGATACATGGTAGAAAAAATACACATATTACCCATTTTAAACTGCGGATAATTGTCATGGGCATATTTTACTGCCAAGGCACTTGCCACAAACTGATGATGCAATGCCTGGTAACGTTCCTGTGGCTTATCCGGAGCCCCTGTTACAGGTCCATGATATCCTTTGATGGTACCTAAGGATAATACACTACCCATTGGCATGGTTCCTGCATTAATTTCATTAAAGGTTAACCAATATTTTACTTTATCCTGATAACGGTCAAAAATAGCCTTACAGTAATTCATATAGTATTCAATACATTCTCTGCCTTCCCATCCGTTACATTTTTCTACCAATGCATAAGGCATTTCATAATGAGAAATGGTAACTAGCGGCTCAATTCCATATTTTTTACATTCATCAAATACTTTATCATAAAAAGCAAGTCCTGCTTCATTTGGAGTTTCTTCCATTCCTGTTGGGAATATTCTTGTCCAGGCAATGGACATACGGAAGCATTTAAAGCCCATTTCTGCAGCTAAAGCAATATCCTCCGCATAATGATGATAAAAGTCTGTCGCTTCCCTGCTTGGGTATAAAGTACCTTCTTCAAAGGTTGGTCCCACTCTCTTTGGTGATGTATGGGAACCATTTGTACACATATCTGAAACAGATGGACCTTTTCCATCTACATCCCATGCACCTTCATATTGATTTGCAGCGGTTGCGCCGCCCCATAAAAAATCTTCACGAAATGTTCTCATAATTACCTCCTTGCTTTATCTATATCAATTATTTCTTTTCTATATATGAACAGGAATCAGATTATTGAAGGATTGAGTGAAGGGGGGGGGGAGATTATCCCTCAATAATCTAATCCTGGTCATAACTATTTTTGGTTTTTTTACTAACCCTTCCATCAAACAGCCCGGGAATCAGTTAATTGCTATATTAACGAAAGCAAGTCTTCTCCAACTGAAACTTCCTTACCGGCTAATACATTAACTGCCTCATAGTCATCGGAGTTGGTAACAATAATTGGTGTAGCTGTTTCTAATCCGGCTGCCTTAATTTTTTCAATATCAAACTCTAACAACAGCTCACCCTTTTTCACTTTATCGCCCTGAGCTTTCTTTGGTGAAAATCCATCACCATCTAACTTTACGGTATCCATACCTACATGCATTAATAATTCAGCACCCTTTACAGTTGTAATTCCAATTGCATGGCCGGTTGGGAAAAATGTTGTAATTTCACCATCACATGGTGCATAAAGCTTTCCTTCTGCCGGAATAATGGCAGCACCTTCTCCTAATGCACCGGAAGAAAATGCTTCATCCTTTACTTCAGAAAGTGCAATCATCTCTCCTGCCATAGGAGCAACCAATGTTTCTAATTTATCACCATTTGCCTGTGCATCAGCTGTAATTGCTGCAGCCTTCTGGGCTTCCTTCTTAGGAGAAACCTTTGCATCATCTTTATAGAAAATCAACTCTAAAACAAAGGATACAATGACACAAATGATAGAAACTACAATACCGATAATCATTGGCATAAGCTCTTTTGTTTCCGGATGAATAAACATGGTATATGAGAATACACCCATACCAGCCATCTGGTAATCCTTAAGACCTAATGCACAAAGCACAGCACCTGCAATACCTGCTACTGCACAGGTACGGAAGAATGGAGCCTTCTTTGGAAGGGTAATACCGTAAATTGCCGGCTCAGTCACACCTGCAATACCTGAAATAATTGCAGGAGGAGCAATGGATTTCAATTTCTGATCCTTTGTCTTTAATGCAATACCAAGACAAGCACCGGTCTGTGCGAAGGTTGTACCAAGCATAGCTGTTAAAATAACATCACCACCGGTTGTCATGTTTAAAAGTGCAATTGGAACCAGTGCCCAATGTAAACCAAACATAACAAGAATCTGCCAGAAGAAACCAACTAACAATCCCATGAGAATCGGACTAAAGTCATTTACTGCATTAAAGAATGTACCAATTGCGCTGGATGCTACGGATGTAACCGGTCCGATTACCCACCAGGTTAAGCAGATTGTTACAATACATGTAATCAATGGAACCATAAATAACTTAATGGTATCCGGAATAAACTTCTTATACTTCTTCTCAAACCATGCCGCAAATGCTACTGCACAAATAGCAGGAAGAACCGTTGATGTATAGTTTCCTGTTGATGGTGCAATAACCGGAATATGGAAAATATTTGAAATATCATAGGTACCATCATTTAAAACATATGGATGTACCAATGCCAAACCAATAATAATACCTTCCATTTCCGGCAGCTTGAAACGCTTTGCTGCACTGTAAGCTAAAATAACCGGTAAGAAGTAAAACGCTGCATCACCTAGTGAATATAAAATATTATAGGTACCACCTGCTGCATCTAAAACACCAATTGCGGTAAACAAAGATAAGAAACCTTTTAAAATACCACAGGCACATAACACACCAAGGAACGGAGTAAATACTCCTGTTACAATACTAATGAATGCATTAAATAAGTTCTGCTTTTCTTTTGGTCCTTCTTCTTCGTCATCACCGGTTTTTACCGCAATATTTTCCAAATGACCAACAGAAACAACTGCCGCAAATACATCAGGTACATGATTTCCAATTACTACCATGTACTGTCCACCACTTTGGATTACAGTTACAACACCATCTAAATCCTTTAAAATATCTGTCTGTGCCTTAGACTCGTCCTTTAACTTAAAACGAAGTCTTGTTACACAATGGGTAATACTTTGAATGTTACCCTTACCACCTACATTTTGGATGATCATTCTTGCCAATCCATCATACTTACTTGCCATAAGCAATACCTCCTTTTTTTCATTTGTTCAGTTGGTTCACGTGTAAAAAAATAACCCGCAAAAATCCTAAACCGTTCCAATATATGCTTGATACCCATAGTGAAAGCATATACAAAATGGTTTAAAATCCTGCGGGTTTTGCCAACTAAATGTCACAATCCCTTATTCGATTGTCTATAATTATGGGGTGGTCCCATTATTATCCTACTGCTTAGCTTATGAATTTTTCATAAGACCTTCAATATGTATGGTCAGATATGCCAGTTCCTCTTCCGGAACCACATAATCCATTCTGCTTTTCAAATATGTCTGGATTCGAAGTGCACACCGATAACTTTCCGGGAACTGCTCCCGTATCATTTCATATAATGCCTCATCTTTTCCGTTATAATCGATTTTCTTAATAATTCTTTCTATTAAGAACTTCAAATGAATCACAAATCTGTCATAATATATGGATGTTTCATCAATCTTATGTTTTGCTGAATAACCGATAATATTATATACATCCTTTAACACATCCGGAACAATGGATGTCTTTTTGATATCACTTCCAAGCTCTGCATTGAGAATATGCATAGCGATAAATCCCGCTTCATCCTCCGGAAGCACAACTCCCAATTCCTTTTTGATTAAATCTATGGCATACAAACCAATCTGATATTCCTGGGAATAAAACCGCTTAATCTCCCAAAGCAAAGTATTTTCAACAGAAGTTCCTTCTTTCCCACGTACAATGGCATAATGTAAATGATCTAACAAAGAAATATAGATTCCTTTACTTAACTTTCGTTCCATCAAATCATCCGCCATTGCAATGATGCGTCCTACAAGCTTCATATGTTCATAAGGAATATCAGCAGCAATCCGCTCAAATTCTCTTGTAAACTCATCATCTAACCGGAATATTTTTTCAATCCTGGATTCATCAATTGTTTCCTTTGCTTTCTTTTGAAATCCAATACCTCTGCCGGTAACAATAACTTCTTTTCCTTTTTCATTGTATGCACTAACAACATTGTTGTTAATCACTTTTAATATCTGCATATGTTACCAGCCTTTCTTATTTTGGGAATAAAAAAAACTGCATCGCACCAAATCATGAGTTTCCTAAATTATCTCACTGTATCAATGGTACAACCCAGTCTTGCCTAATTCAATAGTAACAATCTAGAAACTATTAAGTTATAAGGAGTATAACATATACGTTTTCGTTTGTCAACAGGGGGTCAGACCCCTTTCACAATTTGTTCACAATTTTAATATAGAATTCGTGTTTTTACTCAAACTCCACTTCGTATTCCTCATAACGTTCTTTTAGCCAGTCACGTATTTTCTTACACTCTTCCTGATTTTCGCTTTCAATAAATGCTTCTTCTGTTTTTAAAAGAATCACTTTTTGTTCTACCGTATTTTCATTTTCAGAAAGCTTTGTTAGCTGACCCACTGCAACCTCCTCTACTTCCGGGAACAACACTTCCATTTCTTTTGTTAACACACGAACATCAATTGCCGTTTCAAAACCGGTAACCTTGGTATCGTCAACGACAGCTCTTTGCACCATAAAATATGCCATAATAATGCTTGGAATAATAATGATAATGGTATTCCGAATCAAAGCCTTTTTCAGACGTTTTCTTCTTTTTTCATCCCGGACTTTTGCTCTTGGCACACCTAGAGCAATTAAAATAATGGTTGCAGACAAATAAATAAAATAAGAATTGGCAATAAATAAGTATCCGGCACCTAATAACATTCTCCATTGTCCATGGGCTATACTATAGCCACAGGTACAAAGAGGAGGCATTAATGCAGTAGCAATTGCCACACCGGGAATGACGTTGGATTTTTCTTTTCTTGTTACACCGATAATTCCTGCCAAACCACCAAAAATAGCAATCATAACATCCCATATTGTCGGCTGGGTTCTTGCTAACAATTCCGAGGTTTTATCCGAAAGTGGAGATATTGCAAAATATAAAGTTGAAGTACAAAGACTAATAAATACCTGGGCAAAAAATCCCAACAGGGAACGAATGGATAATTCCACATCAGAGGTTGCCGTACCATATGCAGTAGCCTGTATGGTTCCCATTAATGGGGAAATCAGCATTGCGCCAATAATTACTGCGGTTGAATTAACATTTAATCCAATAGAAGCAATAAAAATAGCTAAAACCAAAAGGCACATATTTGTTCCCGTTACATGTCCTCCACTTACAAGGGTTTCCTTTATCTGGTCTAAGGATGCTACATCTTTTTTAATCGAAAACATTTCTCCAAATATTTCTCCCAAAGAAATATGACTGTCACCATTGGGATCTATGGTTGTGCTGATTGTCTGTTTGATTTCCTTTTTTCCGGCAGCAAAATCCTCTCTAAAGGATTCCTTCAATTCTGCACTTTCTTTTTTTATGCTTTCTCTCATATTAATGATTGCCTTTTTCTCTTCTTTTGTTTCTTTATCCATTGTACCCATTATTTCTCCCTCGTATTATATAGTAGTTTTGTATTCAATCATTTATTATTCAGTCATTTTCATATGTAATCGTTTTAATACCCAATCGAATGTATATCCCCTATTATGTTCTCGCTTTTTTCATATATTAATTTTCACTTCACAATGTAAGTCATTTTCTTTTATACATCAGATTCATTATCCTTCATATATTCACAAATCCTTGCATATTCCTCCACTATGCTTCCATAATGATTCCGGACATGAGGACGTATACAGTTTTCACAATTTTTAATTCCCTCTTTGGTATATTCATAATTGCCCCCGCATTTTTTCCCTAGCATATACAATGGACAATAACAAAACAAACAATTAAAATCCTCTTCCTTTATTCCTTTATGACACGGAAAAAACTCACATTCTTTATTTTGAAAGAAAGCATAATGCTTTCCCTTCCAAACCGGTGTTGCCATAACATACCCTCTGTTTCTAATTCTATCATTTTAACAAGCTTACTAACCCGGCAAACTTACTAATTTAGCATACTTACCAACCTGACAATCTTACTAATTTAGCATACTTATCAATCTGGCAATCTTACCAGCATGGCATACTTACCAACCTGACAATCTTACTAATTTGGCATACTTACCAACCCGGCAATCTTACCAGCTTAGCATACTTACCAACCCGGCAAACCTATCAAAATCTATATCATATTATGATATTCCTGTTAATTCATTTCTACCTAATCTACTATATTTTACATGAAGTTATTCCTCTTGTCTAATTTTTATAAGATAATTTACCGATATAGGCAATGAAGTAAATAATTGGCACTTGCATCCATACACCTGATAATGCTATACCCATAATAGACGGATGCAAATCCAGCTTAATACCATAAGAAAAGAGGAAAAAAAAATGAAGAAATTTTTAGAAGAATTTAAGGCCTTTGCTTTAAAAGGAAATGTAATGGACATGGCTGTGGGTGTTTTAATTGGTGGTGCTTTTTCCGGCATTGTTACATCCTTTACAGATAATTTTATTAATCCAATTATCGCCTGTATCGGTGGTGCCGAGGTTCAGGGTAAACTCCATTTAATTGGTGATAACTACATTGACTATGGTGCCTTTTTAACCGCAGTCATTAATTTCCTGATTATGGCATTCATTATTTTCTTGTTAATGAAGACCATCAATAAGATTATGTCATTAGGACAGAAAAAAGAAGAGGCTGCTCCTCTTACAAGAAAATGTCCATACTGCTTGGGAGAAGTACCAATTGAGGCAAAGAAATGTATGCATTGCACCTCTGATATTATAGACTAATCTTTACAAAATCCGGCAGACTGACTTCTACTTGATTCTTATACTTTGTACAACATCCCGTCTGTCGGCCACCATGATGTACATTCACAAAATATAACTTCTCGTGAATTACAAATCTATAAAGGACTCATTGTATAACAAAAAGAACCGGAATAAAATCCGGTTCTTTTTTCACGTTCTTATATCATTTTTGATATTAGCAAAGCTTAGCTGTGTTTAATTTAACACCAGGTCCCATTGTAGATGTAAGAGTTACACTCTTCATATACTGACCCTTAGCTGCTGCAGGCTTAACCTTATTAATCTCATCTATTAACGCTTGGAAGTTGTCAATTAACTGCTCCTCAGTGAAAGAAGCTTTACCAACTGGAACATGTACAATGTTGTTCTTATCAAGTCTGTATTCAATCTTACCAGCTTTAATATCAGCGATTGCTTTTGCAACATCAGGAGTAACTGTACCAGCCTTTGGATTTGGCATTAAGCCCTTTGGTCCAAGTACACGACCGATACGACCAACTACACCCATCATATCAGGAGTTGCTACTACAACATCAAAATCCAACCATCCTTCGTTCTGAATCTTTGGAATCAACTCCTCGCCACCAACGTAATCAGCACCTGCTGCCTGAGCCTCATCAATCTTCTCACCTTTAGCAAATACTAAAACCTTAACAGTTTTACCTGTTCCGTGAGGAAGAACAACAGCTCCACGAATCTGCTGATCTGCATGACGTCCGTCAAGACCCATTCTTAAATGAGCTTCTACTGTCTCATCAAACTTTGCACTAGCTGCCTTCTTAACGATTGCAACTGCTTCCGGAATATCATATAACTGTGTATTGTCTACAAGCTTTTTAGCTTCAACATATCTTTTACCTTTTTTCATCTTAATAAAAACCTCCTGTGGTATTATCGGGAGCGACCCTCCCACTATAAAATCTTTTAACTTGTTTCATCCACTCTACTAAATTCAGATTTCGTAAGTTCATCTTCATTCAGTACCGGGATGGGATACTATTGCCTCTCACTAAACGCAACCTACGCCTTGCAGCTTGGTTTCGTTAAGTTCGATGCATAACTACGACTAAGTTCAAACTTCGCCTTCAGCTCGTTTTCACTAAGTTCTCTGTTAATCTTCAACAACAATACCCATAGAACGAGCTGTTCCTGCGATCATACTTGTTGCTGCTTCAATGCTACCTGCATTTAAATCCGGCATCTTAAGCTCTGCGATTTTCTGAACCTCAGCTTTAGAAATAGTAGCAACTTTTGTTTTATTAGGAACAGATGAAGCCTTCTGAAGCTTACATGCTTTCTTTAATAAAACTGCAGCCGGTGGAGTCTTTGTTACAAAACTAAAACTTCTATCAGCATATACTGTAATAACAACCGGGATAATCATATCTCCCTGATCTGCTGTTCTTGCATTAAACTGCTTTGTAAATTCAACAATATTAACACCATGCTGACCTAATGCAGGTCCAACCGGTGGTGCAGGAGTTGCCTTACCTGCTGGAATTTGTAATTTAATATAACCTTCGACTTTCTTAGCCATGTTTGTTTCCTCCTAATTCATGTGGTCAAACGGGATATACCCTCCCACTTTTTTGATTCATTAATCAATCTTTGTAACTTCCATAAAACTGATTTCCACAGATGTGGCACGACCGAAGATATCAACTTCAATTGTAACTGACTGCTTAGCGGTATTCACATCGGTAACTACACCTACTGTACCTTCCCAGGCACCTGCCACAGCCTTAACCGTATCTCCGACTTCAACATCAATTTCCATCTCCGGAACACGAATTCCAAGATTCTTCATCTCAGATTCAGTTAATGGTACCGGCTTCGATCCCGGACCAACAAATCCTGTTACACCTCTTGTATTACGAACAACATACCATGTAGCATCATTCATAATCATGTTTAGAAGCACATAACCAGGGAATAATTTCTTAGAAACTACCTTCTTTGAACCATTTTTTAATTCTACTACATCCTGTAATGGAACAAGTACTTCAAAAATCTGGTCCTGCAGTTTTCTGTTTTCAATCGTCTTTTCGATATCTGCCTTAACCTTATTCTCATATCCTGAATAAGTATGAGCAACATACCATCTCGCTTCGCTATTATTTTCTGCTTCTGCCATATGCTCACCCACCTTATCCTATAATATACTTAAGACCAATCTGCATAATCCAATCAACCAATGAGATTATACAGCCGATTGTAACTGCTGAAATAATTACTGCAACAGCCTGTTTCTGAAGAAGAGTCTTCTCCGGCCAAATAATTTTACGGAATTCTGCTTTTAACTCAGTGAAAAAGCTTCTTTTGAAAGATGTATCATTCTCATTTGCCATCTTCTACTCACCTCCGTTAATTATTTGGTCTCTCTGTGTAAGGTATGAGCCTTACAGAAACGACAATACTTCTTAAGTTCCATACGTTCTGTGTGAACTCTCTTGTCTTTTGTCAGATCATAGTTACGCTGTTTACAATCTGTACATGCCAATGTGATTTTTACTCGCACAACTTCCACCTCCGTCATATTAATTTGTTCTTTTTTCTCTGTACAAATGCAAGCGTTAAGGAAAAATTTGCACACAAAAAAAAAGCCTCGACTTGCGTCGCAAGGTCAAGAATAACAGAAACACTTGAAAAAGTCAATAGTTCCCTTACTTTTTTATTCTATTGAACACCCCTTTCAGATTCCCTCTATTTCTACCTAATAGAAAGGCAACCCACATGACAATCTTCCCTTGTAAATGTTTTGTCATTATATTATACTTGTTATGGTAGGAAAAAAAATTATTTCCTATATATATAGTGTGATGATATCCACAAGTCATTTCATGCTATCATAACATTTTTTGAAAATAACCAGATTTATATTTAAGAAAGAAGGCTTTATTATATGTATCAAATTGATTTTAAAAATCCAATCCATGTTCACTTTATGGGAATTGGCGGAATTAGTATGAGTGGTCTTGCTGAAATATTATTAAAGGCAAACTTTACAATCACAGGTTCTGATTCAAAAGGTTCCGAAATAGTAGATAAACTTATTTCCATGGGTGCAATGGTTAATATCGGACAATGTGCCGCTAATATTACAGACCAAATTGATCTTGTGGTTTACACTGCTGCTATTCATGAAGACAACGAAGAATTTCAGGCCTGTAAGAAAAAGAACATTCCAATGCTTACCAGGGCACAGCTTCTTGGTCAAATTATGAATAACTACAAATACTCTGTTGCAATAGCCGGAACACACGGTAAAACAACCACCACTTCCATGTTAAGTCAGATTTTTATGGAAGCGGATGTAGATCCTACCGTATCTGTTGGTGGAATTTTAGATTCCATTGGAGGAAATGTAAGAGTTGGTTCTTCTGATTATTTTGTTACGGAAGCTTGCGAGTATACAAACAGTTATCATTCATTTTTCCCTTATATCAGCACTATTTTAAATGTAGATGCAGACCACCTGGATTTCTTTAGTGGCATTGATGAAATTATTGAAAGCTTTCATACCTTTGCTACAAACCTTCCGGATAATGGTTTCCTGGTAATTAACGGTGATATGGATTGTTTACCTAAGGTAACAAGAGATTTAACCTGTAACATTATTACATTTGGAATGGAACCATCTAACAAATATTATGCAACTAATATAGAAGCTGATGAAATGGGTCACATGAACTACACTTTAGTTACTGATGGAAAAGAAATAGAACAGGTTCATTTAAATATCGGTGGCACTCACAATGTAATAAACTCTCTGTCAGTCATTGCTGTGGCAGATATTCTTGGAATCAGCCATCAGGCAATTTTAGAGGGACTTGCTTGTTTTGGAGGTGCTCACAGACGCTTTGAGAAAAAAGGAACTCTCGGTAATGTCACAGTAATTGACGACTATGCACATCATCCTACAGAAATCAAAGCAACATTAACAACCGCAACCCACACACCACATAATGAATTATGGGTTGTATTCCAGCCACATACTTACACCCGTACAAAAGCGCTGCTAGATGAATTTGCAGATGCATTAAAAGGCTTTGACCATGTCATTTTAGTAGATATCTATGCTGCCAGAGAACCTGACACCGGATTGGTATCTTCAAAAGATTTAATGGAACGAATCAAAGAATATGGTACGGATGTCAGATATTTCAGTTCCTTTGATGCCGTAGAAAATTATTTATTAAAAAATTGCAAAAAAAATGATTTGTTGATAACCATGGGTGCCGGAGACGTTTATTTAATAGGAGAATCGCTGCTTGGTATGTAGTTATAAACATTATCCACAATTCATATTTTCTTAATTGGGAAATATAAATTGTGGATATTTTTTTATGATAAATACAAGGTTCGTCATACATATCCACAATTCCCACATTTTCCACATTTCTATCCGGACAGCACTTCAAAACAAACGTTCTATTTCCTTTTCATTTTTGCTGTGCTATACTGTGGAAGCAATCCGAAAAAAACAACTTTTTATCGGTTTTAAAATGGGTATTTTGCTCATAATATACCTAATAAATATATGCTTTCAAACCGGTATTTTAGTGTAGGATTGTAGTTACGATTATGAAAAGGGGAGGGAAAGACAGTGGAAACAATTACAATATCAACCAAAAATCATGAAACATATTCTGCTGTATCCAACTTCTTTATTGATTATTATATGACCGATGCTAACGGCGAATTTGTTAAAGTATATTTGTATTTAGTCCGTTTATTGCATAGCGGAAAATCATTAACAATATCGGACATTGCTGATCATTTTAATTTAACACAAAAAGACATTTGCCGGGCAATCAAATATTGGATTAAAGAAGGAGTTCTTCAATTAGAATATAATTCCGATAATACCCTTACGGGAATTACCCTTCTTCCACTTTCACCAAAAGAATCCAAGCAGGAAGATGATTCTTTATTATCCATGCTAGGAATCAAACCAAAGGATGAGGTTGTAAAGCAACAACAAAGTCATCCGGATTCCCAGGAGGAAGCTGTGACTTCGGAAATATCGTCTACAGAGGATGAGGCAGATGAAATGGTAACTGTACCGGAAAAGGTGAAATATAAAGCAACGTTTATTGAGGATAAGAAAACAAATGATGAAGATTTTGCAAACTTAGTCTTCCAGATTGAAACCTATTTTGCCCGGCCACTTACCCAGGCAGATTTTAATTCTATCCTTTATATATACAATGAATTATCATTTTCAGCAGATTTATTAGAATATCTGGTTGAACATTGCGTTACATTAGGAAAAAAGAGCTGTCGTTATATTGAAGCCGTTGCAATCGACTGGTACAAATCAGGGATTCAAACAGTTGCAGATGCAAAGGCTGTTTCCAATAATTATAACTCAATTTATACTTCGGTGTTAAAAGCATTAGGAATTCCAAGACATGTAGCAACACCGGAAGAAATCGAATATATTGATACCTGGTATAACGAATTTTCGTTTAATAAAAATATCATTTTAGAAGCCTGCAAAAGAGCGATTAGCAATAATCCCCATTCTCCAAGCTTCCACTATGTAAATGGTATTTTAAAAAGCTGGCATAAACAAAATGTACATAAACTATCAGATATTGAAGTTTTAGATAAACAGTGGGCAGAAGAAAAGAAGAAAAAAGAAGCAAACTATACAAAGAAAAATTCCAGTCAAATTGAGGAAGCCCAACGCTCTATATCTGATGCAACATTAGATGAAATGGAACAGTTAATCATGAATCAGGCCGGTAAAAAAACAGGCAATTAGGAGGAATCATGTCACTTACAGACCAGCAATACGATGAAATCATGGGGATATATTACGAAAACCAATTAAATAACAAAGAAGAAGAACGTAACCGTAAGGCAGAAATATATGAAAAAATTCCGGAAATTGAGGCCATTGATTCTGAACTTGCAAGTGCCTCTGTTGCTGCTGCCCGTAATAAGCTTTTAGGTAATGATGTATCCATAGAAGCTGCAAAAAAAGAAAATGCATCACGAATCAAACGAAAAGAAAGCTTATTAGTACAAAACGGATATCCGGTTGATTATCTAAAGCCAATTTATACCTGTCCCCTGTGTCAGGACACCGGAAGAACAGAAAATGGCTATTGCATCTGTTTTCAACAGGCCCAATTAAAATATTTATACAGCCAGTCAACCATTGAAAATAATCTTGCAATGGATAATTTCGATACATTTAGTCTTGCATATTACAGCAAAGAAAATGATGGTGTTCATCCTATTACACCATACGATAATATGGAATATATTTATAACGAAACCCTTGACTTTGTAAAGAACTTTGATGAAAATGGGGGCAATCTTTTCTTTTACGGTGGCACCGGTCTTGGAAAAACGTTTTTATCCAATTGTATTGCCAAATATTTATTAGACCGCAATCACACGGTATTATATCAAAGCGCCATTCATTTATTTGAAATATGTGCTGATGTTATAATGAATAAGAATAACAATCCCAACAGCAAAAAATTGTATCAATATATTTTTGACTGTGACTTATTAATTATTGATGATTTAGGTACAGAAAGTAAAACAAGCTTTATTACTTCAGAAGTTTATGATATATTAAATACGCGATTACGGGAGCACAAACCAACCGTAATCTCATGCAACCTTACTTTGAAAGAAATATCCCAGCGATATTCAGACAGAATCGTTAGTCGGATTCTTTCAGAATATAAGGCTTTCCAATTTTATGGTGATGATATTCGTATTTTGAAAAAAAAGACGAATATGTAAGTTATACAAAGGTTAAAATGATTACATGGAGGAAAATATCATGCCAAACGACACTAATTTACTATCAACAATCCCAGTAGGTTCATTAGGTATTATTGCAATGGAAAACTGTTTACCACTTGGTCAGAAGGTAGATGCCTATCTTTCAAAATGGAGAGCAGCCAGAAACAACACTGAAAAATCTACAATTGCTTTTAGCGGTTATGAAAAAGATTCTTACCTTGTAAAATCTTCTTGTCCACGTTTTGGTTCCGGAGAAGCTAAGGGTGAATTATTAGAGTCAATCCGAGGTAAAGATTTATATATTCTTGTTGACGTTACGAATTACAGCATCGAATATTCTTTATATGGAAGAAAGGTTCCTATGTCACCAGATGAGCACTATGCAGACTTGAAGCGTGTAATTGCTGCATGTGGTGGTAAAGCAAGAAAAATTACTGTCATAATGCCATTTTTATATGAAAGCCGTCAGCACAAAAGAAGCGGAAGAGAATCCTTAGACTGTGCTGAAGCATTACAGGATCTTGTACATCTTGGAGTGGATAATATTATTACATTTGATGCCCATGACCCACGTGTACAAAATGCAATTCCAAGACATGGTTTTGAAAATATTCGTCCAACTTACCAGTTTTTAAAAGCATTGCTTCGTACAACCAATGACTTAGAACTTGACAAAGAACATTTAATGGTAATCAGTCCGGACGAAGGTGCTATGAACCGTGCAATTTATTTTGCAAATATTTTAGGTGTTGATGTAGGAATGTTTTACAAAAGACGGGATTACAGCCGCGTAGTAAACGGTAGAAATCCTATTGTTGCACATGAATTTCTTGGAGATTCCGTAGAAGGAAAGGATGTTATCATCATTGATGATATGATTGCTTCCGGAGAAAGTATGATAGATGTTGCAAGACAGTTAAAGAAACGGAAAGCAAGAAGAGTATTCTGTATTTCTACCTTTGGTTTATTTACAAATGGTTTAGATGTATTTGATAAAGCAAAAGAAGAAGGTACAATCGAAAAAGTAATTACTACTAACTTAACATATCAGACTCCGGAATTATTAACAAGAGACTGGTACACATCAGCTGATATGAGTAAGTACATTGCATTATTAATTGATCACCTGAATCATGATGCATCCATTTCGGAAATCTTAGATCCATCTGACAGAATTAATGATAGAATTAACGAATATCGTAACAAACATACCATTCGTGAAAATTACTAAGATGGGATTAATAATGGATACATGTAAAGACAAATCTCAAAATAGCAAAATGCATCATTATCAATATAGGAATCTATATTCGCAAAAATATATATAATAAAATGCATAATATAGAAATTCAAATATGAATTACTAAATAAGAATGTACGACATATAAATGCAAAAGGCTATTAACTACAAAGGAAATTATTTCAATATTCTATGATTAAAAATCAACTATAACAAAAACTGTCTGACCTAAAAGATCAGACAGTTTTTTAATTTATATTGCTTATCGTATACTCTTTCTAATCAAGACTCCGGATCATCAGATGGTGGAGCAGGAGGCTCTGTTGCTGGTGTTTGCGTTGTAGGCGCCTCAGTAATCGGGTCAACATCAATAATAACATCTTCCGTTGTTGTTGTTACCTCTGTAGGAACCTCTGTAATAATTTCTGTTTCCGGTGGAAGCTCTTCTGAGCTTTCCTCAGAACTTGATCTTGTATCCTTCCAGTCTCTTGTAGAACGGACATACTCATAATCAGGGAATCCTAAATCCTTTAATCCTTCATGAATAGGTGCCATAAAGTTATGCCAAATTCTTCCCGGATAGGTAGAACCCCACAGACCTCTTGTTGATTGTGGTGTGTCATATCCTACCCATACACTGGTTGTATAGTATGGAGTAAATGCACAAAACCATCCATCTGTATTGTTATCCGTTGTTCCTGTTTTACCGGCACAAGACATTCCCGGAATTCCCAAACCACTTGCAGTACCACCGGTAAATACTCCTTTTAACATAGATGTCATCATACGGGAAGCATTTAATTCATATACGGATCTGGACTTAACCTTATCATCAACTATTACATTTCCTTTTGCATCTGTAATCTTAACAATACAGGTCGGCTTACGGAATTCACCATCATTTTCAATTGTACAATATCCGGATGCCATTTCTACAGTTGTGGCTCCGTATGTCAAACCACCAAGGCAAGCTGCCATATTATGACGGTCTTCAATGGTCAGGTAATTGAAATTCATATTCAATAAATAATCTGCACCAACCTCAGGAGTAAGCTGTCCAAACAGACGGTATGCAACAACGTTCTTAGATGCTGCAACTGCTGCCGCAAGGGAAGTCATTCCGGAATAAGACAGACCTGAATTTTCCGGCATATTTTCATCCTCAAAATCTGTATCATCTACAACGGTTGCCGGTGTATATCCTCTTTCTAACTGGGGTGTATATACAATTAAGGGCTTAATGGTACTACCCGGCTGACGGGCACTTTGATAAGCACGATTTAAGCTATAACCTTGTAATTCCTTCTGTGTTCTTCCACCAACCATGGCTACAACACGACCGGTAGCATTATCAATACAGGTAGATGCCCCCTGCAAATTGAAAATTCCCGTTTCCTCATTCTTTTCTTCATCCACGGATAAAATCTCATCCACTGTAGCCTGTAATAATTTCTGTTTTTCCTGATCAAAGGACGTATAGATACGATATCCGCCGGTATAAAGGGACGCATAATAGGTATCATATGCTTCGCGATATTCTTTATTATACTGTTGCTGCTCTTCAATGGTATCAAACTTATACTCAAACTCAAAACCGGCAGCTTCCATTAATGCCTCTGTGGCACAGAAATTTGTATAGGTTTCAATATAATCATGACTTATTTTCTTTGGTTCTGCCAGTATAATTGTTTCATCTAATGCCATGTCCAATTCAACATCATTAATATATCCCTGACCATACATATCCTTTAATATTTTATTTCTTCTTTCAATGGTATGATCATAATTGGTTCTCGGATCATAATATGTGGGACTATTTGGAATTGCACAAAGGAATGCCACCTCTGACACACTTAATTCATCCAAATCCTTATTAAAATATCCTTTTGCAGCAGCACCAATTCCATAATAACCATTAGAAAAGAAAATTGTATTCAGGTAATACTCTAATATTTGTTGTTTTGTATATTTCTTTTCTAACTCCCAGGCGATAAATATTTCTTTTATTTTACGCTCATAACTTACTTCATTAGTCAGGAAAATGCCTCTTGCTAACTGTTGGGTAATGGTACTTGCACCCTGGGTAATATTACCATCATTTTTAAACAGAATATAAGCCGCTCTGGCAATACCTTCATAATCCACACCATTATGTTCGTAAAATCGTCTGTCCTCTACAGATACCATTGCTTCTACAAAATATGCAGGAATTTCATCATAAGTTTTATAATATACTTCCTTCTCTCCTGTTACCTCACGAAGTTTGTTGCCCTTGGTATCAAATACAACTGATGTTTCATCCTGTCTAAATGTACTGTCTGTGGTATTTTCAACAATTTCAATGGCATCATCTCTATACACCAAAAGCTTTTTACCGATTTTTTCGTAGAGATAATAACCACCAATTACACCTAATAACAGGAAAATAAGCAACAGATAGCTAATAATAATACGACGTACTTTACGGCGTTTTCTCCGTCTGTCTCGTCTTTCTTTTTTCTTTTTTTCTTTTAAAAAATCGTTATTATCAGCCATGCTATTCATTCCTCGTTTCCAAAATATAATCTGCTCATGAACCTCAAATAGAAATATAATTACTTGTAATACCTAAGTTTGTAAACATATCAGAAATACCCGGATTACCTGTAAAAATAATAATCTGTCGGTTTCCATATTCTCCTAAACAACGAAGTGTATCATTCACTCTTTGATAATCATAAGTAATAAATGTATCATCCATAACAATTGGCATATCTTCCGGAATTAATAAATTTGCAATTGAAAGGCGGAGTGCTAAATAAATCTGTTCAATTGTTCCGGTACTTAAGTAATCCATACTAATATAGGCATTATCTTTTTTCACCATAATCTGTAATTGATCATCAATCTTTACCGAAGAATACTTACCTGCAGTAATTTTACGAATCAAATCCGAAACCTGCTGATTTAATACACTTCCAAAAGAACCATAAATTTCTTCTGATAAATCCTGTATTGTATTCATTGCCAAATCAATGGCTGCCAATTCTATTTCATTCTTTTGAATCTGTTCCTTTACAAGGGTCAGTTCTTTCAAAACCTCTTCCTGGTCAGCTCGTTCTTTTACTAATGCTTCTTCTTTCTCGCGAAGTTCCTTTAATTTATCTTTAACTGACTCTTTGTTTCCCGAAACAAATCCTGTTTTTGCCTCTTCAAAGCCCTGTTCAATTTCAATTTCCTCTAACATTTTATGCAATTTAGAGCGTCTCACAAAAATTTGAATCAGGGAAAGTAATACCCAGGCAACACCGCCACCAATAATTGCCATTTTAATTTCAGGAACATTCACAGGAACTGCATATGCAATTCCAATAAATGCAGCAATCAGAATTAATCCAATAAACAGAATAACGAATGCATTATCCAATACACTCTTTTCCCCCATATTGGTTAACATGAGCATATCTTTTTCCTGTTTGGTCAATTTCTTTTTTTCAGCAAACTCATCATCGGTTTCTTCAGTGGCATTCTCCCCAGTTACCAAGTCAGTCTTATATTCTGCTTCAGAATCCTCAGCCGCCTTATTCTTTGCCGCCTTTTTCTTTTCTTTCTCTTTCTTCTTTTTCTCTTTCTTAGTCAGCTGTTCTTCTGTTTCGTCTTCCTCAACATCCCCTATATCCTCTGTCACATCACTCTTTTTATGAATTGGTGTAAACTGAAGTTTAGCAGGCTCTTTTAAGGAAGCCTCAACCGCAGCATACTCTTCTTTTACTGCTGCAATTTCAGCATCTAAATCTCGGCCTAAACAAAGTTTATCAGAAAGTTCCAGTTCCTTTTTTTCCAACTCTTCATTAGAAAATGCCGACTTTTTATTCTTTAACTCAAGAATGGCATTTACTGCATCTAAATCACCACTTTTTGTAGACGCCATATTTACAATATAATCATTTAATTTGTTAACAATGGAATCATCTGTTGCAACTCCCATATGACTCATACATAATGTATTTAAAAATGTACTTCTGTCTGTTTGAAATAAAGTTCCAACTAAGCTATCCTGATTTTGTAATGATACAGTCTCACCGGTATCTAAATTTTTAACCGCAGTTAATTTTTCATTTTTATCAAAATTTCTTTCGATTAAATAGTCTGTACCTTCAACACAAACTTCCATTGCTCCCTTATAAGAAGTTTTGCCAATTGGTTTCTTTTTCTCATAATGATCATTTGGATTACCTTGAACATCCAAATCATCAATTCCATACATCATGTCAACAATAAAATCTTTTGTTGTTGATTTACCTGCTTCATTTGCTCCATATAAAACATTTACGCCAGGAGCCAAGGTAATATCTTTTTCATGAAATTGTCCATAATCTTGTAAATGTAATTTATTTACTCTCATATTACTTTTCTCCCGTCTTCAGTAAAACATCTAAACCATAGTGAATGGCCTTTTTACAAATCTCATCACTATAATAATTGTCTGATAACTGATCAATAAACTTACCAATTAAATTATTCTGGTTTTCTTCATAAATCTTATTTAAATCATATTCTTCATCAATTTCTGTTATCACTTCATAGATATTATATTTTTCTATCAAAGCAGAAAAATCAAACACATCATGATTATGATTATGTCCCTTTACAAGAATACGATAAATGTTCTTTTCCCCTAAATTACGAATCTGACGATCCACCAAATCCATAATCATTGGCGGAACATGGTCAGGCTTAATATTAATTAATAAATTAATATAAGATCTTTGAGCTACCGGAACAAACTCTGTATGAATCACACCATCTTCAATCTCACCATAGATATATCCTCTTGCACCGGTATCAGAATAATCAATCGGTTCTAATGAACCTGCCATAATTACTGCATTTTCTTTAATAATTTCCGGTTTCCGGTGACCACCTAAGGCAATATAATCAAAGTTTGACTCTCTAAGATTTTTCTTATTATAAGGACAATGATTGCTGTCTCCACCATTGGCTAATAAAATATTAATAGCCCCCTGCTTTGCAGGTTTAATTCGGTTCAAAATATCATCTGTATTTTCTTTGCTATTATAAGAAAAGCCCGTTACACAAACATTCAAGTCCTTCATATACACATTGCTAATTTTATCCGGAGACAAACAAATTGTTCTGGAAGAAAATGTATAATTTGCCATCGGACTATCCGGTGCAATATAATCACTGCTTCCTCCCATAATAACAGTCTTTGCTTTCGTAAGCTTTGATAAAATGTAATCCACATCCCTTATCATCCCCTCTGAAGGTGGAACATGGAACAAATTACCTGCAATCAAAATCAAATCAACCTGTTTTTCTTCTGCAGCTTCCACTACCTTTACAAAAGTATCCTTTATCTCCTGTTCTCTTTCTCCACTCCAGGCCTTTCCTTTATCCGGTACTGCACCTAGATGAACATCCGCCATATGTATAAACTTCATATCCTTTATAACCTCTCTCTAAAACTCTCCATTGATTCAAAAGCATACATATCTATTATATTAGATTTTATACATTAGTGCAAATACTTTTCTCTTGTAGCAAGACCCCCACGAATATGCCGTTCTGCTTTATTGATATCCAGTACTTTTCTTACTTCCTTTGCCAGAGGTGGATTAATATAAACCAATCGTTCTGCTACATCCTTATGTACCGTTGATTTAGATACGCCAAATTTTTTTGCAGTTTGTCTTACTGTCGCATTAGAATCCATAATATAGGTTCCGATTTCAATAGCTCTTTCTTCAATATAATCTTTCAAGGAAAATCCTCAATATTATTGTTGTTACAATCTATGATAAAAGGAGCTGATTTATACCAGTACCTGTAGCTTCTACCCATTATTACTTCAATCATACGGGATAACAAGCATTTTCTCCTAAACATCCTCACCGGAAGATTCATTTTCCATATCCGTAAAAGTTGCAAGTTCCCCTTTGTCTCCTTTTTTGCATAAGATTATCCAACTATGATGTTTTCCTTCATACATTTTTGTCATTGGATATTTTATCAGCTCCCCATTTAAGCTTTCAGCATAACGATAAAGAGGCAACACCCTGTTATAGGAAAAAAGAGCACTTGAAAATCAAGTGCCCTAGTATATAATCTCACTTAGAAAGGCAATCGGATATGTCTCCGATTTGCCCTCAGTTTTATAAGTAAAAAGAAATTAAGCATCTTCACTTTGGGCGGTTGGGATGCTTATTTTTTTCGTTGAACATTCGTTCGATTTATGTTATGATTTATTTGTATAATCAAATAGAAAGTTGGATGCGATTTTCCGATTATCAGATGCCCTCTAGTATAAAAGGAGGGTGATGCCCTATGAACACAATAGAAGTACTCACTTTATTGCTAGTAGTATTAACGGCTCTATCTTACATAGATAATCATAACAATAAAAAGAAATAGCATCCGTCCCTGATCTGACCCCAAAAAGTTAGACAAATTTGAGAGCTAAGCTACAAAGGATTGAA
>JBJENY010000028.1:0-4435 GCA_051880435.1 Lachnospiraceae bacterium | reverse complement strand
GTGGTTCTTGTGACAGATACCATGAAAAGTAAGAATCTGGTTACTGCATTTGGAATAGAATCGGATGTTTATATTACAGATTCAAAACTTATTAAAATGGATATCATGGGAAAGAATGGGGATGAACAGCTGGAGGATAAATTTAATGTGATTGAGAGAGATTTAAAAGAAGCTGGAATGCCGGGAACAGCAAGTATGGAAGTGTGGTATAAGTATCCCTGTGAAGTAAATGGAAAGCTATATTCTGTTATTTTCCAAAAAAATACAAAAACCTCTACATCTGATTATGACTACATAGAGGGAACACCGCCACAAAATGATTCCGAGATTGCTATTACACCTATGGTTTCAGAACAGATTGGTGCACATATTGGAGATACGGTAACCATTGATTTTGGAAGTGAGAAAAAAGACTGTATGGTAGTAGCTTATTTCCAGACGATGAATCAGTTAGGACAGGTGGCAAGACTGCATGAGGATGCACCAACCTCTATGGAGTATTCCAATGCATTAATGTCTTTCCAGATTAATTTTAATGACCACCCGGATGAAAAGGAAATAGAAAGTCGTATTGAGAAAATTAAGGATATGTATGGTATTGAAGGGGTATATGATGCGGCAGAATATTGCGTAGATTGTATTGGTGTTGTGGACACCATGGAATCCGTTTCTTTCCTGCTTTTATGTATTACGGGAATTGTAGTCATACTGGTTACTGTGTTAATGGAACGTACATTTATATCCGATGAAACTGGCCAGATTGCATTGTTAAAATCCATTGGTTTTCAAAATTCAGTCATTATAAAATGGCATGTATACCGGTTTATGATTGTGGCAGGCATCTCGGAAATGCTGGCTGTTATATTAACCATACCTGTGACAAGGCTATGGTGTAATCCAATATGGAAGATGATGGGAATGACCCATGTAAATTATTATTTTAACCCGCTAACCTTAGTTGTTATATATCCGGGAATCATTTTGCTGGTTACCTTAGCTGCACTTTGGTTAACAACCCTTTATACAAGAAAAATAAACAGCTCTGATATTGTAAATGTGGAATAAGGAAAGGAATTATTATGGCAAATATTTTAGAAGTTAAAGATTTATGCAAAACTTATGTAATAGATAAAAGACAAAATAATGTATTAAGAAATGTAAATTTTGAAATTGAAGAGGAAGACATGGTGGCAATTATGGGTCCATCCGGTTCCGGAAAATCCACATTGCTTTATTCCGTATCCGGTATGGACACGCCAACAAGTGGAACCGTTTTGTTTGATGGAGAGGATATAACAAAGCTTTCTTCCAATGCCCTTGCTAAATTACGGCTGGATGAAATGGGATTTATTTTTCAGCAAATGTATATGATGAAAAATCTGACAGTATTAGATAATATTCTTTTGCCTGCATTGGAAAGTAAAAAAACAGAAGAGACAAGGAAAAGTAAAGTGGAACGGGCAGAAAGTCTTATGAGAAAGCTTGATATTATTGATGTGGCAGATAATGACATCAATGAGGTTTCCGGAGGGCAGCTGCAGCGTGCCTGTATCTGCAGAAGTATGATGAATCATCCAAAGCTGTTATTTGCAGATGAGCCAACCGGTGCATTAAACCGGGCCGCCTCCAAAGACGTAATGGAGGAGCTGGTGAAATTAAACCGGGAGGGAACCGCTATTATGATGGTTACCCATGATGCAAAGGTTGCAGCAAAATGTAAGCGGGTATTATATATTGTAGATGGTAACATCAAAGGAGAATACAAGGCACCGGCAGAGGAGGGCTTAAGTGAAACAGATAGGGAACGGAGACTGAATACCTGGCTTATGGATTTGGGTTGGTAGTATGGGATATCCTTCCGGATAAGCCGGATAATTAATCGGAAATTTTCTTGAATATCATACAAAAAAGCATATCCGAAGATATGCTTTTTTGCATGACAATATTATCTTATTCTTATCTCTTTTTATTTCTAAATCGTAAACTTATATGAAAGCCCCTTTAAAACAAGTATTATCATTAATCTAACGTGAAATTGCTTACGATTTCTCCTAATCTTTGTGCTTTGTCACGGTTAATGGAAACTAAATCTTCTTCATCAGCCATCTTCTGAACGATAACACTGGTCTTTGCGGCTATGACTGAAATACCTTCTGCAGATTCTTCTGTCATTTTGCTGATACCCTCCATGGCTTCCGTGATTTCTTTGATGGCTGTGCCAAGAGATATAATGGAACCACTGATTTCTTTCATATTAGCTTCAAAATTACCGGCATCTTCTGCATACTGTTTGCTTACCTGTAGGAATTCATTATAGTCTACTAAAACGGTTTCTTCCAGGAAGGATGTTGATGCATTCAGACAGGCTGTCATGTTATTCACTGCCTCGTATACTTCTTTTATAATGGTATCAATGTCGCTTACTGTTTCCTGGGTTTGATTTGCCAGATTACCAATCTCATCTGCAACTACTGCAAAACCGCGACCGGATTCTCCTGCTCTGGCTGCCTCAATAGAAGCATTTAGAGCAAGCAGGTTCGTCTGGGAAGATATTTCTAAAATGGTTTGTGTTAATTCATTAATCCGGTCTACTGCTTTCGATTTCTCAATTGCAAGAGCTGTTTGCTGACGTACCTGTTCGTACATTGTTTTTGTGCGCTGTGTAGCCTCCGTGGTAGTGCCACTTAATGCCCGTGCCCGCTCCAAAATCTTTTGCGAATCCGATTCTCCGTTCTTAGACAGGTTCATAATTTCTCTTGCGTTATCATGTACGGTTTCAATATTTCTGGTAATGGTTTCTGCAGTTGCAGAAGATTCCTGCATTGCTGCTGCCAATTCTTCTGTTGTAGCGGAATTGTCACTACACATTTCACTGACACCTTGGGAACTGGCCTCTAATTTTTCGGCGTTTTCCCGGACAACCATACCGGTTTCTTCCAATTGTTGTACCATATCTAACAATCGGTCATTCATTTCCTGAACGGCTCTGGACATGGCTCCTGTTTCATCTTTCTGTCTGCTTAAGTGATCAATTCGAGCATCACGACGTAGATTTAAATCTGCAATCTTACGTACAATTTCTGTTACCTGTTTAATCGGAGAGGCAATACCTGCACTCATGAAATATCCCAGTAAGATAGAGATTAACAGTGCAATTCCCATTGCAATCATATTCATTGTTAAAACAGTGGATGCATGGTCACGAATTTCTTCGGTAGGTGCCGATAAAACGAATTTCATACCATTTGCAAGCTCCTGATAAAAGCCAATCTTATCTGCTCCTTCATAGGTATAAGAAATACCGCTTTCTGACATCTTGCTATCATTAAGTCCCTTTGCCAGTTCACTGTATGCTCCGTTATCTGCATTGTTTAAATCCGTTCCAAATTCCAGATTCTTATGGTACATAATCTGATTGTTGCTATTTACAATAAATGCAGCACCGGAATCATAAACCGTTGTATCTTCGGCAATTGATTCAATGAGACTGAAATCAATATCCATACCTACAATACCAATTGATACATCATTTACATAAATTGGTACCACATAAGAAATCATATATACATTAATATTGGAGTTTAAGTATGGGTCCATCCATGTTGCAGTTCCGTTTTGAACCGGTATATAATACCAGCCTACATGTTCTAGATCACTTGGATCATACATACTGAAATCTGTTGGTGTCAATTGTTCAAATTCTGCATCTGCAGAGCTTTTTGTTGCGAAGATTCCGGAGGTAGGATTCGTAAATTCCGGATTATATCGAATATAATAAGTAAGAGCACCTTCGGTATTATTTGCGGATTCCAGTGCGAAGGCTTCAAGGGATTTTGTATATTCCTTTACGTATTCGTCGCTGGTCTTGAATGCGTTTAAATCTGTTAATGATTGCTCTGCCATTTCGGCAAGGGTATCCACGGACTGTTCTACCTGTTTCAACATAGAATCAATTTCCTGTCCCCCGTTTCTACATTCCATAGACATCATTTTGTGTGCGTCCCCATTGATGACTTTTGCAGCACCCTGATAACTGAAGGTACCATTAATTAATGTAGATACTACTGCACATATGGCAACTAAAGTTACGATTTTTCCTTTAATTGACTTCATTTGTAACACCCCTTTTATTTCATTTCGTTGTTGTCGGTATAATATGTTTTGAATAGAGTAAATTTTATCATAAATTGTGTAGTAATTCAATCACTTGAAGGTTTGAGTTTCCGAAATTTTATTCTTCCGGATTTATATAATAATTGTATAAAGTTCTTGACTTTTTGGCGCTTAATCCTTACTATATTTGCAGATTTTTTAGAACAATCGGATATGGAGATAAAGGGAGACTTTTGTATCACCACACCAGTTCTTCCCGGTGTTACAATTGGAAATAATACAATCATTGGTGCGGGAAGTGTAGTGAATAAGGATATAGAAG
>JBJENY010000027.1:0-4619 GCA_051880435.1 Lachnospiraceae bacterium | reverse complement strand
TACTGCGGAAGATGGGACTTGAACCCACACGTCTATACCGACACAAGATCCTTAGTCTTGCCTGTCTGCCAATTCCAGCACTTCCGCATTTTTCATGGTTTCTCACCACGCAAGTACGATAATACCATTCTGGAGTCTGATTGTCAACAAAAATTTAAAATTTTTTGTCATAAAAGTTTGCATTCTACTTTTCTCTCTGCTATACTTATAATAACAATTGGTATACTGTTTGCTGAAGAACAGATACAGGTTAGGCATGGATGCCGATTTTTTACACAAGGAGGGATATTTATGGGTATTAATATTTCCAGTCGCACCGACTACTCTTACCTCTTTCAGGGGATGAATTCCTCAAACGGAAAATCCTCCGGACTTGGTAATCTTAATTTTTTATCCGATTATAGCAGCATAAAAAATGGCAGTTACGGAAAACTGATGAGAGCTTACTTCAATCAGGATTCAAAATCCTCCGTTACTTCCATTGCGAATAATAAGATTTCTAAGAATGAATCCTTTATTGATGCAGAAACCACCAAGAGGATTGCAAACGTACAGGAATCCACCGACAAGTTAAAAGAAAGTGCTGATGCTCTTCTGACAACCGGTAAGAAATCTGTTTTCTCCGGTGATGAGGTGTCTGCTGAAGCTTATGATGCAGTAAGCAAATTCGTGGATAATTATAATGCCGCAATTAATTCTGTTGACAAACTTGGTAATTCTTCTGTCACGGACAAAGCAACCAATCTGGCAATATCAACCGAAAGCAATAGCAAGGCTTTGGCTAAGATCGGTATTACCATTGACGAAAACAGCAACCTGAAACTGGATAAAGATACTTTCATGAAAGCCGATCTTTCCTCTGTAAAGTCCTTGTTCCAGGGAGCCGGTTCCTATGCATATCGGGTAAGTGCACAGTCTTCCCTTATTAATTTTGCCGCCGACACAGTTGCATCCAAGGCAAATACCTACACCCAGAATGGTACTTTCGGTAACAATATGAATGTTGGAAACCTATTCAACACCTACTTCTAAGTTGAATCCTTAAATATGTACATATAAAAGTGGTTTGGAAATGTTCCAAGCCACTTTCTTTTTACACCTCTATTTTTCTTTTAATATCGGTCTTGCAATCTTCTTATTAAAAAATTCAATTAGCGGTCCCATAAAGAAAGCCGTCACAATGGTGCCTATTCCGGCGATTGTTGGAATCTCTCTTACTTTTCCTCCCGCAATCATGAAAAGGGTAACCCCCAAAGCCACGCAGACAAAATCCGTACATATACGAATATACTTAAACTGCCCTATTTTGTATTTATTTACCAACACCAACGCAACCGCATCATAAGTAGAAACCCCCAAATCAGCCGTCATATAAAGTGATGAGCCAATACAAATTACCACAATTCCTACAATTAAACAGATTACCCGAACCCAGATAGTGGGATTTACGAGAATTCTCTGCAATGTAACATATGTATATTCCGTTATATACCCTAGCAGAAACAGGTTAATAAAAGTGGCTATTCCCAGATAATGCCGATCTGTCAGTAATGTAAAAGAAAGTAGTACCACATTTACTATCACATATAATGTTCCGAACCCAATCGGTATTAACTGATCCATTCCGCTCATAAAGGACTGGAATGGGTCCACACCAAACGCAGCAATTTTAAAAATACCTACGCTGACGGCACATATTATAACGCCAAATAATGACATCAAGATTCTTCTGGTTCTCATATCATTTCCTCATATGAATGTTTTCTTGATATTCTATTGTATATTTTTTGTCCTTCTGTTACACTATTCTCATGGGTGCTACCATTTACGGTAGGCGGTTAGTCCTTCGCCAGGGGGACTGTGACCCTCTGTTTACATAGAAATCCCCAGTTTGTCTGACGGAAATCTTGCTAAAGGAGGGGATGCTAATGTTGACTATCGAAAGTCTGATTGCAGTTATCAGCTTATGCCTGACCTCTTTCGGACTTGGATATACCATCGGAAGTCACAAGACACAAAAATAGCCGCCCACGTCTGGTAAACTGAAGCGGCAATTTTTGTCTATTTAATTTACTCGGACTAACCGTCTATCGGTAGCATCCTTTATATAATCATATTAGCACTATATAATGTATATGTCAAAGAATTTTGTAGGATGGATTTTATAGCCCATTATTATCTATCACTTATTTCTTTCCGCCTCAAATTCTGCGATGGTTTCCTCTAAAATATCACAGGAAGCTTCTATTGTCATCCGGCATCTGTATTCCGGCTTAAAAGACTGCGGCTTAATATCCTTGCATAGGATAGAACCGTATTTAGCCTGAAACTTACGCATAAGTTTCATAACCACCGGCTTGATGTCTTCACTCTCATGAGCTTTTGCCTCTACATATTTCATGGATAAAACTGCTGCCGCTGAAAGTACGGCACCACAGGTATTTCCACACTGGATACCTGCACCATACGCACCCACCATAATCATATCCCTGTCATGGAGCCCTAACTCATAATACTCATTTGCTGCACGGATAATGGTCTCTGCACAGTTATAATTTCCTTCAAAATAATACTTTGCGTATACGTCCTTTAACATTTATTTATTCTCCTCTCTTGTAATGAATCGTCAAAATACCTATCGAAGTACAAATCAAACCTAAAAGATGATTTATACCAAAATTCTCTTTTAGTAAAATACAGCTCATCAAAGTTCCAAATACAGGGATTAATGCATTGAAAATTGCGATTTCACTGATTTCATTGTAACAGATTAACTGATTATACAAAATAAATCCTACCATTGAAATCGTAATAAGTCCAAGTAATAATAAAATCCCCAAAATAGTTACTCCGGTAAATCTGCCACCGGTAAAAATCCCCGTTCCTATTAAAAGAATACCACCCAGGCTTAAGCTGTATCCGGTAGCTGTAATGGCAGGCACTCTTTTCGTCACAATACGGGTAAGAATTCCGCCGAAAGCAGAACAAATACAGTTTAAGATAATCATACCTTCACCATTAAAGGAAAACCCATCCAGACTGGTTCCATAATTTACGATTATAATACCCAAAAAGCCGAGCACACACCCAAGAGCTTTTTTCTTTGTCACTTTTTCCTTAAAAATAATGGTTGCCAGTATGATTAGTAAAAATGGCGATAAGGCATTGATAATGGATGCCTTTCCCCCTTCGCAGTATGCAAGTCCCGAATAGAAAAAATAATAATGCAGTGCCGTATTAATGAGACCAAATAAGAAAAGCATGGCAAGGTCCTGTTTCTCTTTTACAAAAACAGGCTGCCCCTTCCACTTTGCAATCCCTAAGGTAAAAATACCTGCTACCGTAAAACGAACTCCGGCAAATAACATTTTTCCGCCGGCATCATCATTTGCAATATTCCATTCCTTCATTCCCAGTTTGATAAAAGGATAGGCACATCCCCACGCAAACATGGCAATTAGCGCAAATAATACCACAAACTGTTTTTTTTGAAAGATATTCTTATTCTCCATAGTAGTTCCTGTTATCTAAAGCCTTCCAGTATACTTAGACCTTCCCACATATCCTGCCCCAGAATTTTCTGAGTCTTAGCATCGCTTCAATATGCATAATCCTTATCCACTGTACCTTCTCCTTATCGAATCTTGAAACAGATTTACAACCGGTAAATTATGAATCCCAAATTGGAACGTATTCAAAGGAGACTCTCCCGGCTTCATCAATTTGATAATTTAGATTCAGATGAATATCTAGAATCACAAGTACTCGCATAATTCCATCTCCTAAAATTGATATATAAATTTATAACTGTTTTTCTTACAAATAAATCTCCTTCAACAACTCCACACCCCTATCTCTATCAAAAGGCATTCCTATCTGTTGAAGTCTTACCTCGCTTTCATCTACTGCGCTTATTTCTCCGATATATCTATGTATACTCTCCGTTACAAGTCCTTCTGAGGTTACCTTTGTTCCATCTGTAACAATCTGCAGCAAGCGGAATACATCGTATTTATGCTTCTTCAAATCCTTCTCATTCACATGTTCTCCGGCTCTTTTTCGGTTCAAAAGGTTAATCCACGCATACATTTTGAATGGAATTAGATGCTCTGCTCCCAAAACACCAATGCCATCAACAACTTTTCGACCAGCCATCATAAACTTATAAAAATCATCATTCAAAAGAATTGCGGATAAGCTGGAAGTATCATCATCAATATGAATCGGAATGATTCCCTCTTCTATTTCAAGATGATAGCCCGGCTTTCTTGAAAACAGCTCAATCATAGTTGGATAACCAAATTTGCCTTCTGTAAAACGATAAAAGTGCATATTTTCTTCGTTCTTCCAACCACACTTATAACCACCTTCCTTTATGTATTCCCAGAAGATTGTCGCAAATTCCGGGAAGTTATCTTCCATAATCAAAATCATATCAATATCTTTTGTCGCTCTAAATGGTAGATCCGCTTCCGTTAATAAAATGTCGCAAGCTGTTCCTCCAATAATGGTATAACAATCCGTATAGTCTTTAAATTTTTCTCTAAAAGAGTCTATCCCTGGTACCATTTATAATTCCTCCAACAGTTCCTCAATACTCATTTCTATTCTTTCGTCTT
>JBJENY010000026.1:0-23903 GCA_051880435.1 Lachnospiraceae bacterium | reverse complement strand
TATTAGATCTTAGCTGTAGAAAAAAAGACAAGCAGTATTATATTGTGACAGACCGCTGGCAGAAGTTTACGCAAGAAGTTGTTAATAAAGATACAATAGAAAAACTACAGGAATATGCAGATGAATTTTTGATTCATGCAGTGGATGTAGAAGGAAAAGCAAGTGGAATTGAGCAGGAGCTGGTTTCCCTGTTATCTGAATATGGAAATATTCCCATTACTTATGCAGGTGGCGTAGGTTCTTATGAGGATATTGAATTGTTACGAAAGCTTTCTAATGGAAAACTAAATGTAACAATTGGAAGTGCACTTGACCTATTTGGGGGCACATTAGAATATGATAGAGTAATCAAAATGATGGATGAGTGATATGAAAAATAAATTTGATAGTATATGGAAGTACTGCAAAGATAATTATGTTTATGTAGCTACCTTTTTATTAGCCTTTGCAGTTATGCTTTGTGCATGGATTATTGGAAAAGTAGGTCCTTTTGGAGGAAAATGTTTGGTTGTAGTTGATGGAGTCCATCAATATTTACCATTTTTTTCTGAATATCAGGATAAATTACAACATTTTGGAAGCTTACAGTATTCCTTTGATGTTGGACTTGGTAATAATTTTTTATCCTTATGGTCTTATTATTTATCAAGCCCCTTTAATTTGATTATTATTCTTTTTGGAAAATCACATCTTCCTATGATATTAAATGTGATTATTTCCGTAAAGATTATTTTGGCAGCCTTATGTTTTGCATATTTTTTACGACATGCAGGCAAGGAACCGGCGAAGAACCCGGGGATAGTTGTTTTTTCCCTATTTTATGCTTTTAGCAGCTACGTTGTGGGATATTACTGGAATCTTATGTGGTTAGATTGCGTGTATATATTTCCTCTTATTATATTGGGAATGCAGAAAATGCTGAACCAGAAAGACAGCCGGTTATATATCCTTACCCTTTTATATAGTTTTATCTGTAATTATTATATTAGTTTTATGATCTGTATTTTTTTGGTTTTGTGGTTTTTTACATTCCATTTCAAAAGCTTTACAGATTTATTTGCAAAGGGAATCCGATTTGCAATTGCATCCTTAACCACAGCCGCCATGAGCGCAGTTGTTCTATTACCGGCATATAAAGGTATTATGACTACCGCCTCTGCAAAATTCGGCTTGCCGGATTGGGAATTTTATGGAAAATTTGCAGATACCTTACGTTCTGCTTTGTTTTGCTCTGAAGTTACAACAAACCAGATCAATGATGCAGGAACGAATTTATATTGTGGTATTTTTACAGTTTTACTTGCATTTATGTTCTTTTTTATAAAGGACATTTCCTTGGAACGAAAAATAAAATATGCTGCATTATTGGTGATTTTAATTGTAAGCTGCAATAACCAGTTGTTAAATTATATATGGCATGGTTTTCATAATCAATTTGGAATTCCAAACCGATTTGTGTTTTTGTATGTATTTCTATTGATTGTGATGGCGTATAAGGTGTATCTGTTAAGAAATCATATTAAAATACCAATGATTGTACTGTCGTATATGATTAGCATGTTATTTGTAATATATTGTTATTTTCATGCAGACATTACTTATGACGTAAAAACATATATTCTTACTGTTATTCTGCTTACCGTTTATTTTGTATTATTTGTTTTATATAGAAGCATTCCGGAGAAAAAATATATTCCCACCTATATTATGATTGGGTTAGCCGGACTGGAAATGGGAATCAATGCAATCTTTGGTTTTTCACAGGTTGGTTCTTCTGAGCCGGATTATTATTATGGAGATACGCCTAAGTTTGAGGTATTAAAGGAAAAGGTAGAGGAAGCAGAGGGAGAAAACAGCTTTTATCGTGAAGACATATTAGCTCCAAGGCTGGTGGATGAAGCTACCTGGCATAACCTGAAAAGTATTGGTATATTTGGCTCAACCGTAAGAGGCGAGTTAGTAACCTGCATGGGTAAGCTTGGATTTTATACCGGAGCCAATGAATATTTGTATTATGGGGCAACCCCTGTGACAAATGCATTGTTTGGCATGAAATATGTATATGTCAGAGATAATGACTTTAACAATCTTGCCATGAATTATTTTGCAAAGGAAGAGGATGTTGCAGTATATCAAAATCAAAGAGCATTACCGGTTGGCTATATGGTAAATTCTGATATTATTGATTTTGATGGGGGAAATAATGGACCATTTACCGTACAGAATGAATTATCCGGAGCACTTACCGGTGTGGAACCTATTTTTGCTACCATATATGAAGATATGGATGCATCCTCCTATGGAACCAATATTAAATTTACACAGGTAACAGATAATATGGTTTCTTATTCCGATGCCAACGGAAGTGCAAGGGTAGATATGATTTATACCATTCCCAAAGATATGGATTTATATGTGAATTGCAGGGGAAATAATGTTCATAAAGTCGCATTACTGATTGATGGAATAGAAGTTGCATATGACAGATATCAGGGACAAATTTTCCATGTAGGTAAAATGGAAGCGGGACAACAGGTGGATATTCAGTTTGAATTAAATGAAGGAAAAGAATTATCCGGAGAATTATACTGTTATCCAATGGAATTTGTTGAAAGTCAGTTCGAAGCATTTTATAATATACTATTGAACAAATCTATGAAGGTAACAAAATTCACTGATACCAAAATAGAAGGAACATTATCAGTAAATGAGGATGGTGTATTTATGACATCCATTCCATATGATGATGGCTGGACCATGTATGCCAATGGTAAAAAGGTTGAAACCCTTCGTATTATGAATAGTTTCATAGGGGCAAAGCTGGAAAAAGGAGAATATGATATCAAACTGGTTTATCATTGTCCCGGTTTACTAGCAGGATTTCTTACAACATTATTGGGCGTTTTATGCTTTGTATTGATCTGGAAGATAGAATCGCGAATGCGAAATAAGAAAGGTCAGATGGAGCAAAAGGTATAAAGGAGGTATAAAAAATGGTAAAAAATGACGGGGTGAGCAAAACAAAAGTAATATACTTTTTGTTAATTGCGGTGTTGATTGTAGTGGCTATTGTAGGTGATGTTATTTTACTGGGGAAAGCCGAAGCGGAAGGTATAAAGGGGACCATTATCGGTATTTCGGTGGTTATCATCTTACTAGCTATTGCCATTGGTGCAGTTATGTTTAAGTTTGTAGCGGATGCAGAAAAGGATTCAACGGTTAAGAGTGATAAGTACAAAAAATTATTCTTAAATCTTCCGGTTGGATTTGCACAGGCTCAGATTTTAAAGGATGCACAAACCGGTAGACAAATCGGTTACAAAATTGTAGATGCAAATGAAAGATTTGAAAATTATTTTGGATTGGCTCATTCTGATTATTATGGAAAAGTGATATCAGAAAGTCGGGTTGATGTATTACAGGATATTAATGCATGGTTTGAAGCGTATAATAATTCCGGAACAAAGCTTGGTGAATTATTAGATGTTGAGATTACTATGGAAAAGCTTGAAAAAGTATTTAATACTGTAATGTATAAGTCGGAAAGCGACTACATTAATATGGTAGTAATTGATATTACACAGCAAAAGGAAACAGAGAACAAATTATCAAAGGCAATCACTGATGCAAATGCTGCATATAAAACCCAGTCAGAATTTTTAGCTAATATGTCTCATGAGATTCGTACACCGATTAATGGTATTTTAGGTATGCTTCAGCTTACTTTAATGAGTGAAGATTTACAGGCTGATCATCGGGATAATTTAACCACAGCTAAAAATTGTGCAGATACATTACTTCGTTTAATTAATGATATTTTGGACATTTCAAAATTAGAGGCAGGTAAATACAATCTTCGTGATGAAAACTTTGATGTGAAGGCTGCTATTGAAGAGATGGTTGCCGCACAGGTTCCAATTGCAAAGGATAAGGGACTTACATTAGACTGTAACTTTGACAGTAATATGCCGGAGCTTGTTCGTGGTGACGGACAGCGTATCCAACAGGTATTAAACTGCTTACTTTCTAACGCAATTAAGTTTACAAGTGAAGGTGGCGTAAGAGTTAAGGTTGCCTGCTTAGATGATACCTTTGAAACCATGAAGCTTCGTATTGCAGTTGCAGATTCCGGTATTGGTATTGCAGATGCTGACCGTAACAAATTATTTATTCGTTTCTCTCAGGTAGATGCATCAGATACCCGTAAGTATGGTGGTTCCGGTCTTGGTCTTGTAATTACAAAGCAGATTGTAGAATTAATGGGTGGTACCATTACAGTTCAAAGTAAAGAGGGAATCGGTTCTACCTTTATTGTAGAGGTTCCACTTCGTATTATTAAGGCTGCATCTGAGGAAGCCGTTGAAGAAACTGCTGTTGCTGAGGATCCTGCAGTATTCTCATTAATCGGTCATGCAAAAGCCAGAATCCTTGTAGCAGAGGATGAGCCTGTTAACCAGCAGGTAATTGGTAAATTACTTGGTATGGCAGGATATTCTTATGATATTGCTGAAAATGGTGAAAAGGCTGTGGAATTATTTAAGCAAAAAGAATACCAGGCTGCGCTGTTTGATGTACAGATGCCGGTTATGGATGGATTGGCTGCAACAAGAGAAATCCGTAAGATTGAAAGGGCAGAAAAGAGAAAACGTCTGCCAATTATTGCAGTAACAGCACGTGCTATGTTTGGTGATAAGGAACGTATTTTAGAAGCCCAGTTAGATGATTATATTGCCAAACCATATAATTTAAATGATGTTGTGGAGACATTGAATAAATATGTGGAAGTATAAGAATTGAATGATTATATAATGGCAATACATAATGTCATAATACCCTATCAATCAGTTGATTGGGACATGAAGTGAATACATACATATTAAAAATCTGTTATTACAGTTTGTAGTAACAGATTTTTTTGTTTTAATTTTTTGTCATTCATCTGTCAATTTGTTACATAAAAATAAATTGAGATGAAAAATAAAGTAAATTTGTATGAAGAATAATTCATAAATCGGGATGTTTATGAACTTTTTATTATGATTATGCTGTTTCGTTCACAATTATAGACGTTGCATATGGGAGCACCTATAATGGCAAAAAAAGAAAAGGTGATGCCATGATAGTTGTAAAAATGATGATGTTAAGTCCTCTTTTTTTCAGGGTGATACAAACAGATAGAAAAGAACACAGGATTGAAAACAAAGTGTTACTTTGGGGATATATGATTTCCTTTCTTGTCTCCTTTGTGGAAAAGGGGTTAACCGGTTTGTTTTTCAGTATGATAGCAGCAGGAATAACACTTTTTTTATTACTTCCCTTGTTTTTATTAAAAGGGTTAGGAGGCGGAGATATTAAGCTGTTCGGTCTTCTTGCAGCCTGTTTTGGAGTAGAAGTAATTGCAATCATAATATTATCGTTTTGCATATCAGCTATATACATTGTGATACGCATGCCGGTACGGTTCATGAAAAAAGAGCCGTTCTATCAGAAAGGGGAAACCATTTGTTTTTCCATTCCCATATTGATTGCTTTGGTTATATATATTGGACAAAAAGTATTCTTATTACATTTTTTATAAAACAGGTCATTATTTCAAAGAAACATTTTTATAGGAGGAAACATGAAAACAATAAAAATAGGTGTATATGACGAAGAAAGAGATTACGTGCAATTGTTATGCAGTTATCTTCAGGAATGGGGAAAGGGAAAATGGAAGCTTTTTGGATATACGGATGAAGAATTGCTTATCAATATGGAAAATAAAATGGTTTATGATGTGATTCTGTCTACTAATAAAGGAATTTTTTCAAACCTCCTGAAAGAGGACGGGCATACCATATTTATCTTCCTTTCTGAAGAAAAAAATGAAGAAATTCATGGAGACGAGATGACGATTATTTATCGTTATCAAAGTGCAAAAGAAATTGCAAAGGAAATTCATAACCAATTAAAAATCCTGAAAAAACAGGAAATTGCAGATAAAAAAATAATTGGCATTTATTCTCCAATTTCCGGTTGTGGGAAAACAACATTGGCTTGTGACATTGTGGAAAACAGTCAGTATGGCACCTATTTGTATTTAGGAATGGAAGATTATTCCTCTTTTGAAACATACACTGATACAGGAGAGGTTTTATATTACATAAAGGAACAAAATGAAGATCATTTGCTAAAGGTAATAGAAAAAGATGGCAATAAATTAATATTAGGTCAGGGTGCATTCGAAAATCGTCTGTTAAACCGGAAGGATTTGCAATGGCTCAAATCCATAATGAAAAAAAGTATTTATGATGGTTTTATTTGTGATATGGGAACAGGTTCCATTGAAAGTCTGGATGTATTTATGGAATTTGATGCTATCATCGTCCCTTATTTACAGGGTGATGTAAGAGATTACAAATTAAAGAATTTTCGTAATATATTAATCCTTTATGGATTAGAAGAATATGAAGACAAAATCCTATACCTTGATATTACGAAAAAAGAAAACATAGGAAAAGTAGTGGAAAAAGTATTAAAGGAACAGTGATGTTAGTTGAAGGAATTAGAAAAGGAAAAACAGTATCTTCATAATATGCTAGAGGATCATTTTGATTTGAATCAGGAGCTTGGAGATGAAGAGATACTTGATCATATCGAAAACACAATAATTATGAGAAGTAAAGAAGTGTTTTTTACTTTTGATGAAAAAAGAGAATTAAAAAAAGAGCTTTACAACTCCTTTCGAAGATTAGATGTTTTATCAGATTTGTTAGAGGATGAAGAAATATCCGAAATCATGATTAATGGTCCTACTCATATTTTTGTTGAAAAAAATGGAAAAATATATTCTGCAGATAAAAGCTTTAGTAGTGAAGAACGACTGCGGACAGTTATTCAGCAAATTGTAAGTAATTGCAATCGAATTGTTAATGAAACAACGCCTATTGTGGATGCAAGGCTTCCTGATGGTTCTAGAGTAAATGTGGTATTGCCGCCGATTGCATTAGACGGAGCAATTATGACAATCCGAAAATTTCCGAAAGAATTTTTTACTATGGACAAACTGATTCAGATGCAATCCATTACAAAGGAAGCAGCAGATTTTTTAAAGCTTTTAGTTGTTGCAAAATATAATTTGTTTATTAGCGGAGGAACCGGTTGCGGGAAAACAACCTTCTTAAATGTTTTAAGCAATTTCATTCCTTCTGATGAAAGAGTAATTACCATTGAAGATTCCGCAGAATTGCAAATTCAATCGGTTGCAAATTTGGTCCGGTTAGAAACCAGAAATGCAAATGTAGAAGGAGAAAATGCCATTCCCATGTCAGCTTTAATTAAGTCTGCATTAAGAATGCGTCCCGACCGGATTATCGTAGGAGAGGTTAGAGATCATGCAGCCATGGATATGATTAATAGTATGTTAACAGGACATGATGGAAGTATTAGTACAGGACATGGCAATTCATCGGCAGAGATTTTATTGCGATTAGAAACAATGATATTAATGGGATACGACATGCCGGTGTTAGCAATTCGCCAGCAAATTGCTGCAGCAATAGATGTCATTATTCATTTAGGAAGATTACGGGATAATAGCAGGCGGATTATGGAAATTACTGAAATACTTGGGGTTAAAAATGGAGAAATCGTAACCCGTCCATTATATGTTTTTCAGGAAGAAAAAGAGTGTGAAGGAAAAATAACAGGCAGTCTTAATAAAATAAATGGTTTATTAAATAAAAACAAATTACAGCAAAGAGGATTGGGGGAACCATAAATGGAATTACAGCATTATAGTATATATCATTTTTCAACAAAGGATTGGTTAGAATTTCTTCTTTTCATTGTAATAAAAGGTTTGTTAATTAGTTTTTTGTTTTATAACGCTTTCTATGGTTTTTTCATTATGATATTTTTTTCGTTCTTTGATTATAAGGAATTAAGAAATAAAAAATTAAAAGACCAAAAAAGAAAATTATCCCTGCAATTCCTGTCCTTAATGGAAGCATTGGTGACTTCTCTTAGTGCAGGGTATTCGTTAGAAACAGCTTTTTTTGAAGCAAAAAAGGATTTGCTTTTATTATATGAAAAAACTGACTTTATTATCAGGGAATTAGAGATTGTGCAAACAGGACTGGGGATGAATTTGTCTGTGGAAAAACTTCTTTTAGATTTTGGCAACCGAAGTGATATAGAAGATATAAGAAATTTTGCTAATGTTGTGGTTGCGGCAAAAAGAAATGGAGGAAATCTGATTCATATTATACAAAAAACCGTGAATTGTATTTCTGACAAAATAAGTGTGGAAGAAGAAATCGCTACCATGATTGCAGAAAAAAAATTAGAACAGAAAATTATGATGATTATGCCTTATGGAATGCTTTTCTATTTAAGACTTACCAATGGTAATTATTTAGACCCGTTGTATCATAATTTGATTGGAATATTTCTAATGACAGTATTTTTAATTTGTATTTATATTGCTGATTTATGGGCAAAAAAAATAATGGAGATTTGTGTATGAAAATTGCAAGTTTAGTAATGTTTGTGCCATTAATGGGATGTATTATCATTTCTGTTTTGCTGCGAAATAAAGTTGATAAAGATTTAAGCGGCTGGCAGTTGTTTATGAAATATCATATGTTTATTTTTATTGTTCTTCTCGTTGGCAATATTGGCTGTTTTCTCTTAGCAAACCAGGAAAAGAATTCTTTTATCGTAATAGAAAAAGAGGATTATGAAGGTGATAAGACAGAGGTTTCTTTAAAGCTTAATAAAAATGAGTTGGAAAAAAATATAACCCTTAATGTCAGCCAAAGACAATATTCCAAAGATGAGGCATATGAAAAAATGGAGGAAGCATTTCTATATCTGGAACAACATATGAAGGGAAAAAATAAGAGCCTTGATTATGTAACAACAGATTTAAATTTTTTCTTAGATAAGAAAGCATATCCCTTTGAATTAGAATGCGTATCAGATCATTACGGAATTATTGATAATGAAGGCATTGTAAAAAATGATAAAGACACACTGAAAAAATCAGGATATTCCAATATGGAAGATGGAATTTTAGTTCAATTGAAAATTACCCTTTATTACGAGGTATATCGGAAGGAAAAAACATTTTCTGTAAGGGTTTATGAAAAAGAAGAAAGGGAAGATGAAGCAGTATTTACTAAAGTTGAAGAATCCCTAAAGCAAATAGAAAAAAACGCCCTGGGAGATAAAACGGTGATATTCCCTACTGTCATGGATGGAGTAACCATTGAAAGAACAGATCATAAAGGAGTATCCCCTTGGTTTCCGTGGCTACTTGGAATTGCCGTTGCCGGTCTTTTGTTGTTTCGGGAAATAGAAGAGAAGCAGGAAAAAGAAAAAAAGAGACGGATGGATTTACAACGATGTTATCCATGGTTTGTAAATGAAATGGTTTTATTGTTAGGCTCCGGCATGCAGGTTAAAAATATTTTTTCTTTGTTAGTCAGTGATTACAAAAAACAAAAGGAAGAAAATTTAAATAATACCTATCAAAAGGTGTTAATAGATGAATTAGAAATTGCCTGTCATAGTTTTCGTATGGGTATGTCAGAAGAAACCATTTATTACCAGTTAGGAAGAAGATTGAAGTTGCCCTGTTACATTAAACTAATGACTTTGTTAGAGCAAAATGTAAAAAAGGGCGCAAAAGGAATTACAGCAATTATGGAGCAGGAAGAACAAAATGCTTTAGAAACAAGAAAAAATATGGCAAAAAAATATGGAGAAGAAGCAGGTACCCGGTTATTAGGACCTATGATGTTATTACTATTAATTATAATGATGATTATTATGTTTCCGGCATTTATGAGTTTTCAATAGATAGTGGTTAAGAGACAAAAATGGGAAATATGTAATCAAATTATATAAAAAAAGAAGAAAAGGAGGTGATGAAATGAGATGGATCAGAAGAATTGGCCATGATTTTTTAAAAGATGAATCCGGTATGGGTGTGGTTGAAATCATACTCATTATTGTAGTGTTAATTGCAATGGTAATTATCTTTAAAGATCAAATAACAGATCTTGTGAACAACATCTGGGACTCTATTAATCAGAGCGCAGATAAAATCTATTAATGAAAGTAAAGTATTTATACTGTTACACAAATTCGAAATCAAATTATCAGATGTTACTTATTTAATGAAATGTTACGGGAGGTATGCTATGAACAATAAGGGGCAGACAACTGTATTGCTTTCAATTTTATTATGTGTATTATTATCGCTTACTTTAACGGCATTTGAAGTAATCAGATTACATACGGGAAAAGTAAAGGCTGCTGCTTGTGTTCATAGTATGCGTACCGGGATAATGGCGGATTATAATGAGGAGCTTTTTTCCAGATATCATTTGTTATTTATGGACCCTACTTACGGAACAGACAGTTATGGTTACTTGGAAGAAAAAGTGAGAGATTACTTAGAGGTATCTTTAAATGGGGATAGTAAGAATCAAGGTGTATATGCATATTCCATAGAAGATATTTGTGTTACTAATCAGGTGGGTATTGTGGATCATAATTATGAATTGTTAAAAAAACAGATTATTGATTATGAGAAAGAAGCAGGTTTGTTTGATTTTGCCGGATCTTTGATACAACAGCGGACACAATCCGGTGATACGTTAGAACGTGCATTAAATGAAACGGAACAAAATGCCGTAGCGCAGGGAAATAATACCAATATTTCTAGTGAAGGTGAAAACCAATCATCTAACACTCGTGAGAATGAATCACAGGTTTCACAACAAGAAGATCCCAGAGAGATTTTGTCAAATATGCTTGAGGGAGGAATCCTTAATCTTGTTATGCCGGGAAATACTTTGTCAAATGAAAATTATGGAATCGGAAGTGATACAGAAAATAATATAGAAACGGAAAATAGAAATACAGACTTTCAGGATATCGGATTGTTAACAGGTTTTTTGAGAAATACATCCGATGATAATGGGTATTCCGGTTTCACAAAAGAGGCAGCGGTATTTCACTATATTACCACACACTTTTCTAATGGGGTTCATCCATATAAGGATACCGTGCTTACTTGTGAATTAGAATATTTATTGGAGAATAAATCTAGTGATAAAGCCAATATGGAAGCTTGTGCTAATGATTTGATCTGGTTACGTATGCCAATGAATTATGCATATCTGTTATCGGATTCCACAAAGAAAAAAGAGGCGGAAGCCATTGCCGTTGGTATTTGTTTGGCAACAGGGATACCGGAATTTGAAAAGATTGTTCAGTATTTATTGTTAGGCTGTTGGTCCTATGGAGAGGCAATCTATGATGTAAAGGATTTGTTGGGAGGGCAAAGAGTTCCGTTGGTAAAAACAGCCAAAAACTGGAAAACAGATTTAAAGTCCCTGACTTGTTCCCAACAGACAGATGGTACAGTTGGACTTACTTACGAGGAATATATGCTGCTGTTATTTGCAAAAAAATACGGGGTCAAAATGGATACCTTATTGGAACGAATGTTAGATGTGATGGAACTAAACATCCAACAAAATAATCCGGCATTTAGAATAAAAAACTGTGTTGGTGAGATGGACATACAAGGTTGTATTGTTTTAGAACCCTTATTTTCCATAGCCGGAAGTAAAGAAATATACAATTACTTTTTTAATGAAACATTGTCTTATTCGGATTACGAAAAGGACTAAATGGATTGTTCTTTTCTAAAAGCTCTTATAGGATGTTATCTTTTTGTTTTGAATTCATAAATCAATAACAAGCACGTCTAAAAATATCCAAGTATGAACAAGCGCCTATAAGAGTTTTTAAAAGAGGGCAATGAAGGAGGAAGCTTATGAAGGCATATAAAAACAAAGGATCTGCTACCATAGAGGCATGCTTTACGATTCCCATATTTTTATTTTTTTTCCTGGCTATTGCCTCTATGATCATGATTTTTTTTGCAGAAGCTCATATTCATCAAAGCCTTGCAGCTTCCGGAGATGTGATATCAAGATATTGCTATATCAATCAGGAAAAGGGAGTATCTGATGGAGCATACAATTTATTATTAAAAAGTGAATTTACAAAATTTTTAGGAAATGATTATTTTGTGGAACAGTCTGTCTTAGGTGGAAAAAAGGGAATACATCTTATTTTTAAACGTGACAATGACAATAAAAAAGTATTCTTCTTAAAAGCAGTATATAAAATAAAAATATATATTCCAATACTAGGCTCTTTTTATACAAAAAAATCTGTATTCATAAAGCAAAAAGGTTTTGTGGGATTTACAAAAGATGAAGAAGAAATAGATACCTATGTATATATTACACCTAATCAGGAGGTATATCATTGTAGTCGTAATTGTACCCATTTATCTTTGTCTGTCAGAGAAGTAAATGGTAATAATCGCAGTTTATATGAACCTTGCCATTATTGCCGATATGCTGCAAATGACAAGGGCCCAATATATGTTGCCAGAACAAGTAATGTATATCATGAGAGCAGGTTGTGTAGTGGTTTAAAACGAAGTGTTACCCGGGTAAAGAAAAGTTCTGTTTTGGGACTTCCTCCCTGTAAAAGATGCGGAAGGTGAAAAATGAAGAAAAATCAAGGTAGTGCAACAATAGAAATGACAATGTTAATAGGAATGATTCTTGGGATAGTTATCCTTTATATTATGTATTTACTTTTTTCTATTGGATTTTCAAAGAATTTGTATATGGAAACGGAAAATTTGTATCAACAAAATAAAAATGTGCAGGTGGAAGTAAATGGGAGCATGGCTCAGATTCCATATAATATATTTCATGTAAAAAACTATCAGATTACAAGTCACCTGCAAAGGGATAAAGAAAATCCGGTAGCATTTATAAGGAGGTGTCAGCTTGCATCCCGTGGAATATCATAAAGATGGACTACAACAGTTTGTTTTTTTCCCTGTTGAAAATGTAGTAGAAGAAGAATACTGTAATCAATTATTTCAATATCATAAGGTACCAGGATTTTTAAACTATAGACTGAAGGAGATTAACAACCAGCAATATCTATATTATCGGTTACAATTTAAAACATCTCTTGCATTTGTAAAAGAATATCTTTCTTTTCATGAAGAAATGGTGGAAGAAATGGTACAAAGCATTGTTCGGGCAATACAGACCACAAAGGAATATTTGTTATCTTATGACTGTATTATATGGTCAACGGATTATGTGTTTGTCAATATAGAAACAGGGCAATTACAGTTTTGTTACTGCCCCATAAAGACCGACCAAAAGGATATCTGTTCTTTTTTATCAGAGCTTCTTCAATTCGTTGGGAAAAAGAATGAAAAATCCCTTTTGCTGTTAACAAAGTTATATCATTGTATTACAGAACCGGATTTTCAGGAAGACGATTTATTGACATTTTTTGTTGATACCAGACAGACTCAACCACAAACGGAGGAACCAGAAGATTTTCCTGTTACAATTGAGGAAATCATGAAAGAAAAGGAAAACGGGGAAGAAAACAAAAAACCCAATGAAAAGAGAAACGATTACAAACACCTGATTCCGATACTAATTTTGGCTATGGTTAATATTATTCTTGTCATCTTACTTTTTTATGGGAAATTAAATCAGGAATATTATCCTGTTTTATTGTTATCCTTTATTTTACTATGTGGATTCATTCTTCTTTCCATATTAAATCAAAAAGAAGACAATGTAGATCTTATTATGGAAGAATATTTTCAAAATATGATAGAGGATGAAAATGCTCCAATCCCATTAGAAAGGAATCCTGCATTATGTAATAAGGGAATCATATGTGAATCCTTTGCAGAAAACCAAAAAGAAAGTCTGCAAAATCAAGAAAAGAAAATGGTATATGGGGAAACAACAATATTAACAAATACACAACAAGACAAGGAACAAATTATAGTAGAGGAATCTCCAAAGGAATTATGTTTGTTTCCATGGGAAAAAGAGAAATATCCCATCATTAACATACAAGGTCATAGTATTGTCATTGGTTGTATGAAGGAAAACTGTGATTATGTGTTATCTGAAAGAGGAATCAGTCGGATTCATGCCAAAATAATGAAAGTGGAGGGAATCCTTTATTTACTTGATTTAAATTCTACCAATGGAACCTTTTTAAATGGAGAACAGCTAGAAAAGGGAAAAGATTATATATTAGAAAATGGGGATATGGTGGCTTTTTCCCAAATTACGTTTTATGTGGGAGAAAAGCCTGAATAAAAGGAAATATATTGGGAGATATTATTTCCTTTTTTGTTTGTAAAATTGTCTGTTTTCAGCTATACTTATAGTAGGTATGCGAAAAGAGGTGATTCCTACGAAAATCAATATTTATTATGGTGGTCGTGGTGTGATGGAAGACCCCACCATTTATGTGCTTAACAAAATGACAGAGGTATTAAATGAGCTTCGTGTAGAGGTGAGTCGTTATAATATCTTTGAGGATAAAAATGCAATTGCCACATTGCCCTCTACATTAAAAGATGCAGATGGTATTATTTTAGCTACTACTGTTGAGTGGTTTGGTATTGGTGGCTTTATGCAGCAGTTTTTAGATATGTGTTGGTTATATGCAGATAAAGAAGCATTAAGAGATAAATATATGCTTCCTGTTGTAATGGCAACCACCTACGGTGAGCGGGATGCGGAACTTAGTCTTGTGAAAGCCTGGGAAACGCTGGGGGGAATTCCGATTACCGGATTAGTTGCTTATGTTGAAAATCTTGATGAGTTTGAAGAGAACGAAACCTATCGTCAGATTATAGAGAAAAAAACGGAGACCTTATATCGTTCCATTAATCAAAAGACACAAAGTCTGCCAACCAGCAATCTGGCTGTTAAGACGAATTTGTTAAAAACAAGAACAATTGAGCTGACCCCACAGGAAAGTGAACAATTGTCAAAGTTTGTAAGTGATGAGTCTTATGTGAAGCAGCAAAAAGAAGATATAGAAGAATTATCAGCTATGTTTAAGAAGATGTTACATGATAGCTCTGAGGAAGATTTGGATGAGAAAACGGATTCTCAAAATAAGCCAGAAGCTGTTGATGAAGAATTAAAAACAGAAGCAATGGCTGGCCAGGAAAGTGGGTCTGATAGAAAGTTTGACCCGGCAGTTGATCAGATTGTCATGAACTTTATTAAAAATTATCATCCACAACCGGATTTTACAGCATCCTATGCTATTATTATTTCTGATAAAGAGTTAATTTTACATATTGAGGCAACGCCAAATCATGTGAAATGTTTCTATGCGGCTACAGATGAAGCAGATGTCATTCTACGGACAAGCACCCAGGTGTTAAATCTTATTTTGGAAGGACATAACACCTTCCAGAGAGGTTTTATGGCAGGCGAAATTTCTGCGAAAGGTAATTTTAAAACCTTACGTATGTTAGATGAGATTTTTAAATTTGGAAATCACTAATATTTTTAGCAAAACTTAGTTTTAAGGAGAGATTTTATGTCTTACATGGCATTATATAGAAAATGGAGACCGGACGAATTTGATGAGGTAAAAGGTCAGGAACATATTGTTACCACATTAAAAAATCAAATCGTTCATAATAGAATTGGACATGCATATTTGTTTTGTGGGACAAGAGGTACAGGAAAAACTACTGTTGCCAAGCTTCTCGCAAAGGCTGTTAACTGTGAACATCCAAAAGAAGATGGAAGTCCTTGTGGAGAATGTCCTACCTGTAAAGCAATTAGTTCCGGCAGTTCGTTAAATGTGATTGAAATTGACGCTGCATCCAATAATGGTGTAGATAATATTCGTGAAATCAGGGATGAAGTACAATATTCTCCTACCAGTGGAAAGTACAAAGTATATATTATTGATGAGGTGCATATGTTATCCACAAGTGCTTTTAATGCACTGTTAAAAACATTAGAAGAACCACCATCATATGTTATATTTATATTGGCTACAACAGAGTTTCATAAGGTGCCAATTACCGTTGTATCCCGTTGTCAGCGATATGATTTTAGAAGAATCAGCATTGATACCATATATGATCGTTTGATGGATTTATTAAATCGAGAGGGTATTGAGGCAGAGGAAAAAGCTGTACGTTATGTTGCCAAGGCAGCTGACGGCTCTATGCGAGATGCCTTAAGTCTGATGGATCAATGTATTTCCTTTTATCTTGGACAAAAGCTTACATACGATAATGTATTAGAAGTGTTAGGTGCCGTAGATATGGATGTTTTTCATCGGCTTATGCAGGCAATGAATAAGAATCAAACAATGGATGCGTTAAACATTATTGATGAGATTGTATGGCAGGGAAGAGAATTATCCCAGTTTGTTGTGGACTTTACCTGGTATATGAGAAATCTTTTGTTGTTAAAGGCATCCGACGGAATCAGTGATCAATTAGATTTATCAAAAGAAAATATAGAGGCGATGAAAGTAATAGGTAGTCAGACAGATATGAATTTTCTCATTCGTTGTATCCGTATTTTTTCGGAGCTGTCAAATCAAATCCGTTATGCTACTCAAAAAAGAGTTACCTTAGAAATCGCAGTGATAAAAATGACAACCCCTCAGATGGAACTAGATCCCACGTCCCTTTTAGAACGTATCAGAATGTTAGAGGAAAAAATAGATGAAATTAGTAATATAGATTTAACCGGCTTAACTACTAATGTGGGTTCATCTGCAACCGTATCAGAAAATGTAGAGGAAACCATTGACAGAGAAGAAGTGTTAAAAAAAAACCTGACTCCGGCGGAATATGAGGACTTAGGGAAAATTGTCACTTATCTAAAAAATTTGCAACAGGATGAAGGGGCCCTTAACCGTCTTGGTATGGGAACCATTAAACTGCTGCAAGGAGCAATGATTCATGTTGGCAGAGATAAGAAATCTATCATGATTGCATTTGAAAATACGGATTATGGAGACATGGATTATAGTAAATGCAGTAAGCCGGAAGTAGTAGCCGGTATAAAAGACCTGATTGCACAGGAAATGGGAAAAACCGTTGATATTAATGTTGTATCTAGGAAGGCTATGAAGGAAGAAGATTTAGAGTCTATTAATTTAGCTAAAGTTAATTTTAATCATATTAAAGTAGAAAAATGATTTTAAGGAGGAACAATAATGGCAAAAAGAGGTGGATATCCCGGAGGAATGGGAATGCCGGGTAATATGAGCAATTTAATGAAGCAGGCTCAGAAAATGCAAAAGCAGATGGAGGAGCAGGCAAAGGCATTAGAGGAAAAAACATATGAAGCTACTGCAGGTGGCGGAGTTGTTAAGGTTGTAATTACAGGTAAAAAAGAAATTACAGAAATTCACTTAGACCCGGAGGTTGTAGACCCGGATGATATTGAAATGCTTGAGGACTTAGTTATGGCTGCTGTAAATGAGGCAATTCGTATGCAGGATGAAGATCAAAATGCATCAATGTCTAAGATTACAGGTAATATGGGTGGTCTGGGAGGTCTTCCCTTCTAATGGATTTGTATAGTGAACAAGTGAATCTACTGGTAGAAGAATTAGGGCGATTGCCAGGAATTGGCAGTAAAACGGCACAGCGTTTGGCATATCATATTATTAATATGCCACTTGATCAGGTGAAGTCCTTATCTGAATCTATTATATCTGCCAGAGAAAATGTAAAATACTGTAAAGAATGTTACACCCTTACGGATAAGGATGTATGTCCCATTTGCTCATCCAATAATCGGGATAAAAAAACCATTATGGTTGTAGAAACTCCCAGAGATTTGGCGGCTTATGAAAGGATAGGAAAATATAATGGTGTATATCATGTATTACATGGCGCAATTTCGCCAAAGCTTGGAATTGGACAGGATGATATTAAATTAAAGGAATTGATTGTTCGATTAAGAGAGGATGTAGAGGAGTTAATTATTGCTACAAACTCCGGAGTTGAAGGTGAGATTACAGCTATGTATATTAGTAAGCTTGTGAAGCCTACAGGAATCAAGGTGACAAGAATCGCATCCGGTATTCCGGTAGGAGGAGACTTAGAGTGTATTGATGAAGTTACTTTGCTTCGTGCATTAGATGGTCGTACAAGTTTGTAATGGAACATGACCACAAAGGAAAGGAAGGTATGCGCATGAAAAGAATAGGTATGTTAACAAGTGGTGGAGATTGCCAGGCACTAAATGCTACAATGAGAGGTGTAGTGAAGGGATTAACGAACATGTATAAGAAGGAAGTTGAGATATACGGATTTCTGGAAGGGTATAAGGGATTAATCCGAAACAACTACAAAATACTAAAAGCTTCTGACTTTTCAGGTATTTTAACAAAAGGTGGAACGATTCTTGGAAGTTCAAGAACTCCATTTAAGTTAATTGATGAACCAACAGAGGATGGAATTGATAAAGTTAAGGCAATGAAGGAAACCTATAAGTCATTAAAGCTTGATTGTCTTGTTGTATTAGGTGGTAATGGTTCTCAAAAGACTGCAAACCGTCTTCGTGAAGAGGGATTAAATGTAATTGGTTTACCAAAAACCATTGATAATGATTTGTGGGGAACAGATATGACCTTTGGTTTCCAGTCAGCTGTAGACATTGCGACGCAGGCAATTGATTGTATTCATACAACAGCGGCTTCTCATAATCGTGTATTCATTGTAGAGATTATGGGACATAAGGTAGGTCATATTACATTGCATGCAGGTATTGCCGGCGGAGCAGATGTCATTCTTTTGCCGGAAATTCCTTATGATATTAAAAGTGTATGTGCAGCATTAGAAAAACGTACAAAGCAGGGTAAAGGATTTTCTATTATTGCAGTAGCAGAAGGTGCTATTTCAAAAGAGGATGCAGCACTTCCTAAGAAAAAGAGAAAAGAAAAAATTGCCAATCGTGCATATCCTTCTGTGGCATATGAAATTGCAGATCAAATTAAGGAAACCTGTGGCTGTGAAGTGCGTGTAACTGTTCCCGGTCATACACAACGTGGTGGAAGTCCGGATGCTTATGACCGCGTGTTATCTTCCCGTTTTGGTGCATATGCAGCACAGTTAATTAAAGAACAAAAATATGGTCGTTTAGTTGTATTAAAGGACAACGATGTAACAGATATTGGCTTAGATGAGTCAGCAGGAAAGCTGAAATATGTATCTCCTGAAGACAGTATTGTTAAAAATGCAAGAGCATTGGGTATTTCTTTTGGTGACGAATAATACCAATGTTATAGTTAAAATGTTAATCGCGGACGGATGCTTGCATTCGGCCGCGTTATGACATTTTTTGGAAATCTGCATATTTTGTATATAGGAAAGGATATTAGGAGTTTGCCATGTATATGCAAAATGTAGATTTAAAGAAACTTTTTCCGGAAATTCCGGATTGTATTAAGGAAGAACAGCGTTGTCAGGATGATTTTGAATATTTTAAAAAAATGTATCCTGCTAAGTTAAGACTTGTGGCAAGTATTATAGAAGAATATTTGGATCAATTTGAATATGAAGGAAGTCCTATTTATGTGGAATATCCGGATCAGGTAACCATTTACCGTATGACCAACCGGATATGTGATTTGTATTGGAATTATAATGATAAAAAAAATAGAAAAGAAACCCAGAATGAAGAAGATGAAGCACCTGATATGAAAAATCGATTTAAAGAAATGCTTTACATTATGGTATGTCAGGAAATATATATAAGAAGACGAAGAAAAGAACGTTATGTAAGACGATTTATGATATAAATGTTTTGTTATGTAATGATATGGAATTGTAAATTATGTAATAGTATAGAATTGTAAATTTTGAGTTGCAAAAACAAAACAGAATTGAAATGATAGAATATCCTTGTGATAAAATAGGAGAAAAAATATGGACGGAAGAGTAATATGGAGAATTGTTGTGTTAATCATTTGCTTTGGAGCAACAATTTTTCTTACTAATAAATTAGATAATAAAGGAATCGAAGATGTTTCCATTGAAATGGAGCAGGCAACATTACCTATTGTATATGTTAGATATGATAATCAATTAATTAACGTATTACATGGATATGCAGGAAAAGTGGATACTACGTTTTTTAGAGATACCATTACCCCAATGGATTATGGCAAGACCATTGAATTATGGATTGATCAGGGCAAGGAGGATTATACCTCTTATGAATACGAACTAAGAAGTATGTATCAGGGTGATTTAATTGAAAATGGAACCATTGATAATATTGAGCAAGGGGATGGTTATGATAAAGTTCGAATTGCTTTTCGTTCGGAAATGGAGGAATTACAGGAATATGTTCTTGTAATGAGAGCCATGAAGGGAGAAGAAGTTGCGGTACGTTATTATACCCGTGTTGTAGTGGAAAATGATTTTCATGCAAGTAAATTATTAGAGTTTGTTAAAAATTTTAATAATGCTTTATTTGATAAGGAAAAAGCTGAGGAAGTGATTTCTAAAAGTATAGAGCCCAATGAAGATGGTAATAATGAATATTTATCTAAGGTTAATATTCATTCCAGTTTTGAAACCATTACTTTTGCGGATTTATCTCCAACAAGAATTACAACTCCTGTTCCCAGTATTAAGGAAATTGATGACAGTTACGCCATTATTCAGTTAAAATATTTAATTTCTGCAGTAGAAAATAAAGTTGTGGAAAACTATTATGTAACAGAGGAATATCGTGTTCGATATGCAAATAATGAAACGGTTTATTTGTTAGATTATAATCGTTCCCAGGAGGCAATGTTTACCACCAATAATATTGATAGCACATCCAATTCTTTTAAGTTAGGCATTTTAGAAGATGAAAACTTTCAATATATGGCAAGTTCAGGACTTGAAAAGATTGCATTTACTCAGGCAAGACAGCTTTGGTATTACGATTATAACGCAGGTACCATTACAAATGTATACGGATTTTGTAAGGATGATAATTATACAGATGTACGTGTAACTTATGATGAAAATAATATTAAAATTTTACGAATGACAGATGACGGTAATATTACTTTTGCTGTATATGGTTACATGAACCGGGGCATTCATGAGGGAAAAGTAGGTATTTCCGTATTTGAATTTGACGCAGAAAATGATACGATTCATGAATTATTATTTGTAGAAAACAATAAACCATATAATATTTTAAAAGATGACATGGAAACATTGTTATACTTGAATTCACAGGGAGAGTTCTACTATTTTGATAATGACTGTGTGGTCTGCATTAACACAAAAACCCTGGAATCTTCATTATTTATTGAAGATGTATTGAGTCAAAATCTTGCTGTTTCCGAAGATAATCATTTGATCGGATATCCGAATGAATTATTAACAGAGAATACAACTATGGTAACTGTATTTGACTTAGAAACAAAAGAGAGTAGAAATATGAAGGCAATGGCGGGAGAAAAATTATCGGCCATTGGTTTTGTAGAGGAAGATCTGGTATTAGGCCGGATTCGAGAAGGGGACATTGAAGTTGCTTTAGATAAAACAGTAACTTGTCCCATTTCTACAATTGATATCATTGATAAGGATAATAATGTAGTAAAAACCTACGGTTCAACAGGTGTATATATTATAGATGCCACGGCAAAAAATAATGTGGTTTATCTGAACAGAGTAAGAAAAATTAATGGTGGTTTTGAGGAAACGACTCAGGATTTCATTACTTATAAGGAAAAAGAAAAAAAGAATACATTATCTGTGAATTATAAAAATACTGATAAGGGATATAATCAGCTGTATATGTTTTTTCCGGATTATATATTTGTTTCTGAAAATCCCAAGTTGTTAATTACAAAGGCATCGGTAAATGATAATGATACAACTGTTAAAATTAAATTTGACCATACCAATAAGAAATTCTATGCCTTTGGTCAGGGAAAATATATGAGCGCCTATTTAAATTTAAATACGGCCGTTCGAACTGCATATGAAAATGCAGGAGTTGTATTAGACGAGAATGGTGTGATTGTATGGCGAAAAATTGCGGTAAAGGATTATCATACGGTAGCAGATAAAATTAAGATTCATACGGTAGCCACCATTGATGATACATTAGGAGCATGTATTTATATGATGGGGGTATATGAAGGAAAGACTCCTGATTATTCTGTATTGCAAAGCGATATCGCAAAAGGAGAAAAATCTATTGAAGATATTATATTAGAAAATACAGGACGTCAGGGAACGGATATCACTGGCTGCGATTTTGAAAATGGATTATATTACTTATGTAAGGATGCACCTGTAATTACAAGATTTGCAGATGGAACTTATGTATTGGTAACAAGTTATAATGGTCAGAAGATTCGGTATATTAATCCTCTTGAGCAGCAAGATATTGTGGAACCTAGAAGTGAATTTGAAGAAAAGGTTCGGGATAGTGGAAATGTATTTATTAGTTATGTGAGATAATAAAACGGATATATTATTACGATATCCAATTGTAATTTTTGGAGAAATAAATACAGTCTTTCTATTCATAATTTAAAATAATGTGTATCAACAATATTATTCAATATAAAAACAGGATCTAATCTTGAATATAAATAGGATCAAACATAATCCTGAATATAAAATTGGGTCAAATATAATCCTGAATATAAAACAGGATCAAACATGATCTTGAATATAAAACAGGGTCAAACATAATCTTGAATATAAAACAGGGTCAAACATAATCTTGAATATAAAATAGGATTAAACACAATCTTAAATATATAATAGGATCAAACATAATCTCGAACATATAAATAGGATGAAACATATTATCAAAACAAAAAAATCCGCTGACGACTCAGCGGATTTTTATTGTGTAATTATAAAAAATTACTCTTCAGAAATAACACCTGTTGGGCATGTTCCTGCACATGATCCACATGAGATGCAAGCATCAGCATCGATCTCAAACTTGCCATCACCTTCAGCGATAGCACCTACTGGACAAGCACCAGCGCAAGCTCCACATGACACACAACCATCGTTAATTACAAATGCCATAATTGCGTCCTCCTTATTGTAAATGTAATAGGTTAAAAACCCTTACTACCGATATTTTATCTCAAGTGATAATAGATAGCAAGTGTTTTTTAAGCTTCTTCATTTCTTCTTCTTTTCATTGCAGCAAGAATCACTTCTCTTGCATGAATGGCAGATTCTTTTGGTAAATCTTTCATACCCTTTAATGGATAGTCCATTTCCAGTTTTTTGTATTTCGCTTCTCCCATTCCATGATATGGAAGACAATCTAAGGCTTTAATACAATGATACTGTCCAATGTGATATCCTAAACGGTCCAAATATTCGTCATTTAAAGTAATGCCTTCTACAATAACGTGACGAATCCATGTCTCAATATGATTTTCATCTAAATAAGCTAAGAAATCTAAAATGTTATCATTTGGCTGTTTGCAAAGCTCTTGGTGTTCAACCGGATCAATATGCTTAATATCTAACATAACAAGATCTGTTACTTTCATTAGACGGTCAAACTTTGCTAAAAGTGCTTCATTATCTCTATGGAACATTACACCGGAGGTATCTAAGCATGTGTGAATTCCCTTTTGCTTACAGGCTTCAAAAAGCTCCGTTAGAAAATCAATCTGCATTAATGGTTCTCCACCGGTGGCGGTGATACCACCATTTTGATAAAAAGATTTCATAGAATCATATTGCTCTAATAAATCCTCTACTGTATGGTCTTCGCCCCCCTGCATATTCCATGTGTCAGGATTGTGACAATATTTACAACGCATTGGGCAGCCCTTAAAAAAGACTACAAATCTCATACCCGGTCCGTCAACGGTACCACAGGTTTCTATTGAATGAATGTGTCCAATCATAATTACCTTTCTCCTTTCAAGTCTTATTTGCGAAATAGGCGTTTGCGAAACGCCACAAGCCGCATAAATACGGCATTTTTTTGTTAATA
>JBJENY010000025.1:35431-79095 GCA_051880435.1 Lachnospiraceae bacterium | reverse complement strand
CTAAAATCAAGGATTTTTACATATCGGTCCGATGTAGTGCAACTATTGTCTCCACATGCCCACTCATAGGAAACATATCAGTTGCACACCACTTCTCCAACTCATACCCACCTTCTCTTAGCAGCTTCACATCCCTTGCTAAAGTTGCAGGGTCACAGCTTACATATACAATCCGCTTCGGTTTCATTTGTCGCATTGTATTGATGGCAACAATATCACAGCCCTTTCTTGGCGGGTCAACCACAATAACATCCGCATATACACCATGCTTCTCATACTCTCTTGGCAGCACTTCCTCCGCTTTTCCAACAAAAAATTCCACATTGTCAAAGCCGTTAAGCTTCCCATTGATTCTGGCATCCTCTATGGCTTCAGGAACGATTTCAACGCCATATACCTTTTTTGCCTTCTGTGCCAGAAATAAAGAAATGGTACCAATTCCACAATACAGGTCCCAGACCGTTTCATCTCCTTTAAGCTCCGCATATTCCAGCGCTTTTCCATATAATTTCTCCGTTTGCACAGGATTTACCTGATAAAAGGACAATGGATTAATCTGATATTTTACATCCCCTATATAATCTGTAATGGTATCCCGTCCCCATAAAGTCCTACAGGTATCACCAAGAATTCGGTTGGTTTTTTCTTTATTTACATTAATGGAAATACTGGTCATGCCCTTGATTCCTGCAAGGCAATCCACCAGCTCCTGTTCTATATTACATACCTTCTGTAATCTCTTTCCACCGGATTTAACACTACTTTCCTTTTCATTGAGATTCTCTTGAATATTACAACGCACATCTTGATTTCTTCCATTTTTATCCGGCACAACACCAATCAATTCATTCCCATTGATAATAACACACACCATAACTTTTCCGGTCTTTCGGCCTATCCGGGTTAAGATATGACGGACTAATCCCCTGTGATTTTCCTCATCATAGGTTTCTACCTGATATTCCTCCATAAATGCCCGAAAGCGTCTGATAATTTCATCATTGACCGCATCCTGCAAATAACATACATCCGTATCAATCACATCATGGGTACGGCCTGCATAAAATCCAATGACAACCTTGCCATTTTTATCCCGTCTGACCGGAAACTGTGCTTTGTTACGATAACGCAGATATGGTTCATCCATCCCGATAATCGGCTCCATTTTTTCTTCTGCATCAGCCACGTCACCAATTCTTTTTAAGCAGTTTAATACCTTGTCCTGCTTCCATTTAAGCTGCTGTTCATAGCTTACATGCATAATCTGACAGCCCCCACAACGCTTTCCATGAGGGCAAACCGGCTCCACACGATAAGGAGAAGGTTTGATCAGTTCCATTAACCGTCCATAGGCATAATTTTTCTTAACCTTAATAATCTTAATTCTTGCCACATCCATCGGTGCTGCATCCTTTACAAATACAGCCATTCCATCAATATGTCCGATTCCTTCCCCATCATTTCCAAAATCATCTATTGTAATTTCATATTCCTGATTTTTTTCCAAACTCATTTATTCTCATCCTTAATTTATCTAAAATCATCAATATTTTACCTTTCGAGTATATCATATTTCATATGATTGTTCACTTATTTTCTATTTCTGTTATAATCATAAATGACTATGAAGGAATAACTTGTGAATTGATATCTCTAATGAAAATTACCCCGGCACTCCTTCCCATAAAAAACAACATTTCATACAAATATGGATAATAATTATCATACAAAATAGGGGAGTAAATAATATATCAATCAACATAAAACAGAATACCATATATAAATCAACATAACAGATAATACTGTTTTATAATATATGAATTAATAGATAATATAGTTTTGAAATATTTGAATTAATATAACCAATAATATAGTTTTGAAATATTTGAATTAATATAACAAATAATATAGTTCTGAAATATCTGAATCAACAAAACAGATAAGATATACAAAATAATGAAATGTAAATAGATAAAGGAAATGAACGATGAATAACGAACAGGTTCTCAAAGGACGCATTTTAGATTTAGCAAAAAAATCATATCAACAAAATATATATACCTATAGTCACTTTCTAAGTGTGGACGAACAAACAATCATTAGCAGTTTTAAGGATGAATTTTCTTATATCACATCAAACTACTATGGTGGTCATGCATTAGCCGAGCGCCAGGTATTAGGTTTTGGGTCAGAAAAAGAATTAGGCTATGAAGGTACATTTCCTATTACCGCAATTTGTATTACACCATTAATCGAAAAATTTGGAGAAACCTTAAGTCACAGGGATTACCTCGGTGCCATAATGAATCTTGGGATTCAAAGAGACACCCTTGGAGATATATTAATCAAGGATAAAACGGCATATTTATTCTGTTTACATTCCATTACCGATTATATAATGGAAAATTTAACGAAAGTCCGGCATACTACCGTAAAATGTGAAATTGTCGACACAAATATTCCTGCATTACAGCCAACCTTGCAGGAAGAATCCTTTCCTGTGGCATCCTTGCGGTTAGACGGAATCATCGCTTATCTTACAAAAACATCCAGAAAAGAAACCTTGGAATTTTTTGCAGATAAAAAAGTCACACTAAATGGTGTCATTACCGGAAGAAACAGTATTAATTTAAAAGAGGGAGATATTTTTTCTGTCAGAGGATATGGTAAATTTATTTTTTCCGGCGTTGGTGGTAATACTAGAAAAGGAAAGATTTATGTGCAGGTAAAACGCTACCTGTAGTAAAATAGTTGGTTTTTTATTACAAATCGTTTATAATATGGAAAATACATGTAGGGGGACGCTATGAAAATTATTATTGCAGGTTGTGGCAAAGTTGGCTACGCCATCGCAGAACAGTTAAACGAAGAAGGACATGAGATTACAGTAATTGATTCCAGAGAAGAAAAACTTGAACAGGTTTTATCGACGTTAGATGTACAGGGAGTTGAGGGGAATGCCACGATTTTCCGTACCCAGTCAGAAGCAGGAATTAAAGAAAGTGATTTGTTAATTGCTGTTACAGGTCAGGATGAAATCAACTTATTATGTTGTTTAATCGCAAAGAAATTTGGTAATTGCCATACCATTGCCAGAGTCCGTAACCCGGAATATAATTCCGAAATCAAATATTTAAGCCGGGAGCTTGGACTATCCATGGCCATCAATCCAGAGCTGGCATGTGCTGCTAATATTTCCCAGCTGATTGATGTACCCAGTGCATTGGACATTTATTCCTTTGCAAAAACAAGAATTAACTTAATTAAGCTTCCGGTTCCTGACGATTCCGTTCTACATTCTATGACGGTATACGAGTTTTCTAATAAAATTAGTGAAAATACATTGATTTGTGCAGTAGAACGAAATGATGAAGTCTTTATTCCTGATGGCAATACGATCTTGCATAGAGGAGACAATATGTTTGTTATTGTACCACCAAAAGAAATTCATTCATTACTGACCAAAATCGGTATCAAAGCAAAGCCAATTAAATCTGTTATGATTATTGGTGGTGGAACAATTGCTTACTATCTTGCAAAGCATTTAGAAAGTACAAAGGTGCAGGTAAAAATCGTAGAAAAAGATTTAAAGCGATGTGAAAAATTAAGCAGCCTGCTTTCAAAGACTATGATTATTCATGGTGATGCTTCTAATCGTGAGCTTTTATTAGAAGAAGGCATTGCCAACACCGACGCCTTTGTTTCCTTAACAAATATAGATGAAGAAAATCTTGTTTTATCCTTATTTGCCAAAAAAGTTAGCAAAGCAAAAGTCATCACGAAAATAGACAAGGTGGACTTTGAAGAAGTGATTGGAGACCTTCAGTTAGGTCCCATCGCCTGTCCCAAAAATATTACTGCAAAATCCATTGTCAAGTATGTTCGGGCATTACAAAATTCCTTTGGTAGTAATGTAGAGACCTTATATCGAATCTTAGATGACCGAATGGAGGCTTTGGAGTTTTCTATTAAACAGGAATCAAAGGTTACCGGCACCCCATTAATGGATTTAAAATTAAAAAAGAACCTTTTAGTTTGTTCCATTGTTCGTAACGGCAAAATCATTACTCCTAGTGGTAAAGATACAATAGAAACCGGAGATACCGTTATTATCGTTACAACAAACAAAGGACTTACAGACATAAAAGATATATTGGCATAGGAGTTTTAAAATGAATATTACAATGATTATTTATATGTTAGGATGGATTCTGAATACCATCGCCGGACTGATGATACTTCCTATGGCAGTTTCCCTATATTATCACGAAGCCTCCGGAAAATATTTTGTTATATGCGCATTGGTTATGTTAGCAATCGGAACGATGCTAACGATACACAAACCAAAAAACACAAAATTTTACGCGAAAGAAGGATTTGTAATGACCGCCTTAAGCTGGATTCTTCTTTCTATTACAGGCTGTCTTCCATTTTACTATAGTGGTGAAATCAGTACCTTTACCAATTCTTTATTTGAGACAATCTCCGGATTTACCACAACAGGTGCATCTATTTTGCATGAAGTAGAGCCTATGTCTCATTGTATGTTGTTTTGGAGAAGTTTAATCCAATGGATTGGTGGTATGGGAGTTTTAGTATTCTTATTAGCTCTATTACCATTAACCGGAGGACAGGATTTATACCTTATGAAAGCAGAAAGTCCCGGTCCCAGTGTTGGAAAGCTTGTTCCGAAAATACAAAAAACAGCCTACTATCTATATGCAATTTATTTTGCATTAACAGCCCTTGAAGTCATTTGTCTGGTGATTGCAGGAATGCCGGTTTTTGATGCCATATGTACCTCCTTCACTACAACAAGTACAGGAGGTTTCGGCACGAAAAATGCATCTCTGGGTGCCTTTTCACCTGCTATCCAATATGTTGTAGCCGTATTCCTGTTCTTTTCGGGATTTAATTATAACTTCTTTTTCCTGATGTGGATTAGAAGATTTAAAGATGCCTTTCACATGGAAGAAATTCGGTTATACTGCCTGCTATTTCTTGTTTCCCTAGGCGTAATCACATGGAATCTGTTTCAGGTTGCAGGCTACACATTCGAAGAAAGCTTTCGACACGGATTTTTGCAGGTAGGTTCCATTATGACGACTGCAGGTTTTTCATCTATTGACTATGATGTTTGGCCTGAACTATCAAAATGCATTCTTGTTGTATTAATGTTTGTTGGTGGATGTGCAGGCAGTACCTGTGGCGGTATTAAAATTTCAAGAATCTTAATTTATTTAAAAACCGTCAAAAAGGAATTACACCAATTATGTCACAGCAGAAATATAAAAGTAATTCAAATGGATGGAAAGCCGGTTTCCCATAACATACTACGTTCTGCAAACATCTTTTTTATTACTTATCTGCTTATTTTCGTTATATCATTACTGTTAATCAGTGTAGATAACTACGATGCAACAACTAATTTTACTGCCGTTGCTTCCGCATTAGGCAATATCGGACCCGGATTATCTTTAGTGGGTCCATCCATGAATTTTGATTTATATTCAGGATTTTCAAAATATGTGCTAATGTTTGATATGCTTGCAGGACGATTAGAACTCTTTCCATTATTAGTATTATTATCTCCAACAACCTGGAGAACAAAATAAAAAATCGAGTAGGTCGGTGCCTGTACCGTCCGCCAATCCTTAGATTTTGGTCTAACTTTTGGGGAAGGTGGTACAGGACATATCTACTCGATTTTCATATTTTACAGTCTTCAGGTAATATAGAATCTCCTAAAGGAAAGCATCTATTTCGACCCAGTTTAACGATTCAATAATTCATATAATGTTTCATACACAAAATGAACACTTGCATTTCTTACTTCATTTCGTCCTATGCTTCCAAACTGCTTTGTATAAGTAATACATACTCCATTCACAAAAAATCCGAAGCACACCATACCAACAGGTTTTTCTTTCGTTCCTCCTGTAGGACCTGCAATGCCGGTAATCCCTACGCCTACTTCTGAATTTGCAGTATTGGCAACCCCTCTTGCCATCTGACCTGCAACCATTTCACTGACAACCCCATATTCCTTTATTGTTTCCTCAGACACATTTAGATATTGTATCTTTGCTTCATTGGCATAAGTAATAAAACTCACATCCAATACCTTAGATGCATCCGCAACGCTAACTAAAGCTGCGGCGGCCAGACCTCCGGTACAGGACTCAGCAAAAGAAATATGGTAATTTTTTTCTATTAATTTCTGTACAACCTTCTGATACATCTTTCTGCTCCCATTCTTTTCCTGCAAAAGCATTCATTGCAAAAAGGAAACCGGTTTATTCGCTAATATGCTCTAATCCTTGTGCAAATATATGTTTAATATGATCATCCACCAAAGAATAATATACCACTTTTCCTTCTTTACGATTCTTCACTAATTTCGCTGATTTTAATACTCTTAACTGATGGGATATGGAAGACTGGGTCATTCCAAGCAGCATGGAAATATCACAAACGCACATTTCACTTTCAAATAACGCACATAGAATTCTAACTCTTGTTGTATCTCCAAACACCTTAAACAGCTCTGCCAAATCATACAGAATTTCCTCATCCGGCATGGAACCGGCAACCTTTTCTATTACTTCCTGATGTATCGCATTGCATTCGCATGTTTGTGCATGTTTTGTATCCATAGCATCAATCCTCCTGTTGTTCCTTAAACGGAAATCCCTTTATCATATCATAATTCACATCTAACTCCATATCAAAATGAGAATCATATTTTTTAGCCCACTTTTCATAGGTTTCATCAAAAAATTCCCGCTGCATCTGGGCAACGATTTCCTCTTTATTTTTCTTCGTCAATTCCTTATCATTTGCCTCAATCATTTTAAAAATATGATATCCGTATTGACTTTCAATCACAGGACTTATTTCTCCGTCAGACAAAGCAAGTATTTTATCAGCCACAGTTCCGCCATACTCCTCTACAATATCCGTTTTTTTCATGGTATAGGAATTGGAATACTTTAAATTATACTTATCAACAATCTCCTCGTAAGTGGCATCTTCTTCCTTCGCAAGAGTTTCTAATGCCTCTTGAGCCTTCTCATACTGCAAAGCTTTTTGCTCCTCAGTATATTCCTCTACAGAACCATCTTTTTTCACATCATAGCATTCAAATACTACATCATAAAATGTCGTCATTCTTGCTTCTTCATCAGATATCTCATAATCACATTCTGAAATAATTTGTTCATATACTTTAGATGCAATCATGTTTTCTTCCATTACTTTTATAACATCATCTTTTGTTATCTCTGTCTGTTGGATATCTTTTTTTGTAAGACCTGAATAAAAATCATCCGCCTGTTTTGCAATGGTTTCCTTCTCATCATCTTTTAAAGATATATCTAAATCCTCTGCCTGTGCCACCATTACCTTCACACAATTGATATCCGAAATAATATCCGCAACAGTAACATCTCTCATACTTTTCTTTCCGTTTTCAGTTTCTAATTCCAGGCTCCAGATTCCTTCACCATAGGTTTTCTGATAATCTTCCTGAATCGTCTTAGCATAAATATAGAATTCCCCATAAGTAATGGATGCATCCCCATATTCATATACAACATTGACTACTTCTTCCTCGTTTTTCTCACATCCGGGCATCAAACCTAAGCAAATTGCCGTCGCCATCATGATTAACATTTTTTTGTATTTCATATACTATTCCTCCACATACTGAGAAAAATCATATAATGATAATTTATCCCAAGCCGAACCTGTAATCACATCGTCTTTTTCAATTTCATACTCCTGATACCAGGTAGCAAGAGATTCTTTCATTTTTTCCTGTTTTGTATCTTCCAGATAATAATTTGTTATCTGCTGTGCAATTTCCTCATTATTTTCTGACATCATTTGTACAATTGCATAACAGCTTTTTATATCAAGAACAGGACTTAACTCTCCATTTTTTAAGGTTTGGGCATATGGCTCAAAGGGGTCACTAAAGCTTCCAACTAAGTTACTCTCTTGCCCTGATACCAAATCAACACCATATTTTTTTGCCACTTCCGCAATATCTGCACCATTTTTTAATTCGATGAGAGCAGCATCTGCATCTTCTTTTGCCTTTTTTATTTCGTCTTCAGATAAAAGAATTGGCGTTTCCCCATCTGTATCCGTTACATAATTCCCATTTTCATCAATTTGTACCTTAGGGAATAATAATAAATACAATGTAGCATATCTTTGTTCTTCTACAGTAATTTCAGAAAACAATTTATCACCGTATTTTTTTACGATATACCGTTCCTCATAACTTCTTTTTACCGTATCCATCGTTATTCCAAACTGTTTTGTAACAGAGCCGTTAAGAGAACCGATATACGCTACTGCGTCACTATTAATGGATTCCTTCTCCTGTTTGGTCAGTGTAATTCCTTCATCAATGGCTTTCATATAAGTCACTTTATTATCCAGAATTAAATCAAATATTTCCTGCTTATAATAATCAGGGGCGGCTGTTCCATCCTCGGCAACAACAGTATCTAACTGTTCCACTGTAATTCCAAGTTGTGCCACATTTTCAAGACAGTATAAATTGACTTCATCTAAATATACGTTTTGATTTCCTACTTTGAACACAAGGGTGTCCTCTGGAGCTTTATTATGTTGCCACAACAACCATAATCCAAAAGCTAATAATATCATTACGAATAAGCAGGCCACAATCCAAATAATGTATGAAGTTTTTTTCTTATTAATATTTTTTTCTTGATTTTTCATAGGCATATTGTACTACATTTCTATTTCTCTAGCAACTCACGGATATCCTCAATCAATCCATCAAGTTCATTCATAAACTTCTTAATATTCCGTTTCTCCAAATCAACAACAAATCCTGATTTCTCTCCTGTTACAAGACGAACATTATTCATATATTTTGTAAGAAACGCTTCTAGTAATTCCACCTTCACCCGGATACCCGGTTGCATTTCAATTCTCACCTGATTGTTTTTATATGCAATAGAAGTAATTCCTGCTTCATGGGCTTTTGCTTTCACCATGGCTACCGTTAACAGATTCATAACCTCATAAGTCGGCTCACCAAACCGGTCAGTCAGTTCATCTAACATATCCTCATAATCTTCCTTTGTCCAGACACCGGAAATACGTTTATATAATTCTAACTTCGTCATTTCATTCTTAACATAAGTAGAAGGAATATACGCATCAACCGGCAATTCTATGGAAGTGGTAAAATCTTCTTCCACCTTTTCACCCTTTTGCCGGAGCACCTCATCATTTAGCATCTTACAATATAAATCATATCCAACAGATGCCATATGTCCGGACTGTGCCTCTCCTAACAGGTTACCTGCACCTCTGATTTCCAAATCCCGCATGGCAATTTTGAAACCGGAGCCTAAATCAGTAAATTCACGAATAGCCTTTAACCTTTTTTCTGCTGTTTCTTTTAACATTTTATCCCGTTTATACATTAAAAATGCATAAGCCGTTTTAGAAGAACGTCCTACACGACCACGCAGCTGGTATAGCTGTGACAAACCAAAATTATCTGCATCATGAATAATCATGGTATTGGCATTGGCAATATCTAAACCTGTTTCTATGATTGTGGTTGTTACTAACACATCAATTTCCTTATTAATAAATGCCATCATAATATTTTCCAGTTCCTGTTCCTTCATCTGCCCGTGAGCAAAGGAGATACGAACATCCGGCATCATTTTGCAAAGGTCTGCTGTCACGTCTGCAATGGTATTGACTCTGTTATAAACGTAATATACCTGTCCACCTCTGGCTAACTCTCTTGCAATTGCCTCCTTAATCAGTTCCGGATTATACTCTAAGACATATGTTTGAATTGCCTTTCGATCAACCGGGGCTTCCTCAAGCAGACTCATATCTCTGATACCAATCATACTCATATGAAGGGTTCTTGGAATTGGGGTTGCCGACAAGGTTAACACATCTACATTTTTCTTTATTTGTTTGATTTTTTCTTTGTGTCCAACACCAAACCGTTGTTCCTCATCAATAATAAGCAGACCTAAATTCCGATAATCCAAATCCTTTGATAACAACCGGTGTGTACCAATAATAATATCAATCTGTCCTTTTTTTAAATCATCTATGGTTTTTTTCTGTTCCTTCGCAGTAAGAAAACGGGACAACATTCCAATATGAATGGGATAATCCTGCATACGCTCCACAAATGTCTGATAATGCTGTTGTGCTAAAATTGTAGTTGGTACTAAGTATGCAACCTGTTTTCCATCCTGTACCGCTTTAAAGGCTGCACGAATGGCAATTTCGGTTTTACCATAACCTACGTCACCACATATCAGACGGTCCATTATTTTTGTACTTTCCATATCAGATTTTGTATCTTCAATGGCTTTTAACTGGTCCTCTGTTTCCTCGTAGGGAAATAAATCTTCAAACTCTTTTTGCCAGAGGGTATCCTTTGAAAAAGCAAAGCCCTGGGTTGCCTGTCTTGCGGCATATAATTCCACCAAATCTTTTGCAATTGCCTGAACCTGCCCTTTCACCTTTGTTTTTGTTTTATTCCACTCTGTACCACCAAGCTTATTGATTTTCGGTTTTCCGCCTTCTTTGGAAGCGTATTTCTGTATCAGGTCTAACTGGGATGCCAGAATAAATAGTTTTGAGCCACCTGCATATTCAATGGATATATAATCTTTTCCAATACCATCTACTTCAATTTGTTCAATACCCCGATAGATACCGATTCCATGATTTTCATGAACAACATAGTCCCCTACATTTAAGTCATCAAAGCTCTTTATTTTTTCACCGGAATATAACGCTTTTCTTTTTAATCGCGTTCTTGTTTTTTTCTGTCCAAAAATATCACCCTCAGTTAGAACGACTAAGTGAATGTCAGGAAGCAAAAAACCGGTTTTTAATCTTCCGTTTGTAATCATCATTTCCCGCTGGGCCAACACACGGTTTTTGTCTCCTTGGAAAAAACAATTTACATCCTGGTCCATTAAATCCTTTGCAAGACGTTCCCCTCTTGTTGCGGATGGAGAAAATAATAGAATACGGTAATTTTCCTGCTTCCATTTTTTGATATCCTTTAACAGCATTTCAAAATTATGATGATAGGTTGGTACGTTTTTTGTATCAAAAACAAGTCTGGTTCCGGGTTCAAAGGTAGTATCTTCCTTACTAAAAAGGCTAAATAAAACTGTATCTTTACAAGCCAGTTTTCCAATAATTTCCTTATAATCATATAATACATCCGCCTGACCGGGTAAAATATATCCCCCCTCTAACCGGCTAATCATACTTTCTCTAAATTCCAGCTGACAAGCCTTAGCACGTTCTTCTACATGATAAGGATCATCTACGAAAAAGACTGCATCCTTTGGAATATAATCCAGAAAACTTGCGTATTTTTCATAAAAATAACTGATATATCCATCGATACCCATGGCACTATGGAAATATTCTAATTCCTCTTTCAAGCCGGAAACCTGACGATTCACTCTGGCATAAGCTTCTGTTTTCATTTCTTCTTTTAGTTTTTTTGCATAAAGCTTATGTTCTTTTTCAATCTTTTTTAATCCCTGTTTCATTCTGTCTTCGTCTAAAATCATTTCCGCAGCAGGATATAAGGACAAACTTTCCACATTTTCAATGCTCCGCTGACTTTCTACATCAAAGCTTCGAATACTGTCAATATCATCACCCCAAAGCTCAATACGATAAGGACATTCACTACTCATAGGGAAGATATCTATGATACCTCCCCTAATTGCAAACTGTCCCACTCCATCTACCCAGTCATTTCTTTCATAACCTAAAGAAATTAATTGTTTTTTTATGGAATTCAATTGTAATGTTTCCCCCACTTTGAAACACAGCATATGACCTTCTATTTCTTTTAGGGGTACCACCTTATTAAGCAAACCATCAATGGATACAACAATTGTTGTTGCTGTTTGCTCAATTATATTTTTTACAACCTCCATACGTTGCCGAAGAATCGTATGTCCATGAATATCGGCACTATAAAACAGAGCATCCTTCGCCGGATAATATAAAATATTTTTATCAAAGAAACTAAATCCGTCTAAAATTTCTTTTGCCCTATCTTCGTTATAGGTAACAATTATTTTTAAACGTCCAACTCCTAAATTATCCATTGTATAATATCTGGCAAAACCATCGGTTCCCGTAATCTCAACCGGCATTTTGCCATTTTGCTTTGCCTGTTCATATTCTTCACTTAATTTTGAAAGCCGAAAGGGGGCTCTTAATACTTCCATAATCTACCTTCTATTTTTCATTACTATTTTGATGTAGCACGGACATTGGATTCAAACATACGACTAAAACCTAACCATGCCGTTCCTTTATCATTATTGCCATCCAATAATTCAATAAATCCTTCTAATTTTGCATCGGTGTTATCTGCAAAAGACAGTGCAACAGCTTCTATCAACGCCGGTTTTTTTGGAGAACCAAATTCTAACTCTCCATGATGAGATAAAATCAAGTGTTCTAACTCATCCTTTAATGGTTTTGGAAAGCCTTCAATTCCACGTATTACTTCATCAATCATCATGGTACCTGTTACAATGTGTCCAATCAACTGACCTTCATCTGTATAATCATTTTCCGGAAATTCAGATATTTCCTTTACTTTTCCAATATCATGACATATTGCTGCCGTAACAAGTAAGTCTCTACGTATCACAGGATACTGTTTTGCAAAGAAATCACAAATTTTAGCCACAGACAAACTATGCTCTAACAATCCACCCACAAAATTGTGATGCATTGTTTTTGCTGCTGAATGTAGTTTAAACTGTTTTGCAAGTTCCCGGTTCTCTACAAAAAGCTTTTGCAACACGGTATTTAAATATGTATCTTTTACGCTGTCAATCATCTGTAAAAGCTCTGCTTCCATTTCGTCTAAATTACGTTTCGAACAGGGCATATAATCTCTTGGGTCAAATTCCCCTTCTAAAGCTTTTCGAATACGTTTCACATTTAACTGCAGAGCACCCTGAAAGCTGGTTACCTGCGCATCTACATGAATGTAATCCATGGATTCAAAATGGTCAATTCCATTGGACAAATCCCAAACCTTTGCATCTACCGAACCGGTTTTATCATGGAGCTGCATAGAATAATAATTCTTTCCTGCCTTTGTCTGTAATGTTTTTTTATCCTTACATAAATAAATAGAAGAAATCATATCTCCTTCTCTTAATTCTGCTATAAATCTCATGTTATTCTCCTTTTCGTCCAATTATTTGACTATTTTCTTCATTCTTAGGAAGTGAAAATGTAAACTCGCTTCCTGCTCCCTCGGTACTAATCAGATTAATATGTTCTCCGTGAGCCTTTACAATTTCTTTCACAATGGAAAGACCTAAGCCGGTACCTTGTTTATCCTTGCCTCTTGAAGAATCAGTTTTATAAAAACGTTCAAATACTCTGTTTTGTTTGTCTTTTTCAATTCCCGGACCGGAATCCTTAACAGAAATAAATACTTTATCATTTTTTTCTGTTACAGTAATGGTTATATTTCCATTTTTAGGTGTAAATTTAATTGCATTATCAACCAAATTGTAAATCACCTGTCCGATTTTCATTTTATCTGCATACACCATAGTATCACTTGCCGGACAATTTATTCTGAAATCAATTTTTTTCGCATCACACTGTCCCTCTACCGTGTTACGGGTTGCCCTGATCACATCTACAACATCAAATCTTGTTCTCTTTAATATGGGGCCATAGGTATCAAAATCATTTAGCTCCAACAGACCCGATGTTAGTTTCGTTAACCGCTTTGACTCATTTAATACAATGTTCAAATATTTATCATACTTCTCAACGGGTATGGTGCCATCTAGCATTGCCTCTAAGTATCCTTTAATGGATGTTAAAGGTGACCGGAAATCATGGGAAATATTTGCAATAAAGTTTTTTCTGTATTCATCCAGTTTACTAAGCTCCTTTGCCATATATTCCAATGAATCAGATAATTCTCCAATCTCATCATTTCGCGACACACCGGTTTTTGCATCAAAATTTCCCTTAGCAAATTCTCTAGCGGCACTATTAATTTTACCAATCGGACGCAAAATAGAACCTGAAAGATACGCAAGTACAATTCCTACAATGAGAAGCGTTACAAACAATGGCATATACATAATGTTTTCAATATCGTCTTTCAGTGTATCTATTTCCTTTTGGGACGTATGTAACATCATATAACCCACTAATGTTTCTTCATTATAAATAGGAATACCAATACTAATCATTTGGGAATCAAACAAATCATAAAAGGTACCAACCTGAACAAAACCTTTACGCAAATCAATATCATCTTCTAATTTTTCAATTGTCTTTGGAATCAGACTTCGCTTTATTCCGGATTCTCCATAGGAAGCAGCAATTAATTCACCCTCCGGAGAATAAAACCAAATACTACTTTGTAAGGTGGCTTCAAATTCATTTAACCGTTCCTGCAATTCCAACAATGTAGTTTTTCCTTGTAAATACGGCGAAATTGCCTGATTAGACAATAAAATAGCCTCTCTCGTCAAGGTATTTTGTTTTTCTGCAATTAATGCATTTTGTGTGGCATATGTCATATATCCTGCTAATGCAATAAAAATAACAATAACCAATGCAACAATAAACAAAGTGATTTTATCAAAAAACGTTCGTCTCAATTAACAGCCCTCTTTCTTATTTCACTTCAAATTTGTAACCAATACCCCACACAGTAGCAACAGCCCAATCATTACCATCACTGATTTTTTCTCTGATACGTTTGATATGTACATCTACGGTTCTTGTATCACCAATATAATCATATCCCCAAATCTGATCTAACAATTGTTCTCTTGTAAACACCTGATTGGGTTTACTTGCCAGAAAATATAACAGCTCCAATTCCTTTGGGGGCATTTCAATCCGCCTATTATTATAAATAACAGTATAACTTGAAACACTAACCATAAGTCCCGGATAGGAAACCATATCCTCATTTTTTTCTGCTTCCGGGGAAACAGGTTCTGGCGATACAACTGCAGTTCTTCTTAAAATTGCCTGTACTCTGGCCACTAATTCATTGGAATCAAATGGTTTTACCATGTAATCATCTGCACCAATTTTTAGTCCTAACACCTTATCAAAAACCTCACCTTTTGCAGAGAGCATAATAATAGGTACATTACTGCTTTTTCTGATTTCTCTGCAAACATCATAGCCATCTATTCCGGGAAGCATAATATCCAGCAAAATTAAATGTGGACAATATTCGCCAAACTTTTTCAATGCAGATTCACCATCCGGTACAATTTCAGTATCAAAACATTCTTTTAAAAGATATAAGGATATTAGCTCAGCAATATTCTCATCATCATCCACAATTAAAATACGTTTCTTTTCCATAATAATCTCTCTATACTTTCTTATTTATTTTGCACAAAAAAGCCTGTATTTTAGCCATTTGTGCAATGATTCATAAAGTTACAAACAATGATAAGCATTCATTAATGGGCGAAAACTCCTAATTTATTCTACAACTCTACAATAGTAACACCTGCATCGCCCTCACCAAATTCACCTAACCGGAAGGACTTTACATACTTTTGCCGTCTTAAATATTCATGTACACCTTTTCGTAATGCTCCGGTACCTTTTCCATGTACGATACGAACCTGATTCAAATGGGAAAGACAAGCATCATCTAAATATTTGTCTAATTCCATAATTGCTTCATCCACCGTCATACCAAGCAGATTTATTTCCGGCTTAATGGTTTTAGCCTTGCTCATGGAAGCACCATACTGACCCGCCTTTTGCTTCATTTGGGATTTTGTTTTCGGCTCCTCTTCCTTTATAATTTCTACATCAGAAATTGGAACTGTACTTTGTAAAATTCCCATTTGCACCGTAATCATTCCCTTTCCATTTGGCAGGGAACGAACAATTCCATTGGCATTCATACTAATAACATGAACACTGTCTCCAAGATGAAAATCCTCTGCCTTACTTTTGGATTTTCGATTTGTTGTTTTATACTGTAGTTTTTCATTTACACTGTTTAACCGGTCACGTATTTCTCCACGAGCCTTCTCCATATCTTTATTATTTGCCAACTGGGGTTTCTTTTCCCAGTTATTATATTTTCTGATAGATTCGTCAGCAAAGGATTTTGCTTCTTCTAGGATTTCTCTTGCTTCCTCTCTTGCATTTCGCAAAATATCCTGTTTTCTTTGTTCTATATGCTCATTCTTCGAAGCCAGTCGATCCTTCAGTTTTTGTATTTCTTCTTTATTCGCAGCAATTTCCGCCTGTTCTGCTTCTATGGTACGTTTTGATTTTTCCAAATCTGCCAAGATTGTCTCCATGTCCAATGTATCATGGTCAACCTGATTTCTTGCATAGTCAATTACCGATTTGGATAAACCTAGCTTTGTTGCAATCGCAAAGGCATTGGATTTTCCCGGAATTCCAATTAACAAATGATAGGTTGGACTTAAAGTCTCCACATCAAATTCACAACAGGCATTTTCTATTCCCGATGTTGTCATGGCAAAGGTTTTCAACTCACTGTAATGGGTTGTTGCCATACAACGAATGTCCTGATGATGAAGCTCATTTAAAATGGAAATCGCTAATGCAGAGCCCTCTACCGGGTCTGTACCTCCACCTAACTCATCAAACAAAATCAATGTATCTTTTGTTGCATGCTTCATAATATATACAATATTGGTCATGTGAGAGGAGAATGTACTTAAGCTTTGCTCAATACTTTGTTCATCTCCAATATCTGCAAATACATCCTTAAATACCCCAAGCTTTGAACCCTGGAAAGCCGGAATGTGTAAGCCTGCCTGCCCCATTAATGTAAATAAACCCAAAGTTTTTAAAGAAACGGTTTTTCCTCCGGTATTCGGTCCGGTAATAATTAACATGGAAAAATCTTCTCCTAACCGAATATCAATGGGAACCACACTATGCTTTTCTAATAATGGGTGTCTTCCCTGTTTGATATGAATCACACCTTCCTGATTCATCAAAGGTTCGGTACCATCATAAGATTTTGCATATTTTGCTTTTGCAAAAATAAAGTCAAGCTTCGTTAGTATTTGTACATTACTTTCTATTGCCTCTTTATTTCCTGCAACCTGTTCACTAAGCATTGCCAAAATCTTTTCTATCTCCATGGATTCCTTAGCAGCTAATTCCTTTAATTCATTGTTTAACTGTACAACTGCCATAGGTTCAATAAAAAAAGTGGAGCCGGAGGCTGACTGGTCGTGAACCATTCCCGGAAACTGACTTTTGTATTCTGACTTTACAGGAATACAGAAACGCCCGTTCCGCATTGTAACAATGGAATCCTGCAGCATGGACTGATGATTCTGGCTGGTTACAATCCCATTTAATGCAGCGTGAACCTTTTGATTCACCTGCTTTATTTCTTTTCTAATATCTTTTAATGCAGCAGATGCATCATCTGCAATTTCATCCTCAGATAAAATACAACGATTGATTTCTCTTGCCAAATGTTCTAATGGCATCAGGCTTTCAAAATAACCGGTTAAAGAATCCTGTCTGGCTTCCAGACCCTTTTCCTCTTTATCCTGAACCTTTTCACCAAATTGTTTCGCTACTGTTGCAACCTTTAGTAATTTAGCTACATCTAACAATTCGGGAATAGAAAGAGCAGCCCCAACAGATACCCTTTTTAGTGCCTCCCCAATTGGGTAAACACCGGAAAAAGAAATGCTTCCATGCTGATATACTCTCGCCAAAGCATCTCTTGTTTCTTCCTGAGTTTTTTCAATTATCATTAAGTCCGTAGATGGTTTTAGCTTTTCACAAAGTCTTTTTCCCTCCGGACATGTAGCAAAGCTTGTTAACTGTTCAATTACTTTATAATACTCTAATACCCTTAATGTTCTTTTATTCATAATTTTTCCTACCATTCATAACGATGTAGTTGTCCCTCTAACTGAAAATTCTGAAAATGATTCTGACGTAATGCTTCATATAACACAATGGCAACAGAATTGGATAAATTTAAAGAACGAATATCACTTAACATTGGAATTCTTACACAGGTTTCCTTATTTTCCAATAAAATCTCCTCCGGAATTCCTGCACTTTCTTTTCCAAACATAATATAGCAGTCATCCTCATAATGGACATCTGTATAGGTCTGCTTTGATTTCGTTGTTGCCATATAAATCTTTGCACCGGGATTTTTTTGTAAAAAATCCTCATAGCTTACATAAGTATGCACATCTAATTTGTCCCAATAGTCCATACCCGCTCTTTTTAACATTTTATCATTAATCAAAAAACCTAAAGGTTCAATCAAATGCAGTCTCACGCCGGCAGCAACACAGGTTCTGCCAATATTTCCTGTATTTGCAGGTATTTCCGGTTCATGTAATACAATATTAAGCATAGTAATCCTTCTTTCCTTATCTAATCAGTCTGTCAATTCATTTATCAAAAATCCATGTATCCTTAAAATATCTACTTACCATTAAAGGTGTTCATGGCACCATCAATATCTTCCTGCAATATCATTCGTGCAGCATCACAGGCACGGTAAAAGCCTTCCTGCATCATTGGTTCCTCGTCCTTGGAAAATCTTGACAGCACATATTTTGCAAGATCCATATGACCGGGTTTCATCCCTACACCAACTCGGATTCTTGGAAACTCCTCTGTGCCCAAATGCTTTATAATATCCTTTATTCCATTATGGCCACCGGCACTACCTTTTTTACGAATTCTAAGTCTTCCTACATCTAAATTAATATCATCATAAATGACTAAAATATCCTCCGGTGCAATTTTATAATAATTTGCAACCTGAATGACACTTTCTCCACTTAAATTCATGAAGGTCATAGGCTTTAACAATATTACACTATTTCCTTCTATTATTCCCTTACCATACATACCTTTATGCTTTATGGTATCTAATGGGATTCCATATTTTTCTACCAAACAATCTATCACCGCAAACCCCACATTATGCCTTGTTCCTTCGTATTCATTTGTAGGGTTTCCCAGTCCAACTATCAGTTTCATGCCTCATCCTCAATTATTCTTTTTCTTATTTGCGAAACCAGGGTGGTACTTTTTCATCACGAACTGTTCATAACTACCGGCACAGACCCGCTCTCGCTTCCATCAACACGCAGCGGTACTAAACTCGCAAAACCGGCTCGTTAAGTACCGGCGTGTTTCCAGAGTCTGTTTATGGTAGTTATGACCAGTTCTCTACCAATGTATCCATACCCTGGTTTCGCAAATCCACTACATGCATCCAATTATTATAAAATATAGATTCATATGGCTTTTCTTTCCAGTATATAGACAATATATCTGAATCTGTACTTATATATTTTATCATTTCGATTCGCAAAATTATCTACCCCTGTTTCGCAAATCCACTACATACATCCAATAATAATATCATAAAATATAGATTCATATGGCTTTTCTTTCCAGTATATAAACAATATATATTAGAATCTATACTTATATACTTTATCGTATCATTTACGATTTGTTAGAATTTCCTCAGCCTCTTTTAGCTGCTCAGGGGAATTGACCCCCTTGATTTCGTCTTCATTGGCAACAACTACAGTGGCTACTCTTCCAATACCTTCATTTTTTACAATTTCAATGGTATCAGTCAAATAATACTCTCCCTGGGCATTGTTATTGTTTAACTGGGAAAGTGCCTGGTTAAGTGCTGCAGAATCAAATAAATACATGCCGGAGTTAATTTCATTTACCTTCTGTTCTTCTTCGGTTGCATCCTTTTGTTCTACAATTTTTTCAAACTCACCATTACTATTTTTAATGATTCTTCCATAACCTGTAGGATTATCTACTTTTGCTGTTAACACTGTAATTGCATTATGCTGTTCTAAGTGGGTATCAACTAATGTCTTAAGTGTCTTACCGGTAATTAATGGTGTATCACCGCATAACACCATAGTTAAACCATCTGTCCCAATAAAATCCTGGGCACACTTTACTGCATGTCCTGTACCAAGCTGTTCTTCCTGAAGTCTATAAACAACTCCATTGCCTACCACCTCTTTTACCATATCTGCCTTATGTCCAACCACAAGACAGACATCTGAAAGCTTTGCTCCTGCCTCTAATGCCGCATCAATGGAATACTGCACCATCGGTTTTCCCAATGCTGTATGAATCACTTTCGGTAAATCTGATTTCATTCTTGTTCCTTTTCCTGCTGCTAATATTACTGCTTTTACTCTTGCCATTTTTATTCTCCTTTTTCTCTTTCTATCATATGTATGCACAAAATGATTCCTTTACTTACATTTTCGCATTATTTCTTATTTCCTTTGTGATAGATTGTATTGTCCCTTTATCACCGGAAAATTTTTACTAATTTCCATATCATTCATTCTAAATATATTTTAACTTTATACATGATACACATTTTTCATCAAATCATAAACATCACAATAGCCCGTGGCATATGCCACAGGCCATTAAGTATGTTGTTATGATGCAGCTTTAATTAAACTGGCAAATTCCTCCGGCGGCATTGCTTTTGCATAATACCAGCCTTGCAGATAATCGCATCCAATATCTGACAACCGTTTTTGCTGTTCCACTGTCTCTACACCCTCAGCTACAATGTTAACCTTAAGTTCTTTTAACATACCTACTGTATAGCGAAGTGTAATCCCTGCTCTTTCATTCTCAAAAGCATCCCAAACCATTAATTTATCTAACTTGATAATTTTAAATGGAAGCTGATGAATATATCCAATGGTTGCATATCCTGAACCATAGTCATCTAAGGCAAAGGAAATACCCTGTTGATACAAACGTTCAATATTCTCCTGCAAAATTGCAATTGAATTCACGGCTGCCGTTTCTGTTACCTCTAAATTAATCTGACTTGGTTTCACACCATATTTTTCCATTATACCATTAAGATTTTCAACAAAATCCTCCTGCATACACTGAACAACAGATACATTTATCTCTATGTACTCAATTGTTGTTTCATGCAAATTATTCTCAGAAATAAATCTACATACTTTTTCAAAAATCATATTACCCATTTTTAAAATGGATCCATTACGTTCCGCAATCGGTATAAATACTTCTGGAGAAATATTGCCAAGTCTGTCATCTCTAATTCTAACTAAAGCTTCAGCCGAAGTATAACATCCTTTTTCGGTATTATAAATTGGCTGGTAATGAACCTCTAATGTATCCTGTTCAATGGCAGAATCAATTGCCTGTTCAATGGCTTTTTCCCTTCGAATAGACTGCAAGTCCAAATCCTTGGCATATACAGTGCTTCCCTTTCCGAATTTCTTAGCAGTAAGGACGGAGAAATCAATTACATCTATAATATCAGCATAACTATCTCCATCATCCGGCCATGTAACACAGCAAACCGTAGTCGACAGCATTGCCGATACGCCTTCTACAATCCATGGGTGACGAAAACGTTCTTCAATTTTAGAAAGGGTTTGGTTTAAATCACTTTTTTTATGCATTAATTCTACGGCAAACTGGTCCGAACCATATCGATACACAATAGCCTTGTTATCAATCTCTCGCAAAAACTGTGCAACCTGTATCAACAACATATCACCGACTGTTACACCATAGCTTCTGTTCACAATCTTAAAATCATCCAATGCCAGAACAATCAAATCAAAGGATCTTCGATTGTAAATATCTGCACGTAACAGTTCATCAAACATATTACGATTCAAAACCTTCGTATTAATGTCCATCATTTCAAAAGGATTCTGTACCACAAAATACAAAATCAAAAAGGAAATTGCAATCACAAAGTCAATAAAAGAAACCTCTGGAATCTGTGACTGTACCATTATTGCAAATATAACAATAACACTAATGGCAGAAATAATTGTCATTTTACGATAAGAAATAATTCTTGTGTTGACAATACTATAAATTAACGAATATAAAATAGTCACAATTACCATTATATTTAAAATATAAAGTTGTTTCGTTCCCTGATAGCCATACTGTGGGTCATACACAAACAAATGCTGACTCACAAACATACGAAGTATTTCTTCTGTGTAGATAGAAAATACAATTAGCGTAAATAACCAGTTTTTCCGGTCTCTTTTTAAGCTCTTACCAATCCAGGAAATCAAATAAGACATAAAAAACAACACAACAGCATACCGAAATGCAAATGCCAAATTCACAAGATATTTGCTCCATACAAATCCTTCTTCACCATAATAATAAAGACAAACACTTGATAAGGAATTAAACACAATAGCAAACATGTGTGCAAAAAGCATATTACGAAAAATAATACACCTTCGGATGTTAACAAATTTTTCAAGCCTGTGCATAAAAATAACAACAAGTATTATCACAAATGCACCGATTTCTAAGTCCAAATTAAAATTCATTGTTCTCCCCTTTTTCTCCCCTAATCAATATCCATCATCTGGATATTCATATCTACAGTTCCGGAAATTCCTGGAACTGTTCCACTTTCCGTATACTGCCAAATTGCAAATTCATATGGCCAATCCGGCTCATCTGCATACTGTGCGTACCAAATGGAATGTTGGTACATCTCTTCCGTATCTAGGTATAGCGCATAGTACATCCGATTGGTATATACCATGGTTCTATGTCCTGATGCCTTAATTGTATCTAAAAATCCTTTTGCGGCATCTGTATGTTGTTCTTTACTCATATCATTGGTTCTTGCATCTTCCTGCATGGGATCCTCACGATCTAAGACAATGGGATAAGCCAAACCGTAATCACCTAAATTATTTAGCACAAAATTAGCCTCTTCCACACCTTCATCATAAGAAATGGCCTGAGAATAAAAATATACGCCTACAGGAATTCCATGTGCAGTTGCCTCTTGTATATTATGAGAATAATAACCATCTAACACCAGACTTCCACCTGTGTATCCACGATATCCAATTCTTATAATGGCAAAATCCACATAGTCCGCAACTGTTTCCCAATCAATCAGCCCCTGATGTTCTGATACATCAATACCAATTTTTCTTTTTCCTTCATCGTCTATATATGTCTTATACGCTCCACTATCATCTAAGTTTTCAAAATCCCAGTTGTTACGTTTTATATTGGCACTGATTTTTATTTTTTGTTCATTACCAAACTTATCAATAACACGAATATAACTTGCATGCATAAACCGCTCGTAATTATCAGCACACATTGCGCCTATTTCTGCATTATAATATCCAGGTAATTTTGAAGTGCTCATATTAAAAGGAATGCCAAACCCATAATAGTCTTTTTGACAACCGGACAGCATAAAAATCATACCAAAACACAGTATTAATAATACAATATTCTTTTTCATCAATAGAGCTCCATTCTCTCATTTGTTAAGCTTATTTCATTGAATTCTCATTTAAATCCAGTTATAAATATAATACTATATTTTCATTATTTCTTCAATCATTTTAAGTATTTTCATTGACTTCCATTTTTATAAATGATAGACTTATTAAGTATTAATATAGTGTTAAATGATACCATCACTCTTAAGGGTTTGGTATGATATTACCTCTATAATACAATTTTTATAAGGAGGTACAATCCCATGAACAAAGGTATTGTAAAATGGTTTAACGATCCTAAGGGTTTTGGTTTTATTACCAATAGCGAAACAGGAGAAGATGTTTTCGTTCACTTTTCTGGCATTCAGGCAGAAGGTCACAAAACATTAAAAGATGGTCAGACAGTTACTTTCGATATCATTGAAGGTGAAAAGGGTGCACAGGCCGTAAATGTAGTTGTAGAAGCTTAAGGATAAGTCTTCATCTTACTGCGATTACAAAAAAACTGTCAGTTCGAAAAGAACTGGCAGTTTTTTTATTTTCACTAACTAATAATTCCGTCGGTCATAACGTGCCATACATAAATATTATAGATGCAATACTCTGTCCTGAATCTCCTGGGTTCTTCCCTGATTCCAGAACTGGGTTCCAATGTACCCACATGTACGTCTGGCAACATTCATTTTATCTTCGTCTGTATTGCCACAATTTGGACATTTCCAGACTAACTTACCATCTTCATTGGATGCAATCTGAATTTCTCCATCAAATCCACAAACCTGACAGTAATCACTCTTCGTATTCAGCTCTGCATACATAATATTATCATATATATGCTGCATAACAGCTAAAACAGCATCAATATTGTTCTGCATGTTAGGCACCTCTACATAGCTTACCGCTCCTCCCGGAGACAATTTCTGGAACTGCGCCTCAAAGCTTAATTTATCGAATGCATCTATATTCTCAGTAACATGAACATGATAACTGTTAGTAATATAATTCTTATCTGTCACACCTTCAATTTTACCAAAACGTTTCTGTAAACATTTTGCAAATTTGTAGGTAGTAGACTCCAATGGTGTTCCATAAATACTAAAATCAATTTTTGTGTCTGCTTTCCACTTTGCACATGCATCATTCAGACGTTTCATTACTTCTAACGCAAAAGGAGTCGCCTCCTGATTTGTGTGGGAAGATCCTGTCATAAACCGGGTACACTCACAAAGACCGGCATATCCTAAGGAAATAGTAGAGTATCCATTGTATAGCAGCTTGTCAATGGGTTCACCCTTTTCCAAACGGGCAAGCGCACCATACTGCCACAAAATTGGAGCCACGTCAGAAGGAGTTCCCTTTAACCGGTTATGACGACACATTAATGCTTCATAACATAAATCTAAACGTTCGTCTAAAATTTTCCAGAATTGTTCCATATCCCCATTAGAGGAACATGCTACATCAACCAAATTCAAGGTAACAACACCCTGATTAAAGCGTCCATAATATTTGTGTTTTTTATTAGAGTAATCACCGGCATTCGCCACATTACCAAGCTTACCGGTTTCCGTAAAGGTATCCGGTGTAAGGAAGGAACGACATCCCATACAAGGATAGCAATCTCCCTGCTTTAAATCCTTCATAACCTTTTCAGATATATAATCCGGCACCATTCTCTTGGCAGTACACTGTGCAGCCAACTTTGTTAAATACCAATACTTACTGTCTTCTCTTACATTATCTTCCTCTAACACATAAATAAGCTTAGGGAATGCCGGCGTAATATATACACCCTTTTCATTCTTTACTCCAAGAATTCTCTGGGTAAGCATTTCTTCAATCACAAGTGCCAGATCATCTCTGGTACGACCTTCCGGAACCTCATCCAAATACATAAACACAGTAACAAAAGGCGCCTGACCGTTAGTTGTCATCAAAGTAATTACCTGATACTGAATCATTTGTACGCCACGCTTAATTTCTTCTCTAACCCGGAGTTCCGCAATTTTAGCAATTTGTTCTGTATTAATTTCAATTCCGGCCTGTTCATACTCTTCTTCCACCATTCGCAAATACTTCTTACGGCTTACATCAACAAATGGTGCCAAATGCGCCAAAGTAATACTCTGTCCACCATACTGAGAGCTGGCAATCTGGGCGATACTCTGTGTGGCTATATTACAGGCTGTGGAAAAACTCTTAGGACGGTCTATCATAGTCTCACTGATTACTGTACCATTCTGTAACATATCCTCTAAGTTTACAAGACAGCAGTTATGCATATGCTGGGCAAAATAATCTGAATCATGAAAATGAATAATTCCTTCTTCATGGGCCTTAACAATTCTTTCCGGTAAAAGGAACCGTTTTGTGATATCCTTGCTCACCTCTCCTGCCATATAATCTCTTTGTACACTGTTGACAATAGGATTTTTATTGGAATTTTCCTGTTTTGCTTCTTCATTATTGCATTCAATCAGACTTAAAATCTGTTCATCTGTGGAATTGGACTTTCTTACCATAGCACGCTTATATCTGTATGTGATATACTTTCTAGCCACTTCAAAAGCCTGGGTTTCCATAATTTCATTCTCAACTAAGTCCTGTATCTCCTCCACACTAAATGTACGGTTCATACTGTCACAGGTAAGGGTAACCTTTTTGGCAATCTCTCTTATCTGTTCCGGTGTAAGACGATCGGTCTCAACCACTTCCTTATTGGCTTTTTCCACCGCTGCCACAATCTTGGTAATGTCAAAGGCAACCTCCGTACCACTTCTCTTAATAATTCTCATGTTCATTCCCCTTTTACTTATTCATCCGGCATTCTGATTATCCCTACTTTCATAGTATTGGTATACCAGTGCCTTTCTATAACAAATTATTGTGTTTTCAATACAAAAATTATACCAAAAACACAACATCTTGTGCTATTGTAAATCACATTACAGGAAAAAGCAAGAGCCTATTTTTCCTTTTCTTCCTTCAATAGGTGAGTAAAAATTCACTTTCGCATAAACACGTGTTTTTTAAAATGCAGCACCGAAATAATTCAGCTATAAAGAAACTGCATGAAGTTTTTTCAAGTATTTCGTTTTTTGTCAATTGGGAATTTATGATTCATAAAAAAAGAACCGCCGGATTTCCCGACGGTTCTAAATCATACATTATTCTTCCTCTGCTGCAATCCTTTCATACTCTGCCAAAATCAGGTTCTGAATTTTATTCCGAGCCTCCTGATTAATTGGATGAGCAATATCCCTGTAATCCCCATCAGCAGCTTTTCGACTTGGCATTGCAATGAATAACCCCTTTTCACCTTCAATTACCTTAATGTCATGTACTGCAAACTCATTATCAAATGTAATTGCAACAATTGCTTTCATTTTCCCTTCACGAGGAACCTTATTAATTCTGATATCTGTTATCTCCATATGTTACACCCCTTATTCTTTTGTAGCCACAGGCTACTTTTCTCCCTTATACCTTAACGCTCCAGAAAAGAACTATAATGCGTATCTAAAATTTTTCTCTACAACTACCTTAATTTCTCCCGGTTCGGCAGTATGTATTGTATTTGCACGTAATGTGTCACGACTTTCTACGATACAATTTTCAATGACTGAATTATCCCCAATATGCACGTCATTTAAAATAATAGAATTACGAATCACACAATTATTGCCCACATAAACCTTCTTAAATAATACAGAATTCTCAACTGTACCATTAATAATACATCCACTGGCAATTAAACTGTTATTTACCACTGCTTCCCCATTATATTTTGCAGGAGGTAAATCCTCTACCTTAGAATATACATCAGGATACTGTCGGAAGAAATAATCTCTAACATCCTTCTTTAAGAAGTCCATATTGGTCTTATAATAAGAATCAATGGTACCAATATTTCTCCAGTAAGAATCCATTTTATATGCATAAATCTTCTTAACATTCTTATAACGAATCAGGATATCACGTACAAAGTCAGTTCTTCCTTCCTTTGCACAAGCCTCCAATAACTCAATCAACTGTCTTCTACGAATAACGTACACACCAATTGATGCAGTAGAGGTCTGTGCCACTAATGGCTTTTCTTCAAAATCAGTTACCTGCATATCGTCGTTATACTTCACAACACCAAAACGGCTAACATCATCATCTTCCGGATTAATGTCCTTACATACGATAGTAATATCAGCACCTTTCTTAATGTGCTCTTCTAACACCTTATTGTAATCCAGCTTATATACTCCATCACCGGATGCAATTACTACATATGGTTCATGACTATCCTTTAGGAAGTTAATATTCTGATAAAGGGCATCTGCAGTACCCTGATACCATAAACTGTTTGTTGTTGTAATGGTTGGTGTAAATACATATAAACCACCCTGTTTTCTACCAAAATCCCACCATTTAGCAGAATTAAGATGTTCGTTTAACGAACGGGAATTATACTGTGTAAATACAGCTACCTTCTGAATGTTTGAATTTGTCATATTACTTAAAGCAAAGTCAATTGCACGATAGCTACCTGTAATCGGCATAGCTGCCACTGCTCTCTTTGCAGATAATTCACCCATTCCATTGCTGTTACCGCCTGCTAAAATAATACCAATCGCTCTCATGCAAGATCACCTACCTTTATCAAACTAGAACCACTCTTCAATAATCCATCTGGATATTCTGACTTATCTGTAGGTCCGTAAATTGCTGTATTCTTTCCTACCTTAACATCATCCGGAACTGTAGAATTTTCACCAATTGTAACAAGACCGAATGCATAAATCTGTGGCTTGTATTCATTGACTGCTTCCTCACCAACACCTAATTCAACATTCTTTCCTATCACTACATTCTCAGCAATAATAGCTTTATCAACTACAGAACCTTCTCCGATTACGGTATTATTCATAATAATAGAATCTCTTACAACTGCACCCTTTTCAATGGTTACACCGGAACCAATTACACAGTGATGTACTTCACCGTAAATCTCTGTACCCTCACCAATGATACTTTCTGTTGCCTCACCGGCTTCATCAATATACTGAGGAGGTAAAATATCACTCTTTGTGTAAATCTTCCAAAATTCTTCATATAAATTAAACTCAGGAATCAAATCAACTAATTCCATATTTGCTTCCCAGTAAGAACCAAGGGTTCCAACATCCTTCCAATAACCCTTGAAGTCGTAAGCAACAACCTTAGAACCATTCTCATGGCAATGAGGAATAATATGCTTACCAAAGTCACAGGAAGGTACATCCTTAAGTTCAGTAAGTGCAGCCTTTAACACGCTCCACTTAAATATATAAATACCCATAGATGCTTTATTACTTCTTGGTTTTTCCGGTTTTTCTTCAAACTCCTGAATCACACCATTACCATCTGTAATAACAACACCAAAACGACTTGCTTCTTCCATCGGAACTTCATATGTAGCAAGTGTAATATCAGCCTCCATAGACTTATGATAGTCTAACATCACTTCATAATCCATTTTATAAATATGGTCTCCTGATAAAATCAGTACATATTCCGGATTATAATAATCAATGTACTCTAAGTTCTGGTAAATCGCATTAGCTGTACCTGTATACCATGAACTATCTGTACTCTTCTCATATGGTGGCAATACTGTAACACCACCAATCGTACGATCCAGATCCCAAGGAATACCAATTCCAATATGCTGATTCAACCGAAGTGGTCTGTACTGTGTCAGTACACCTACTGTATCAATGCCTGAATTAATACAGTTACTAAGTGGGAAATCAATAATTTTATATTTTCCACCAAAAGCAACTGCAGGCTTCGCAAGGTTCGATGTAAGTACGCCTAGTCTGCTGCCTTGTCCACCAGCTAAAAGCATGGCAATCATTTCTTTTTTAATCATAGTGTCACCCCTTTACGCAAGAATATGTGTTAATTATAACATTAAATCCCTAAAAGCAAAAGTTTTTTTGTTAATTTTTAACTATAAAATAGGAAGTTTGTTAATTTTATCTTGTAAAACATAGAGAACACAGTCTTTTTTTAATTTTTTTGTCGATTTTTGTCCTATATTTTGTGCATATTACACAACACCTAATAATATGAAAATACTTATTCTATAACCAAATCCATATAAATCAGCCAAAAAAACAATTACACTTGTTCCCACACTCCGGGGAATTCCATTTTTTCCTTAAGGGGAAGCTTGTTACTAATAATTAACCATGCCTTACAATACTGGGAAATAAACGCTGTATCATATAACGGAATTATACCGTTTTCCTTATAAAATTGCACGGTTTCATAGTGGGTCACTTTAGAAGATAATCCAATTAAATAAAAAGGAATTCCCATAGACTTTGCTTTTCCTGCAAATTCCCTTAATTCTTCTGTTATTGCAACCGTTCCGGAATGAAAGCTTCCATGTATAATAACTTTTGTGTTTACAGAAATCTCAGGGTACTTTATTCCAACATAAGGGTGAATCTGCAAGATTGTATCCCCACAATCCTTTAAGGAAATCTCATGCATCAAAGGATTCTCAAACAAAGGGTTTGAAGCTGCCATCCCAGTTTCCAATATAGCCTCATTCATAGTTTTCACAAATACTGATTTTTCTTTTATTTCGCAGCTTTCAAAATGACCATATTCTTCATTTTCTATACTGTTAACATCATCAGAATAAAATACCGGCATATTCAATCTCGTGCCAAAGTGAATACGAGGTACATCATTTTTATTACAATAGCTGACAAATACCCCATTTCCATATTTCCCCTTTATAAATTCCATCCCATAATAGAAATTTATCATGCCATTGGCTCTTTCATCATTTAACACATAATTACTTGATACCAAAATAACAGGAACCTTTATCATGCTAAACACATGACCTAACAGGGCTGCTGAATATTGCAGTGTATCCGTTCCATGGGTCACAATAATTCCTTCCACATCCTCTTCATTTAGCAATTCCTTTACACAGGCAATTAACAGCTCCAATTCTTTATACGTTATATTTTCGCTTAATATGGTATATGGTTTTCTTATTATAAATTGTGTTTTTTCTTTATTATTGTTTTCACACATTTTATGATATTGTTCTAACAAAAAATAGGAAGTTTGACTCTTTGCAGCAATGTATCCACTTTGATTCACTTCACTTCCAATGGTTCCTCCGGTAAAAACAACTCCAACCTTCATTTGAAAAATCCTTTCTAGAATGATGAAAAAGCGCCAAATTTCTTTGGCGCTTATCACTTGTACTATCATTTCCTATGTTCTATATTTCCCATATTCTGTAAAATATATCTATCGTCTGTAAGCCATCCTAACACTACTCTAACTTAAAGGTTCTAACTGTCTCTGCAATACTATCTGCAATTCCCTTTAATGACTTAGCTGAATTTGTGACTTCGTTAAAGCTGTCAGTAACCTCAGCAGTTGCTGCAGATGTTTCTTCTGTACTTGCCGCATTTTCCTCAGCTACCGCAGACAGGCTCTCAACAACAGATAAAATTTCATCCTTCGCCTCATTTAGTTTATCACTTTGCTGTTCAATCAAGGAAATCGCTGTAGCTGATGCATTTACCGCACGAATTACATCCTGAACAACAACCATGGTATTTTCAATATCTCTACTTTGGGCAAGAACAATCTCCTGTACCCGGCTCATGGCATCAACAGCCTTATCTGAATCAGCCAATAATTCACTAACCATATGGTCAATGGTATCTGTTGCGCTACCAGACTGCTCTGCCAAATGCTGAATCTGATTCGCAACTACCGCAAAACCTCGACCCTGTTCTCCTGCTCTGGCTGCCTCAATGGATGCATTTAAAGCAAGGAGTGTTGTTTCTTCAGAAATATTACTAATGATATTCGTTGCTTCTTTAATCTTCTGAGAAGAGGCATTGGTTCTGGTTGTCTGATTATTAATCATATCCATGGCTTCCATTACTTTCTCATTAACAGAAACTAAAGTTCTAAGAGATTCTGTCGTCTGTTCTACTGCTCGTTCCATAGCCCTTGCATTCTCATTCAAATGACCAATCTCTTGTGCTGTCGCTTCAAGCATATCCCCCATTACAGTTACATTCTCTGTTGCATGCATTGCATCCTTTGCCTGGGCACTTGCACCCTCTGCAATTTCCCCAACTGCACGATCCACACTGTCTACAGTGGTTAATGTTGTTTTAGCATTATAATCTAAGGAGCTTGCTGAATTTAACAATTCCTTTGTATTATTATTGATGTCCTCAATAATGTAACGTAACTCATTCTTCATACCATCTACATTACGACATAACTCTCCGATTTCATCATTTCTGTGCAAATACTTTGGATCAATTTCTAACATCAGTCTGCCTGATGCCACAGCCTTTACAGCCGAAGTTCCCTGCTTAATGGCATCTGAAAGTGCATTAGCAGTTAATGTACTAATCACAATGTAAATAAGTGAAAATGCAACACTCACAAGCATTAACACACGGAATATGGATTTGTATGTTCTTAATCCGGACTTCTTAGGTACTCCTGCAAATATCATACCAATCACGTCATCAGAACCATCCTGAAAAACAGGCATATAATAACCAAAATACTCAGCATCTTCTACAAGTACATCTTCAGAGAAAACAGATTCGCCTTTCAACACCCGGTCAGCTATATTTTTTCCTACTTTTGAACCAACAACCTGTTTACCCTTTGCATCTTTGGCAGAAGAAACAACTCTTTGATCTCCAAAGCAAAAAGTAACATCCACACCGGATTCCTTTTTAATATCGTCTAACAAATTTTCAGACTTCGAAATATTATAGGCACCTTTCCAAACATCTCCATTATCAGCCTGAATGTACTCACCGGAATTTTGTTCATACATGGAATGTACGGCACAGGCAATTCCTTTCAAACTGTTTTCTGTATCATTAACAATGTTTTCACGAATCACCGTTACTGTAAGAAGCATAATAACTGCTGCCATTAAAATAATAGGCACAAGCGATAGTCCATAAATACGTTTTTTCATAATGCAAGCCCTCTTTCCTATCAAAAATACACTACTGTTAAGTTTAACAATAAATGTATTTTTTCGCAACACATAATTGTAAAAAATAACAAGTATTTTGACATTTTTTTCATATGGTGTTATAGTAAGCCCACTTAAGCGTTTACGAAATTAATTTAATTATAAAAACTGCTTTTTTTATCAAGAATTTATTTCGTAAATGCTTATATTTTTATTCTAAAATCTCCGTTTCCGGCTATTGAAAGAAATGATACTCATAAAGGAGAACGGAATGTTTTAGTTACCATTCGTATATTGGTCAGATAATGAATGTAACTGCATTTATATTGTAATGAAGTTAACCAGAGAGAGGAGTCATTATGTTTAGAAAACGTATGAAAAAAGCACTTGTATTCACTTTAACCTTTGTATTGGGTATCGGTTGTTTAACAGGCTGTGGGAAAAAAGAGTATGATGACATTGCAACAAACGAAGGATACGAAACCGAAAAAGCAGTGCAGCAGGAATCAGAAGGAATTCCAAAGGAAGACATAAAGGTGGGAGTTCTTCATTTAACAGATCCGGCAGACGGAAGCGGCTATACTTATACCCATGATTTAGGAATTCAGGGCATGCAGGATAATCTGGGGCTTTCTGATGAGCAGATTGTCAGAAAAAATAATATATCCGACACTGACGAAGCAGCTACCAGAAAAGCCATCCAGGAATGTATCGATAGCGGATGCAATATTATTTTCACCACGAGCTGGGGCTACATGGAAACAACTGCACAAATGGCAGAGGAAAATCCTGACATCTATTTTGCTCACGGAACAGGTTACTTATCAAACGGAAAGAATTTTACTAATTATTTTGGTCGTATTTACCAGGCACGTTACCTGTCAGGTATTGCGGCAGGAAACAAAACAAAAACCAACAAAATCGGCTATATTGCCGCCATGGATATTACAAATTCCGAAGTAACAGGCGGTATTGATGCTTTTGCAATGGGTGTTTATTCTGTAAATCCAAAGGCCCAGATAATAGTAAAGGTTACTAACAGCTGGTTTGATATGGAAAAGGAAGAACAATATGCAAGAGATTTGGTTGCAAAGGGCTGTGACGTTTTGGCACAACATTGCGACACAGAATTTCCTCAAAAGGTTGCATCTGAAAACCACATTTGGGGAATTGGTTATAATTCAGATATGAGTTTAAATAACCCTGAGGCAACCTTATGTAGTGTTATTTGGAATTGGTCTGCATACTATACCAGCATGGTTCAAAGCATAATTGATGGTACCTATAACGGTTCTAATTATTATGGTGGTATGAAGGAGGGACTTGTTGATATTACAGGTCTTTCAGATACATTAAACGACGAAGCTGCCATTACAGCAATTAACGAGGCAAGAACGCAGATTTTAAATGATAGCTTCAATATTTTTGATGGCGTAATTGAAACCAACACAGGGGAGAAAATCGGAAAAGAAGGTTCTACCTTAGATGATGCCACAATTACAGGCGGAATTAACTGGTACTTTAAAAACGTTTCTGTGCTTCAGGAGGACGGCAGCATTACAAACGGAACAGAGCCACTTAGCAATACAGAGGAATCAGAGAAATAATTCCCATTAATATCTTCCCATAAAAAAAAGCTCGAGTAATCGGGCTTTTTTTATACAAAGTATTCGGTTTTCATTAATAGGAAAATCTGATTCCAACTACAGGGCAACTAATTCCACTCCAACTAGCGCCTTCATTTTTTCATAGATATCCGGAAAATCCTTTTTTAAGCGGACAGGTTTAAAATCAAAGTCTACAAAACAATGTTCCGAAAATGCTTCATTATGTAATATAGAAAAATCCTGGGAATAAATCTTATAACTAATTGAAAACTTTACCCCATGAAAGCTCTCCACTTTTGGAATGATACAGATCACATCACCAAATCTGGCAGGAGACTTATAATTACAGTTCACAGACAGCACCGGAATCATAATTCCCGATTGCTCCATCAAAGGATAATCAAGGCCAACCTGTTCCATAAAATCCATTCTGCATTCTTCCAAAAAACGAATGTAATTTGAATGATGTACTACTTGCATCTTATCCGTTTCATAATAATTAATTTTTCTTTTATAGGGTTCTATATGCATGATAAACACTCCATTTATAACGCTTTAAAATTCTGTAATTTCAAAATCCTCATCAAACTTCATTGTAGCCTGTACGTATTCATTTCCATCACTGTCCATTTTCACATCAGGATCTTTTTGAGGTTTCTTGGCAGACTTACTGTCAGAGGATGTCTGAATTGCTTCACCTACATCTACCTTAACTGTATCAGCAACCTGACTCTTTTCTTTTTCTTTTACTGCACGACCAATAAAGCCTTTATCAACAGGTGCCTTTACCGTTTGGGGAGCATTCTTTAAAGAATTCATCTGTCCAGACGAGATAGTAGCCACCTTTTCAACCTTTTTAAATCTTGGAATCAGGGGAATGTCTATCTCCTCTTCCTCTAAAGCATCCCCTGAAACTTCTTTTACAGGGGCTTTGGGCTTAGTATGTTTACCCATCTGATTCATAATTTTTTCATATTCATCATCATCTACATATTCAACTTCGTACTCTTCGCCCTCGACTAATTCATCCTCACTAACATAAATAACTTCATATTCTTCCGTTGCAGCTGTTTCAATTGTTTTCGTAGCCGGGGTTTCCACTGTCTTTGAGACCGGAGTTTCAACCGATGCGACCGGCTGTGGCTGTGTAACAACAGATGCACCATTTCCATCTTTTACATCCTTTACAGTTGCTGCCATACCCTCTTTTTTCATCATTTGTACCGTTTGGCGGAGGGCATCCCGTTCAGCCGTCATTTGTGCAAGGGCAGCTTGTGCACGCTCAGCTTTTTCCTGTGCCTGGCGGGCTTTTTCTTCCTGTTCTTCTACTAATTCCAGACTTAACTGGATACTCCCATCCTCATACTCATCAGAATTCATTTTTTCTTTCATACGGGAACGATACAATTCACTAGATAGCAGCTGACCGATTTCTAATATCTGCTGACTTCTTTCCGCCCCATCCATTTCCTGTAAACTGGTCATTAATTCGTTGCGATTACTATTAATTGTATTTAGTTTTTCCTCCATAACCTGCATTACAATTTCATAATCACCACGAATATTCTGATATGCTGTTTCAATCATTTCGCTTACTTCTGTAAGCATCTCGTCTGTATAAATCAAAGATGCACCATAAATCTCATTGGCATTACTTAGGGCATCTAATTCTTCCTGGTTAAGTCGTGATACATCCAGCGGTGAAACACCGGTTGCACTTTTACTCACACGCATTCGGCTTGCAGTCTGCTCTGCCTCTAATATAATTCTTTCTGCGTCCTTTTTTGCTTCACTAATAATTTTCCCGCGACGGTCATTTACTTCATAATATGTTTTTAACTCTATATCCAGCTGGATTGCTAATTCTGTTAACAGTGTCTGCATTTCTTCTTTATATATTGATACCTTTCCCTGACTTAAAGGTACAGAAGATGCCCCATCTAATATATTTTGCATTGTTTGAATAATCTCTTTACTTCTACTTTTATTTGTAATATTTTCCACCGAATCTCCCTCCTGTTATATTTCTTTCAACAAATTTTTGATAAAACTCCACAATTGACTATAATTATAACAAAAGTTTTACAGTTATACAATTTTTTTGTAACATTTGTTTATTTCAAACAAAATTCACCAACATTAAGAAATGATATCTTTCACATTTTTCCGAAAAAAGTTTCTTTGTTTGTTGTTTTATGCTATAATATTGAATGCTGTGAACACCTAAGTGTTTCACACAAAATACCCAAGAAAGGATGGTTACCCCTATGGATGGATTTGATGATTTTGATGAATATGAAGAACTCACTCCTGAAGAATTAGAACAGGAACGTCGTAGAAAAGCCAACGCAAAAAGACGTCGTATGGAAGCTCGTGAACAAAGAAGAAGAAAGAGACGTCAACAGGCAATCATTCGTTGTTCGATTTTATTAATTATTGTTATTTTGATTATTGTTGGTATTGTAAAGATTATTTCCGGCATTGCCCACAGTATCAGCAGCAAAAAGGATAAGACCACTGAAGTTACAACAGAGGCAACAACAGAAGAAGAAATTATTGCTACCATAGACGATTCTATATTAGCAAAGGAACTTCCTGCCACAAGAGAAGATGCACTTGCCATTATTCAGGGATATGCAGATTCTGATACAGAATACAAGGATATCTATGATAATGCAGCTGTTTTTTCAGATGATTTACTCCGATATGTAGCTGTGATACCGGAGATGAAACGTTTTGTTATTGATTATATTGCCAAAATCAGCATTGTATTTGAAGGAAACTTTACATTAACTGCACCTGTTGATGAGGTTCCATTATATATCCAGTTTGACGAACAATGGGGATATGCTGACTATGGCGATGGCGTTATTGCAATTCGCGGAGCAGGTCCAACCTGTTTGGCAATGGCATATACTTACATCAAGCAGGATGGTTCACAAAACCCTATTAAAATTGCTGATATGGCAATGGAATACGGTTACTTAACAGAGGAAGGTGCTACTGCCAATATCCTCTTTACAGATGGTGCTGCAAGACTGGGAATGAAATCAACAGAATTTGCAGTAGATAAAGATGCTATGGTGGATGCCCTTGATAATGGAAAAGTAATCATATGTGATGTAACAGCAGGGGATTTCACTACAACCTCTTCCTACATCGTAATCAAAGGTTACAAAAATGGATTATTCTTAATTAATGATCCAATGAGTGAAGCAAGAAGTAGTGTTGGTTGGGACTTCCCAAGACTATCATCACAAATTGCAAAAATGTGGATTTTAGAAGATGGCGGGGATCCTGTGGAACCGGAATCACCTGATTCAAATGAGGGAGACGGTAGTTCTAATGAAGGAGACGGTGGAGCTAACGAAGGAGCAGAAGCTGCCGAGTAACTCAAATCATACGAGATTTACACATATAAAGCCCCACAAAGCAACCAAAACGAGAAGAAAAAGTCAGTTTTTTTAAGCGTAGCAGTCAAAATGGCTGCTACGCTATTTTTATAAAAGGATAGTGGCAAACGTCACTGTCCCATATTATCCTTCTCCCGAATAATTCCCCTTCGCTTGCATTCAGAATCCATAATTTTATTGGCGGTCATTTTTTCATTTAATTTTACTGCCTTTTCATCATTGTATTCATCCACTGTAGAGGCTTCCTTTGTTTGTCCCACAACAGAATCATCTGCAAAATTATCAAATATTTCCGTCTTTCGATGTAACAACTCCATAATTTCTTCATCTACGGTTTTCTCCATTAATAACCGATGAACCACCACCGACCTCGATTGACCCATACGATACGCTCTGGCAACGGCTTGTGTTTCTAAAGAGGGTTTCATTTGCGGCTCACAAAATATGACTACACTTGCAGCCTGAATATTAAGTCCTACACCACCGGCTAAAATTTGACACACCAAGGAAGAACCGGCAGGCGCTTTCGCTAATGCATCTATCATTTCCTGTCGTTCACCTGAAGGCACACTTCCATCTATGATTCCCACACAATCCTCACCTAACAGTGTAGCAACCTTTAACAACGTATCTTTAAAAAAAGAAAAAATAATTAATTTACGATTTCCTTCCTTTGCCTCCTCACAGATTTCCAGCAAACGGCTGGCCTTTGATGAATGTGCTAAATCCTCTACATTCCATGATACTTGTCTTGCCTGCATAAAATTATCAGAAACCAATGCCTTTTCATAGGCTACAATTTCATTTTTGTTAAGAATTCCCCACTGTTCTTTTTCCAGCAACTCCGGCAATTCCTTTAATACGTCCTCTCGCACACGGCGAAGATATACCGGTGCAATTTTTTCCTTAAAGCTCTTTGCACTGCCAAGCTGTTTTAAATATTTAATCTCCTCATATATATCCGGTCTTAAACACCGAATCAGGAACTGCATTTCTTCAACTTTATTTTCTAAAGGTGTTCCACTCATCAACAAAACCTTTTTCGATTGTTCAAGCACCCTTACTACAGACTGGGTTCTTTGTGCTGCAGGATTCTTAATATAATGTGCTTCATCCACTACAACAAAATCGATCATAGAACCCTCAGGAACCATAACGCGATTTAATGTTTCATAGGTTGTAATAGCTACGCCACCGGTAGCGATCCATGCTTCCATCTCTTCATTTCTGTCATCTCCATATATTTCCATTACCTGCAAAGAACTGTTATTGGCAATTTCTCTTGTCCAGTTTACAACCACACTTAATGGACAAATCACAAGAAAATGGGTTCCACCTGACATCGCTAAATGACACATGGCAGCAATGGCCTGCATGGTTTTCCCCAGCCCCATTTCATCACCTAACAGTACCTTTTCCTGATGAAGGATATACTGGGTGCCAAAGATTTGGTAACGACGAAGATTGGCATTTAACAAATCCAGCTGTAACGGATACGCTGTAATACTTTTTATCAACTCCTCCGTTATGGGACTGCCACCTGTGATTCCCTTCACATTTTTTTGAAATGTAACCTCTTCCTTTGAGCCCGAAGCATTTTCCAGTATTGTTTCCAATAATGCATAAAATGGTGCGGAATTATCTTCAAAAGCCTTCCATGGATTCAGTATTTTCTTTTTGTAAGAACTTTGATACTCCTTAACAGCCAATTCTGCTTGATTTTCAAAATCTTCCTGTAACAGTTTTTCAAACTCCTTACCGGCGATTATCGCAGATTCTTTTTTACTTTTAGCTGCAAAGGTCCATTTTAAAGGGGAACACAATAATTTCGCATTTTGACCATATTGTTCTATGAAAGAATCCGATTTTTGATATAGCAAATCCACCCTTTCAAAGGCCTGTTGCTTTACAAGAATATCACTTAAACTCTTTATCAGTCCATTCATAGAAGGACTTTTCTTATCTATAGAAATAACAACCGAAGCTTCCTCTAGGCACTGAAGATATACCAGTCTGACATTCTCACATATTTTTTCAGCCATAGCTTCCCCAATACCATTTATCTTTTGAATTTCCGAGGCTGTTTTTCCGTATAACTGTCCTACATAGTTAATACCTGCATTTTTAAGCGTTGCAATTCGAATCCCTTCCTTATCGATATTAATGCTCTCAATATCTTTGTCATCCAGATTTTTCGTTGCCACTTCTTCCTGAAGCTTTGCATGGTACTGCAATACTTGCCCTTCTAGTGAAACTTTTTCATTTTCAATTCGTTCTAAATTACTATGAAGCTTTATTACTTTGTTATATGCTTCTTTTGCACTTTTTTGTTCTTGTTTCGTAAATGATGCCATCCATTGCTCCTAATAAAAATATCTATTTTTCTTTGTTACACTTATATATTTTACCATTTTTTTTAACAAATTGAAAATAGGAGAAATTATTTCATATTGTTTACAAAAAATATGAATGAAAAGATTGTTTTTGAAGCATATCAGAAACAGATTTAAATTGCAACAAACATAAATCATGCCTCCATTACAAAAAACAAGTAATGGAGGCTCATAATATCAAATCACTAATATTTAACTATTGATTACAATAATTCTTTACGAAGCTCTTTGCCACTCTTTGAACTAAGATAAGCCGGCGCAATATCAAATACCGTCTTACATCCACTAATGCCTTCACCGGATAAGCGATATGCTGCTCTTGCATAGGCTACAATAACAGATGCTGTAAATTCCGGATTAGAATCAAGCTTTAGGCTGTATTCTATCACATGGTTATTTTCCTCTTCCCAACCGGTCTTTCCGGAACGAATTACAAAGCCACCATGAGGAATACCGCTGTGGTTGGCAATTAATTCTTCTTCACTAATAAAATGCACTGTTGTATCATAATCAGCAAAATAGTTTGGCATATTCTTAATCTCAGCCTCAACCTTTGCAGCATCAGCACCCTCTTCTAATACAACAAAGCACTCTCTTGTATGCTTCTGTCTTGTTGTAAGATCAGGATTTTCACCATTACGCACAGCCTCTAATGCAGCGTCAACAGGAATGGTATACTGCTTGCCGTTCTTTACACCTTCCACACGACGAATAGCATCAGAATGTCCCTGGCTAACACCCTTGCCCCAGAAAGTATAATCCTTACCATTTGGAAGAATTGCATTTGCATACATACGGTTTAATGAAAACATTCCGGGATCCCAACCAACAGAAATAATTCCAACCTTTCCTGCTTCCTTTGCAGCTGCATCTACATTTGCAAAATGTTCAGGAATCTTGGCATGGGTATCAAAGCTGTCTACTACATTAAAATACTTTGCATATTCCGGAGTCTGCTTTGGCAAATCTGTAGCACTACCACCGCAAAGAATTAATACATCAATTTTATCCTTCCAATCAGCCACATCTTCTGCCTTACAAACTGCAGCTGTTGTTGTAAGAGGCTTTACTGTAGCAGGATCTCTACGGGTAAATACCGCAACTAATTCCATATCTTCATTCTGTTTAACGGCACATTCAATGCCTCTTCCTAAATTACCATATCCCATAATACCAATTTTAATACTCATATCATATCTCCTTTACTATCTGGTGTATCAAACAGGATATTTTGAAAAATCCTGCGTTGATAGTATAGCACAATTTTATTTGATTGAAAATTATGTTTATAAAAAAACTGACATACCTAACAGATATGTCAGTTTCCAACTTACTTTTTCATTTTAATAAATTGATAATTTTCTAAATTCCGCATATATTGCACAAGACGATTATACAAAGGCTCAGCTTTCTCTCCAAACTCTTCTTTTACCAACCCGGCAATGTCATATACGTTTTTTTGTCCATCAATTAATGGCCAGATAAAGTTTCCCATTTCATCCAAATGAATCTGGGATACTTTCGGTTTTTTTAGTAATTTCTGTGCAAAATGGTTAAATAATCCTTTGTTTTCCACAAAAATGGTCACCTTTCCCTCCTCATCTATTTCAAAGGGAAACGCTTCATTGTATTCCGGAATAAAATTCAAATAATTTGCAGATTGTTTATTCTTTTTTGACATGTAACACTCCACTTTCTATTCCATTCTTTCCTTAACCTCTTTCTTCTTTGCCATTGCAAATTTTAATACACAAAGAATCATAAGGATAAATAATACAATTCCACCAATCATTCCGGTATTTAAATTACCTGAAAAATCAATCTTATCAGCAACACCAAAAACTGCAAGAACTGCTAAAATAATACCGACTAAACCTTCACCGGCAATTAAACCGGAACAGAACAATACACCGGAACCGGCCTCTCCATCCTTTGCAGCATCCTTACTCTTCTTATCAACAAACCAACGGAGAACACCACCAACCATAATCGTTGTACTTAACTCTAATGGTAAATATAAACCGATTGCAACAGGAAGCACCGGAATTCCTAAAATCTCAACAACAATAGCAATAAATACACCAATAAACACTAATGCCCAAGGAAGGTTACCGTCCATAACACCTTCAATAATCATTTTCATAAGCGTTGCCTGTGGTGCAGATATTTCTGCCGAACCAAAGCCCCATGCAGTATCCAATAAAATTAATACTCCACCAATAGAAATTGCAGAAATAACAGCACCAATCAATTCGCCAATCTGCTGTTTCATTGGCGTTGCACCTAAAATATAACCAGTCTTTAAGTCCTGTGAGGTATCACCGGCCATAGCTGCAATAATACAGATAATGGAACCAATGGCAATGGCACCTATCATTCCATGGGCACCGGCATCACCTGTAGCCTTTAAACATACAGTAGCAATTAATAATGTTGCAATTGCCATACCGGAAACCGGATTGTTACTACTTCCTACAAGACCTACCATTCTGGAAGATACCGTTCCAAAGAAGAAACCAAATACAACAATTAAAATTGCGCCTAATAATGTAACAGGAATTTGTGGCAATAACCAGATTACTAATACCATTAATAATACACCTGCACCGATAATACGCATATCTAAATCTCTATTTGTACGGATGGTACTATCACCCTTATTACCCTTCATGCTTTTAACCGCATCCACAAAAGTAGATATGATAAGAGGTAACGATTTCATCAAACTAATAATACCACCGGCTGCAACAGCTCCGGCACCAATATAACGAATATAACTACTCCAAAGAGCTCCGGCACCTCCATTTGCATACATTTCTGCAATAGAGACAGTTCCCGGATATAAAACAGTATCTCCACCAAAGGTTGCGATTGCAGGAATCATTACAAACCAGCCAATCAGACCACCGGCGAGCATATAAGATGCAATTTTAATTCCACAAATATATCCAACACCCACTAACGCAGGATATACTTCTGCAGAAAGCTCTGTCTTTAAAGCTTTAATTGGAGCTGTAATAACACCCGGAATCACTTTAAATCCATCTACTACTAATTTAAACAATGCGGCAATTCCCATACCTGCAAATACAGTTCCGGCACTTGCACCACCCTCTTCACCGGCAAGCAAAACTTCTGCACAAGCGGTTCCTTCCGGATATGGAAGCACACCATGTTCTTTCACAATTAACGCATTACGAAGTGGTACCATAAATAACACACCAAGAACACCACCACATAAAGCAATCAGGGATATGGTAAGTAAGCTAGGCTTATCTGTCACACCTTCCTTTGCCCACAAGAACAATACCGGCAAAGTAAAAATAGCACCGGCTGCCAATGATTCACCAGCGGAACCAATGGTTTGTACCATATTACTTTCAAGGATAGAGTCCTTTCTCATAATAACACGAATGACACCCATTGATATTACAGCGGCAGGAATAGATGCAGATACTGTCATACCTACTCTCAGTCCTAAATATGCATTTGCCGCACCAAATATAACTGCAAGCAAAATACCCATAATCACGGATGTCACCGTAAACTCTGCAGTCACTTTTTCTGCAGGAACATAAGGTTTAAATTCTTCTTTCATGTTTTCCTCCATTTTTCTCTTAACTTTATTATGTTCAAATATAACCCCGACTAATCATGTCAAATCCCATGACAAATTCTCATCACCAGTCAATTCCCTATGTTATATCAAATCTACATCTGATATCAAGTCTTTTTTTCTGTATAATCTTCATCTGATATCAAGTCCTCTTCTGATATCAAATCTTCTTCCGATATCAAGTCCTCTTCCGATATCAAAT
>JBJENY010000025.1:0-35331 GCA_051880435.1 Lachnospiraceae bacterium | reverse complement strand
CTTCTTCCGATATCAAGTCCTCTTCTGATACCAAATCTTCTTCCGATATCAAGTCCTCTTCTGATACCAAATCTTCTTCCGATATCAAGTCTTCTCCTGATACCAGATCTTCTTCCGATATCAAGTCTTCTTCTGATACCAAATCTTCATCTGATATCAAGTCCTCTTCTGATACCAAATCCCCATCTGATATTATGTCCGCTTCTTCTACCAGATCCTTCTCTTTCTCAACAAGAAGACATTCTTCCAATATACCCTTATACTGATTCCATTCAGTCACAAAAACCGGTGATACAGTATTAATCACACCAATCTCCCCTGTTGAAGCAGCTTTCTCTAAAGATAAAGCCATGCCACTTAACCCCATGGCACCAATCATAGCAGCAGAAGACTTCATGGAATGAACCTTTACCCGATATTGCTGTAATGCTTTTGTTATTTCATCATCCTTTGTCGTATCAACGAAATTCTCGTTATATCCCATGAGATTTTGATAAAACTCCTGCAGCTGGGAAACCTCATCATCCATCATTTCATAAAAATCCTGAAAAACTTCTATTAAATCTCCCGGTTTTTGATTGAAGGTTTTTGCATAAGATAAATTAAATTCCGGATGCTCCTCCAGTTTCGAAATAATCGCTTCTATATGCTGTTTTTGCAAATCCTTTTGATTGTACTCTCCATCATAAAGATTATTAACAGCATGTTTTTCCACCTTTGTTTTCATTACTTTCTCATTAGGCAGATGCTTCATAATCATTCCTTCCAGTTTTTCAGGAACAATAGGTTTTGTCAGGAAATCATCAAAGCCTTCTGATAAGTACATATCTCTGGCACCGGATATTGCATTTGCCGTCAATGCAATAATCGGAGTATCAGTACAAAGATTCTGGTCAAGCTCCTTTATTTTATGCAGCGTTTCAATACCATCCATCTCCGGCATCATATGGTCTAAAAATATAATGTCATATTTTTTAATTCCCACTAATCCCAGACATTGTACGCCACTTGAGGCCTCATCAATATTAATTTTTGTTTCCTTCAACAAATGAATAAATACCTTCCTATTCACCGCATTATCATCTACTACCAGCACATTAGCAGTCGGTGCAGTAAATATAACTTCATATTGAAAATCCTGCGCCTGTTCTCTGATTCGTTTTTCCAGATTTCCAATAGGCTCCGGATCTGTGATTTTCTGCCGAAGGTCAAAAGAAAACACGGAACCTTTTCCGTAAACACTTTTTACATTCAATTTACTGCCCATTAATTCCAGCAATTGAATGGTAATATTCATTCCAAGACCGGTTCCTTCCACGTTACGATTTCTTTTTTCCTCAATTCGTTCAAAGGCAGAAAATAATTTTTCTAAATCTTCTTCCTTAATTCCAATTCCGGTATCTTTTACAGAAAAATGAAGGATTGCTTCATCATTTTCCACTTCTCCCGTTATAGAAAAAATAACGCCACCTTTTTCTGTATATTTCACAGCATTATTTAAAATATTAATCAAAATTTGTCTGATACGAACATCATCACCATACATTCTTGCAGGCAAATTCCGGTCAATGTGCAAATCAAGATATAAATCCTTTGTTTCCACCTTTGTCCGAATCATATTCATAATGTCATGAATCACACTACTGAAATCATAATCCACTAAAACAAGTTCCATTTTTCCAGCTTCAATTTTGGAAAAATCCAGAATATCATTAATCAGGGATAACAGATTCTGTCCTGCCGCCTGAATATCCATAGCGTACTCCCGTATATTACTTTCCGTACTTTCCCGTAACACCATAGAATTCATGCCCAAAACAGCATTAATAGGCGTCCGAATTTCATGGGACATATTGGCAAGAAATTGTCCTTTCGCTTCACTTGCCATAACTGCTTCATGCTTTTGATTTTCAAGAGAGATGATATTTTTTAAAGTATCAACAACAGCAAATACAAGTAAAACGATTAATCCTGCTGCCAACGGAACTCCACTAAATACACCCGTTCTTTGAAAATAGGAAATAATCTGATAGGTAGCAGCCACAAAAGCAGACAGTAAACCAGCGGCAACCATCCAATACTCTTTTACATTTCCCTTTTTCCAGTCAAGAATAACAGTAATTGCTAATCCAAGAATAGACTGTAGGCAGCAAATTGCCAGCACTAAAAATGATTTATTAAAATCCATTGTATTTGTTACATGTAGTCCAATACAGATAACATTTCCAATTACATCCAAAATGCTGGCACATACGTATATCTTCTCATATCTGCTCTTTTGCACACGATTCATATAAATCATAAAAGGAAATGGCATCAGTGCAATCATTAGAAATGGTACATCACTGATAACGGAAACACTTGGAAACATAACCTGTCGAAATACGGAATTGGTAATCAGCCAAACTGCCGCAAATGTAACGCCCCAGCCTAGGTATTCCAAGTCAATACTTTTTTTGTACATAATGCGTAATGCCAAACTGGCAATTACACTGATTAATCCTAAAATCAAAGTAAGGAATGCAATCAATAACTCAGAGCCATAATGCATAAATAAGAACTTCCATACTCCCATTCTATCACCTATATAGACAGAATACATAATGTTGGAATCATTTTCCATTTCTGCCCGGATTGTTTTGCCTGCATCTGTGATATCAATACCAGCCATTACATAGGCTTCGGCACTATGATTTCCAAATAATCTGGTGTGCTCCGTATTATAATCTAAGCGTAATTCATCATCTACATATATTTTAATTGCACTACCCCGAAAACAGATACAGGAAATCCCTTTATCCATATTTTCCGGCAGCTTTCTCTCTATTACCACGGCTCCCTGAAAGCTCCCCGGTATTTCTATATCACTTTTTGTTCCATCCTCATGAACAACCTGCCATTCATCATTTAATTCCTGACAAAGATAACCTGTATTTGGGGAATCCTTTGGCAAAAACAGCTCCCCCAATATAAAATATCCCATTGCCATAACAGCAAGCAGGATAAAATAATATCTAATATATTTCAATTCTTATTTCCCCCGTCCTTATGTAACGCTTCTTCTATTGTTTCGATTAATTTATCCTGTTCTGTAGGTTTTAATAAATATCCGGCAGGATTTAATTGTAATACAGACATAATGTGTTCTCGTTCATAAATACCGGTTAAAAATACAACGGGTATATCTGACAAATCAGGGTTTTCACGCATCACTTCCAGCGTCTTTTTTCCGTCCCATCCCGGCATTTCATAATCCAACAACACAAGATCCGGTTTCTTTTTCTCCATATATGATATAGCCTGTCTTCCCGATTCTACCATAGTCACATGATATCGGTCCCGTAACAGTCTTTTTACATTTCTTAAAACCAGTTGGCTGTCATCTACTACTAAAATATGTCTCCATTCCTCTTCATAGGAAGCTTCCAAATCATCTTCCTTATCCGATTTTTTCGTTTTTCCTTTCGTGTCCTCTTCATCAGCTGGTTTTTCACTTTTCAATAGCTTATCACAGCATTCTAATATTTTTGACTTTGTAACAGGACGATAAACTGTCATTATTTTTCGATCGGTTAACAACAACAGGTCAAAATGAGACTCCAATTCCTTCAAAGCAATAATTAACATTGGTACTCTTAAATACCTTGTTTGGAACAAATCAAATATAGGAATATCCTCATCAACCATCCCCACCTGACTGACAATAATCAAGTCCGGCTCTATCATACATACCATATCCTTTACAGCATCGGCCTTTTCCGGACATAACTGAACCTCATATTCACCTCCCAGACAATCCTTGATACCACCTAATGTTTTATTCAAACATCCAATTAACAAGACCTTTTTCATATGACTCTCCTTTTCTCCCAAGTAATACAAAAATGATAATCATTAATCTACTCTTTCTTTTCCCCAGAAAAATAACGCTACTGTTCCCGGTCCCGTATGACTTCCAATGGTAGTGCCAATATTTTTAATTTCTACCTTGCCGTCCAGATTCGGAAATCGTTCTTCTACTAAATCAGCAACAGCCCTTGCATCTTCATAACAGGCCGACTGGGAAATAAAACACTTTCCGTTATAGGAAAGACCACCCTGGGCAAGCTGTTCCATCTTATTGACAATTTCTACAATTGCTTTTTTCTTTGTACGGATTTTCTGCCTTGGAATCAATTTACCATCTAAATCCACATTCAGCAACGGACAAATATTTAATACACCACCAACAAATCCTGCGGTTTTAGATACCCGTCCACCCTTTACGAAAAAGGTTAAATCACTGGAAAAGAACCAGTGGTTTAATTTCTTCTTATTGGCTTCTATATAATCTCTGACTTCTTCTAAAGACTTACCTTCATCCCGAAGAAATGCCAGTTTATCCATAATCAACCCATATCCCGATGATGCAGCTAAAGAATCCACAATTAATATTTTTCTGTCCGGATATTTTTCTTCCAATGTATCTTTGGCTATCATAGCAGAATTCAAAACACTGGTAATTCCGGAAGATAACGTCAAATGCAGGATATCTTTTCCCTCTTTTAGAAAAGGCTCAAAATACGCTATAAATTCTTCTGAATTAATAGTAGACGTTTTCGTGTCTGCACCTTCCTGCATTCTTTTATAAAATTCATTAATATCCATGCTTTCCCCTAAATCGTCTAAATAGGGAACCCCATCTAATTCATAATGAAAACATATATAATGAATATCCCTTTTCTTAAAATCTTCTTTTGTTAAATCCGCAGTGGAACAACAGCTTAAAATATAATCTGACATACTTTTTCCTTCCTAAACATGTTTTTAATACTTACGTTTCCGCTAATGCAAGATGCTTGCTGACACGGAGCATTTATTAAATTTCATTATATCTAATTTTACATAAATAGGAAACATAAAATACCTTTTTTCTTTCATTAATTTACTACTGAACATCTAGCACAGTATATCCCTGGTCAGTAACAGCCTGTTTTAAAAGCTCATCCGATACTTCCTTTTCCAGTGTAACTACCGCTGTTCCTGTCTGATAACTAACCTCTGCTTCTGTCACTCCCTCTAAAGCCTCTAATGCCTTTTTTGTATGCATTTCACAGTGTCCACACATCATACCTTCAATTTTCAATGTTTTTCTCATCATTTTATTCTCCTTTATATTTTTTTGTTTTTTATTTAAATGCCCCTTTGCATCATGTATCTGTAATAAATTTAAACGCAGTGCATTGGTTACAACACTAAAACTGGATAAACTCATGGCTGCTGCTGCAAAGGCAGGATTTAACTGCCAGCCCAACACAGGAATCAATACTCCTGCTGCCAGAGGGATTCCAATCGTATTATAAATAAATGCCCAAAACAGATTTTCATGAATATTGCGAAGCGTGGCACGACTTAAACGTATTCCCGCAGGCACATCTGAAAGATTACTTTTCACCAATACTACATCTGCTGCATCAATGGCAACATCTGTGCCTGCCCCAATGGCAACACCTACATCTGCACTGGTGAGAGCCGGTGCATCATTCATACCATCACCAACCATAATAACCTTTCCATTTTGCTGTAGTTGGCGGATTGCTCTTTCCTTTCCATCAGGAAGTACATCAGCAATCACTTCATCTACACCTGCTTTTTCTCCGATTGCATTGGCTGTACGCCGGTTGTCGCCGGTAAGCATCACAACACGAAGCCCCATTTCTTTCAGTTCCTTGATTGCAGCGGGACTGTCCTCCTTTATGGTATCTGCCACTACTATCATACCATAAAACTCCCCATTACAGGCAAAGAACAATGGGGTTTTTCCTTCCTCCGACAGGAAATGGGATTTTTCTTTTATCTCCTCCGGCACCGGCATCTGTTCCATGATATATTGATAATTTCCACCATATACCGGATTACCATTTAGAAATGCAGTAAGACCATTTCCAGGCAAAGCCTGGAAATCAGTAACGGTATGTGGTGTCAATCCCTCCTGCTGTGCCTGTTTGCAAATGGCTTTTGCCAGGGGATGTTCACTTTTTTTCTCTAAACTAAATGCAAGCTCCAAAAGCTCTTGTTCCGTTTTTCCCTCTACGGGAATCATATCTGTAACCGTTGGTTCTCCCCGGGTAATGGTTCCGGTTTTATCCAGTACTACAATATCAGCCTTTCCCATTTCTTCCAGAGAAACAGCAGTCTTAAAAAGAATTCCATTCTTTGCACCCATTCCATTTCCAACCATAATAGCTACCGGTGTAGCCAGGCCCAAAGCACAAGGACAACTGATAACCAGGACAGAAATACCTCTTGCCAGGGCAAATCCCACCGATTGTCCCGCAAGTAGCCATACTGCCACTGTTCCAATTCCAATTCCGATTACAACAGGAACAAAAACACCGGACACTTTATCTGCTACTTTTGCAATAGGGGCTTTTGTTGTAGATGCATCCCTTACCATCTGAATAATTTGAGAAAGGGTTGTATCCTCTCCAACCTTTGTAGCCCGGCAGCGAAGATAACCGGATTGATTATTTGTTCCGGCAAAAACCTGACTGCCAACTGCCTTATCCACAGGAATACTTTCCCCTGTCAGGGTTGCTTCATCAACCGCACTGTTTCCTTCCAAAACAATCCCATCTACCGGAATATTTTCACCGGGACGTAAAACAAAAACATCCCCCTTTTTTACCCGGTCAACAGGTACAACCGTTTCCTTTCCATCCTGCAAAATTGTAGCTGTTTTCGGTGCAAGCTTCATTAAGCCCTTTATGGCATCTGTGGTTTTTCCCTTTGAACGGGCCTCTAACATTTTCCCCAGGGTAATCAATGTAAGTATGGTGGCTGCTGATTCAAAATAAAAATCATTCATATAAGCCATTACTGCAGCTTCATCCCCTTTTAACTGTACATCGGTCATGGCGAATAAGGCAAATACACTGTAACAAAATGCTGCAATGGAACCAAGGGTAACCAAAGCATCCATATTAGGAGCTCCATGTAATATACTTTTTATTCCACTGATAAAAAACCTCTGATTTATCACCATTATGATAACTGTTAACAACAGCTGCAAGATTCCCATTGCAATATGGTTGTTTTGAAAAAAGGAAGGCAGGGGCCATCCCCACATCATATGTCCCATGGAAACATACATCAGTACAAGCCAGAACCCTAAGGATGCCAGCAATCTTTTTTTCAGTATGGGAGTTTCCATGTCCTGCAGTTCATCTTCCGCTAAAGATAATCCTTCAGAATGCTCCCTTCTGTCCTTTTTTAAAACAGCATCATATCCTGCATTACGAACCGCTGCAATAATCTCCTGTGAAGAGGCAGTTCCATCCACTCCCATGGAATTTGTCAGCAGACTAACAGAACAGGAATTCACCCCTTTTACCTCTAACACTGCCTTCTCTACCCGGGCAGAACAGGCAGCACAGCTCATACCTGTTACGGAATATTGCTCCATACTTTTACAGCCTCCTTTATTTCATCAATTTTTGCAAGGTTGCCACCAGCTCATCAATCACTTCCTCCTTGCCGTCCCGGATATCTCTAACTACACAACCCCGGATATGACTGGACAACAATTCTTTATTAAAGGAGTTAACAGCAGCATTTACGGCGGCAGATTGTACCAGAATATCATTACAGTAAACATCATCTTCTACCATACTTCTAATACCACGAATCTGTCCTTCAATTCGGTTTAAACGGTTTATCAGTTTTTTCCGTTCTTCCTCTGTACGCCTTGTTATTTTCCCGCAACATCCATTTATTTTCTTATCATTCATTCTTCTTCCTCCATTCATAATATACCCCCTAGGGGTATATGAATCATATACTACACAAGAAAAAATGTCAATAAAAAAGCAGGAAACTCTTAATTGTAGTTTTCTGCTTTTTTTATAAAATATACGCTATTTTGAACTGCTATCATTTCCATTGTATAGATGAATGCTCTTTTCCTTTAAGCACCGGTATCATTTCTCATGCCACATCGCAAATGCTCCCGGCACCAATGAAACATCTGTCACAGTATTTATCATGAAATGATTTCTACTATACACGATACTTCTCTACATTTTCTCTTAATGAATTTATCTGGTCATCTAACTCTACACTGGCTGCCGCACTTTGTTCTGCCATGGCAGCAGTTGTTTCAACATTCTGGCTGATAGCACCTAAGCGGTCATTAATACCTTGTAATTTATCTTTCTGGGAAGCCGTAGCATCAGCAATCTTACTTACGGAATTATCAATGATATTGGTCTGTTTAACAACCTGATCCAAATAATTTGCTGTATCTTCACCAATATTCATGCCCTCTTCTACACTTCTGATGGTTTCATGAATTAAGTCATATGCATTTACTGCAGCCTCACTTGACTGCTCTGCCAAAATGCGAATCTCATCTGCCACTACGCCAAATCCTCGTCCTGCGTCACCGGCCCTTGTTGCTTCTACTAATGCATTTAACGCAAGAATATTGGTCTGCTTTGCAATATCTTCTAAATTATTACTAATACTTTCAATTGCCTTTGTAGCATTCTTAATTTGAAGCAAAGCCTGAGATAATTCATCCATTTTTGTACGACTGGTACCTACCAAATCCGCAGCATCCCTTGCCTGGTTTTTGGCACGCTCCGCAAATTCAGAGGATTCCTCTAACTGCTTTGTAATATTATTTACGTTATCTCCAATTTCAATTAAAAGCATATTTGCTCTCGTTGCTACATCGGCAAGATTGGAAGAGCTGTCTGATACACTTTGGGAACCTAATACCAACTCACTTGTAATGGTATTAATCGTCCAGAAGGAGGTTCTTAAGGATTCCTGTATTTTCACCATAGAATCATGCAGCTTCACAAATTCACCTGCAAATATTACATTGCTTTCTCTAGTAAAATCCCCCTCAGACATGCATGAAAGCTGTGCATCCACCTCACCAATATATTGATTTAAATTGTTACAGGTTTTGTTAAGGGCATCACATATAATCCCAACCTCATCCTTACGACCACTATATGGTGCAAGCACCTGATTGGCATCTAAGTTCATTTCTCCTAATTCCTCAATGGAATGACTGATTAACTTAAGCTGTCTTCCCAAACCGGTCAGAATTAAATCTAAAATAACAATAATGGCAAGGGAAACAACAACACATACAACGGCTGTCATTTTCTTAATATTATTAAGGGCACCAAAGACATTATCCTTTGTATCCTTAATAGCAAATACCCAGTTACGTTCCGGGATATTTCGATATAATACAATCTGCGCAATTCCATTTTCATCCGTGTATTCAAAAATACCTTCCTGATTATCCTCTTTTCCATTCACTAGTTCAAGAATGTCGAGATAGCCTTTATCCTCTGTTACCGTACACAAAAGCTCCTCATCTTCATTATATAAATACTCTCCGGTAGTGGCATTTAAAAATACATATTCACTTTCAGGAAGTCCGTCAACCTCTAGGGACATAAGGGATTCCATTAATTTATTTGCAAAAACTGCTGCACCGACAAATCCAATACACTTTCCGTTATCAAATACCGGATAGTACATGGAAATAACCATATTTCCGGAACCCGGTGACTTCATAATTCCTAAATTCGTAAGCTTCCCTTCCACAAAAACCATATCCTGGAAGGGCTTTAGGGCATCCCCTTCTCTTGTTGTAATACCAATGACTGCTTCCGTTGTATGGGTTAATACAAGGGTGGTTGGATTTGAAATATAAAGTCCTTCAAAAACACCCTTAACATTAGCAAAGTCTACCGTATATTGCTGTGCACGTTTTACATATTCTTTATTCTCAGGATGTAACAACACATTTTTCACTTCATCACTTTGGGCAAATGCCGTCATATATTCTTCTGCAGACTGTACATAACTGTTAATAATATAAGCTCTTGTTTCTACCGCATCTGTCATCTGATTGGTAATCTGCTTCTCCATCAATGAGGAAGTCTGTCGATCAACGGTTCTCCATAGTGAAAAAAAACCGATAATCATTACTACTGTAATAATAATACTTGTTCTCAATGCTATCTTTATGTTTTTCAATATATTCTTCCTCCCGGCACATTCAATATTTCATATCGTAAACATCCAACGAATTTATCTAAACACGATTTCTTTCTACCGTATATAAAATCCATTCAATTTTACAAGAATATATCTATTATATATATTTTTTTGAAAATATGGAATATGTTTTATCATTTTTCAAATCAAATATCATCACTTATATTTTTGTAATATATATTTAATTGATTAGCATATAAATCAAATGCCTCATGCCATCCCTAATTGTTCTGATATGAGATTTTCCATTACGCATATCTTTCCGAAACCGGATATTAACCTGACAGATTGGTAGCTTTGCTTTTGCAAAAACGGCAATCAGCTCCGTTGCAAATTCCATTCCTGTCGTCTGCAATGAAACATATTGCATCATATTTTTATCTAACCCCCTTAAACCACAATGGAAATCCTTTATATTTACACCATATTTTTTTCTACCTATAAAGGATAACAGCGGAACCCCAATGTATTGATGGGAAAAAGGCATTGCACCTTTTTCCATATATCTGTTAAACCGGTTCCCTACCACAAGAGCATTCCCCTGTATTAGCCTTTGATAAATCTGATAACAATCAAAAAAGTTGTAGCTCATATCACAATCTGCAAAAATAACATACCTTCCTTTTGCAGCAGCAATACCCTTTCGTAAAGTGGCACCATATCCTTTTTGTTGAACAAGAATCACTCTGGCACCCTTTTTTCGGGCTATTGTTACAGATTTATCACAGCTTCCATTATCTGCCACCAATATCTCTCCGGATATACCTGTTTTCAAAAGAAAAGATGAAGCTTCATCAATACAGTATGCAATTGTTTTTTCCTCATTCAGACAAGGCATAAGTATTGTTAGCTCCATCTTTACTCCTTCTATTATTTGATTATCAATATCATATTTTATCTAAGATTCTCAAACTCTTTTACACTTGAACAATATTTCAGTGCTGTGGCATTACTAATCTTTTTCTCTTTCACAAGACGCTTTAAATCAGCATTTAATGTGTGCATTCCCATGCTTGCACCTGACTGGATAGAAGAGATAATCTGAGGAATTTTATTTTCACGAATCTGATTAGCAATGGCATCAGTATTAATTAAAATCTCTGTAGCCACAGTCATTCCAGGCTCATCATCTCTTGGAACAAGCTGCTGGGTTACAATACCTTTTAATACACCTGCAAGCTGACTTCTTACCTGATTTTGTGCATGTGGCGGATATGCATCAATAATACGTTCAATGGTTTGTGGTGCACTGGTTGTATGAAGGGTGGACAACACAAGATGTCCTGTCTCAGCTGCTGTAATTGCAGCACTGATTGTTTCATAATCTCTCATTTCACCAACTAAAATAATATCAGGATCTTCACGTAAAGCAGAACGAAGGGCTGTAGCAAAATCACTTACATCCTTACCAACCTCTCTTTGATGAATCATTGACTTCGAATGATAATATACATACTCAATGGGATCTTCAATGGTCATTACATGCTTTGACATTGTGTGATTTACAAACTCAATCATAGATGCTAATGTAGTTGTCTTACCACTTCCTGTTGGACCTGTAACAAGAACAAGACCTCTTGGTTCATTAATCAGCTTTCGAACAGCTTCCGGAATATCCAATTCATCAAAGGTAGGAATGGATTCTCTTAAAATTCTATAAGTTGCTGCCAGATTATTTCTCTGATGATAAATGTTTGCTCTTAATCTGCCACTTCTTGTAATTAAAGCAAAATCCAAATCCTCTCCTGCTAATACCCGTTCTCTTTCTTCATCAAATAAAGGTTCCAAAATCATTTCTGTAGACTCTTGTGCTGTTGGAACATTTTCCAGCATCTTTAATTTTCCATATTTTCTAACTGCAAGAGCTGTACCTGCGGTAATATGTACATCTGAACAACCTTCACTTTTTGCATACTCAATTAAACTATTAAAATCCATATCCTGTCCTCCATAAACTATCTGATTTCTTCGCCCGGTTTCTTTTTGGCTTTCTTGTCCTCATACATTAATTCGTCAGCCTCTGAAAGCAGCTTTGATAAATCGTACTTTCCTTCACCATAGGTCATACCTAATGCCATTACACAATTAATATCGTCTGACAGGGTATTCAGTCTTTCTAATTCATCTTCCCAGCGCTTCTTCAAGGTATCAGCCTCATCCTTTGTAACATCACATGCCACCATCAGGAATTCATCACCACCCATACGATAGCCATGAATATTATTACTGGTTACCTTACGGATACTGTCCGCAGCCTTGATAATTAATTTATCTCCCGCTTCATGGCCAAATTCATCATTCATCTTCTTTAAATTATTCACATCAAAGTTAAAGATGGCGATAGAAGACTGATTTGGATATTCCTCCTCAATTCTTTCCAAATATTTACCCTTATTGTACAAACCGGTCAAATGGTCATGTTCATTTTCATAGATTAATTTCTCTCTCATCAATGCATTTTCCGCATATAACTTAATCACACTGACAAGTGTCTTTTCCGCCATGGAGTCTCTATCCATATTAGGCCATACATTGAGATAGATTGCAAATCTTTGACCGGATACATTGCCATTACATAACATACAATAAGCAGTTTCCTCGGTTCCTCCCACTGTCTTTAGTACATCCTGAACAGAAGGTGCAAAGCCTGTCAAAAGAATATCGTCTGCTGTATCTGTATCAAAGACACCAGCCACCTCATCAGACATGGCAATTCTGTCATTGGAAAATATTTTTCCCATCTTTGCAAAGCTTACAATCTCCATATATTCATCTCGCTCAATAAAGAAATATGCCTTACTTGTTTTAAAATAATCTGCTATCATCGGCAATAATTCCTGATAAGAATTAGACAATTTTTCCAGTATTGCAGTCTGGAAAGAAGAAAGCTTTTTGAAGAATGACATATATTTGGTAATATCACGATTCAAACTCATATATTCCGTAATATCCGTAATCTGGTGAATCAAATAATTTTTCTCTTCCTTCCGGAACATAGCAGAATTAAATTTGTAGTATTTTTTTCTGTCTGTATCAATATTTTCCCACTCTACAGCCGGTGCATCTAAAGAAAGTTTCGGACAATCCTGCATCCAGTTAAAAATCTCATCTGCATACAGACCAACAATGTTGTTACCGTATTTTTCTGTAAAAAATTTATCAGCATATACAATTTCACTAGAACCCTCTGCTATTACAACAATACCACCAATGTCATTTGACACAAAATTAATAATCTCTTCGCTAAAATCCATAGGTTATCCTCCCTCATGTTTATTCAAATGTAAGAATATCTGCAAATCCTATCATTTCAAATACTTCCATTACATCACCCACTACATTCTTTACAACCATGGTGCCATGTAATGCATTCATTTTCTTTTGTGCACCAAGAATGACTCTAAGTCCTGAACTTGCTACATAATCGCACTCTGCCATATCAATTACTAAATGACTAACTCCTTCTACGAGAGACTGCTCCATTTCCTCTCCTAAAATTGGTGCTGCATTGGTATCCAAACGTCCCTTAATACTTACAACCAATTCATCTCCCTGTTCAACCTTTGAAACTTCCATAAAGACCTCCTTATAAAACCAATTGTATTCTTTCTAATAATTTCTATTATCAACCACACATCAATCTTTTGCAAGAACGTTTTTAGCCAATATTTTTATCCTTGCCATTTTTTAACTAAAGTCAAAATATTTTGTCCTTCCCGGTACTGGTAGCTTACTTCATCCATCATTTGTTTCACCATGTAAACCCCAAGGCCACCAATTCCCCGTTCCTCTACAGACAATGTAATATCCGGATCCTCTTTTTCCAGAGGATTAAATGGTTTTCCACAATCCATAATTGTCAGCATTTGGCTTTTACCATCCTCTAAGGATGTAATTTTTGAGTCCACCTGACAAGTACCTATATTATTTCCGTAAGCATAATTAACTACATTCACATAGACTTCTTCTAAACAAAGAATAATCTGACTGCATACTTTCATAGGGCAGCCTTCCTCTTCCAGTTGTTCTTCCACAAAACCAATTACTGTATCAAGGTTCTCCATTGTAGCATCAACAACCAAGCTCTTTTGTAACTCCCCCATTATCAAGCCCCCTTTTACAATTGACTTATATATTCTAAAGAGTACTTTGTTTTGGATAAACCTGTTACTTCTAACAAAACCGAAGCCTCAGTAAAATATTTTTCATAATATTGTTTAAATTTCCACCAGTCAATTTTACCATCTCCTACAGCCAAATGTAAATCCCTGGAAAAATCATTATCATTGATATGTAAATGTTTTACATAAGGTGCCAATGTAGATACCCAATGTTCTATGTCTTGCTCCTCTCCAAACACGTGGGCATGGGCATAGTCTAAGCAAATACCAAAATTAGGATATTCCTTCATCCCTTCTCCCAGCCTTGCCAGTAATTCACAATCGGTATCAAACATATTTTCTATATATATTTTTAGCATAGGATATTCAGAAAGTTTTTCGCTCCAATAATCAACGTTTCTTTTTACCCAACTATCCCGATAACTTTCAAGGAGAAAATTTGGTATGTAATTGGTATGGAAAATTACTGCTTCTGCGTCAAGCTTTTTTGCGACCTCTAAACTTTGTGTCACTCTTAAGTCTGACACCGCCTTAATTTTTGGATCATCGGAAGAAACAGAAACGTCAAAAAATGCGCCATGAACCGTCGAAAACAATGGTTTGTTTTCCGACATGGTATATAATTGAATTCGCTTTTCTAATTCTTCCTCATTGTCTAACAAAGAAGGATTAAAAAAATCATTATATTCAAATCCACATCCATATTCCCGAGACAATGCTACATATTCAGCAAGATTGTCCTTTTGGGGAATTATCATCAGTTTATTTATCTTCACAGCTTCACCTCCCAAATACCTTCTTCCCTGTTTGTGCCTTAAACATTACTAAGTTATTATCAAATCCTTTATAAATCCTTATCATGATCGGTTAACCTTTGTAACAGAATAAACAAATACACCTTTTGATTTACCCTTTAATGGAATTTCTCCAACCTCTTCCACTTCAATCCGGTCTTTTACCCTGTCATACACGGCATCACTGATTAACACTTGACCACGCTTGGCATTCGCTTCCAGTCTGGCTGCTGTATTCACGGTATCCCCGATTGCCGTAAAATCCATTCGGAACTCACAACCAATATTTCCAACTACAGCAGGACCACAGTTAACACCTACTCCAAATCCTACACTTCTGCCAAATTCCTTCATCAGCTTTTCTTCTAATTCTGCAGCCCCATCAACAATATCCTTTGCCGCACAAACAGCCTTAAAGGTGTAATCCTCCAAATCAAAGGGAGAATTAAATACTGCCATGGTTGCATCTCCTACGAACTTATCCAGTGTTCCTTTATTTTTAAATATGGCATTCGTAGTAAGATTTAAATAATTATTTAAAATGGCTACAACCTGTTCCGGTTCTAATACCTCTGACATGGTTGTAAAACCTCTGATATCTACAAATAATACAGCGATATCCCGGTTTTCTCCTCCAAGCTTAATCGTGAAATCTCCTTTTTTAGAAATTTCCTCAACAACCTCCGGTGCCACATATTTCTTAAAGGCATTTATCACCTTTTTCCGTTTTAATCTTTCTAATACATAACGGATTCCAAGGCAATACATATAGGATACAATCAAAACAATAATTGAATATACAAGACTAATGGCCTTTCCATTATTGTTTAATACTACACCAATCCAAATTTGTACCCCTATTGCTAAGAAAAGCAGTACTGTGGCAACCCAAAGCTTAGAACGTTTAAAGATGAAATGAATCAGACCTGCTACCAATCCTGCAATCAATCCAACGAGAACGGGCCTTGCATTAACAGAAAATCTTCCATCAAATAAAGACTGCAAAATATTTGCATGAATTTCTACTCCATACATTTGCGAACTATATCCGTTTGGCACTTTAAAATTATCCTGCATACCGGTTGCATAAGCACCAACCAATACAATACTGTTCTTAAAAGCTCTTGTATCAATTTTACCATTTAGCACATCCACAAAAGAAATATGTTCATAATCTCCGGGCTTTCCGGAATAATTAATCATGGTTTTTCCATATTTATCCGTCGGCACAGTCTTTGGATTCATTTGATTATTTTCACAATACATATCATATATTGCCTTAGACAGCATGCTGATGGTTTCTCCATCATATTGCTCCTTAATAGCGATACGACGAACCGTTCCATCAGAATCCTGGGCAACGTTGGAATAGCCAACGAAAACAACATCCCTTAATTCAGCAAAAGGATAATAAACTTCTTTCACAGGATATACCATTAATCCATTCTCATTTTGTTCTGCCTTTTCATCGTATTTAAACTGGGCAACGGCAACAACATTACCACTATTTTTGGCAGCCTCAACAAAAGCTTTATCCCCATCAGAAATGGTATTATTATCTCCGTAATACCCGGAAAACAAAATATCGAATGCAATTACAGAGGGCTTTGCTTCAGAATTTTCATTCAAGATACGAATCAACTGCCCATAATAATCCCTTGACCAGGTATGAATTGGTCCAAGCTCCTCTAAGGTTTTCTCGTCAATTGCAATGATTTTAATCTGACTGGACACACCTCTTGGAATCTGATAAACCGCATCCTTTAGCATATAATCCAGTGGCGAAAACAGATTGGTAACCGTAAAAATAAATACCAAAGCCATAACAATGACAGCTTCTAATATGTCCCTCAATACTTTCTTCATCGTCTCTTCTCCATTTATTTGCGGCTTAAATATACCATAGTAATATCGTCAGCCTGCATTTCTCCATCAGCGAACGCATCAACTTCTTTGTACATATTATCAACAAAGGCTTCCACATTCTCAGCCTGATCCATATGCTTATTTAACACATCCTTCAAATGGTCATCTCCAAAAAACTCCTGGGCAGGATTTAATGCTTCTGTCACACCATCTGTATACATGTAAATACAATTTCCTTTTGGAAGGGTAAAATGCTGTTCTTTGTATGGTATTCCTTCCATCATTCCCAAAGCCAGATTAACCTTAGCAGGAATCATTGAAAACTCCCCTGTTTCATCTATGTAAAATGGTCTGTTATGTCCTGCATTAATAAATGTCACTTCATCGGTTCTAAGATCAAGCACACAGATAAATGCAGTTACAAACATACCTGATTCATTCTTATAGCAAAGCTGGTTATTCGCTCGTTCCGCCACCTCTGACAGAGGTAAATTCAAGGTTGCATAATTTTTAATATGGGTTTTCGCCATGGTCATAAACAATGCCGCAGGAACCCCCTTTCCCGATACGTCGGCAATCAGAAAACACATATGATTATCGTCAATCATAAACATGTCATAAAAATCTCCGCCAACTTCCTTAGCAGGTCTCATGGCAGCCTTTAATTTCACATCCTGAAGTGCATTAAAAGCCGAAAAATCATTTTCCAAACACTCTGCCTGAATTTTGGTAGCAACTGCTAACTCTGACTTAATTCTTTCCTGTTCCGTAACAAGCTTTGTGGTTTTTGTATAAAGCATGTTCATAAAGGTGCCATATATTTTACGGTTTCTTCCTGCAATCTCTTCAAAAAGACTTTTTGAAATATTAGCACATACTACATCCGTAGCTGCTCTTACCGTAGCACCCCTTGTATCATCATTAATCAGTCCCAGCTCTCCAATAAAATCTCCTACAGACAGGGTATTAATCAGATTACCTTTTCCGTCCAGAACCTCTGTGGTACCACTTAAAATAATATACATACCATCCTCACAAGTATCTCCCAGTGTTACAATATCCTCACCCTTTTTAATCTGAATCTCTTCCATCGCCTCTAAAAGAATTCTGGTTCCTTCTTTCAATTCTTCATTGGGGTCAATTTTAAAGAATTCCTGTATTGTTGGAATATTTCTTAAAACTTCTGCATTCATAGGTTATCTCCATTCTATGGTTGTATCATCTTTTATTTCTTTACTAAAATCAAAATCCCAACTTCCGGATGGGGCAGGAGAAAGCGTTGGTTTACTAACCTTTTCTCCCTTTTTCACAGTCTGAGTACCAAACACCTTACCCTGATACATAAAGGTTACGGTAAATGGTCCTGAAGGTCCCTGATTTAGATAACGATTTAATTCATCAGTAGTAATTCCAAGATCCTGACCATTTTCAATAATATGCATTAACACCCTGATAACTGATTCCGGCAAGTCCTCATAGTTAATTGGACCCGGCGCACCTACATAATCTGTATTTTTATCATCATCATAAATGAGAATTTCGTTACCTTTTTGAATCATAACAGGACTATCGGATAAAGTCCCGTCAGCATATTTCAACAAAGAGTCTACCTTGCCATCAAACACAGAAACCTTTGTATATCTTATACCATCTTCATAATAGGTATATACACGGTAAACAGTTCCTCGAACCGCCATGTTGGAATTTGGTGTGTTCACTTCATAGGAAGACTGGTCACTTAATGGATTTTGTATTTCATTGGTAATAGCTCCATAGCTTAACTCAATAGAGGTTTTACTATTTGCACTATTTCCCGATGCTACAAGCTTAAATTCTGTTTCCGGTTCCACGTAAACGAATTTGTCGTCGTCTAATTTTAAAGTCATTTCACCGGACTTTAACACAATAGTATCTCCGGATTCTAATACCATATCCTGATAAGCATCCATATCACCTATGTTTTCTCTGGTAACAGATGCATCTCCATTTAGTTCATATATTTTCACAAGTCGATATTCGTCTTTTTTCCCCAGAACAACAATCAACACGACTGCCACCGCAATCACTACCAGCAGTATTGCTATTCCTACAAAAAGCCTCTTATTATTTCGGGATTTTTCCATAATCATATACCTCTCTGTCCCAGTACTCTTTTTCTCTATAGAGTCTTAATTCGCATTTGAGAAATTATAATCTCCATCACTTCCTACATAGAATGTAATATTGCCGGAATAAGTGGTACTGTCCCCACTAACTCTCCATTTTCCACTTCCCAACTGATAAGCATATTTACTAAATAATCGTACTTTTCCAGCCGGAATGGTTTTTGATTTCATCCACTCTGCTGCGATTACAAATTGACTTGTACTTCTATTGCCAGCCTCATCCACACAAGTAATAGTATAATTCTCTTCACCATTGTTAGAAGAGAGTTTCAAGGTAGCTGTTCCATTTTCAAAGGTAACTTCCTCATCATTAACGAACACCTTGCTTAAATGCTCATCCTTTACCACTACTTCTACTTCATCTCCATAAATTGTACTACCGGATTCTACATTCAAAATCACAGGAGCATCTTTATCGATTTTAATTGCAGGCACTTCAATTGCAGCAGTCATTTCCCCGGTATCTGCTTTCTTCAGATAAACGGAAAATGCTTCCGTTGTCTTAGTTAATTCAAGCTTCTCACTATAGGTTCCACCGAAGGAATTAGCGATCAGATATCCCTGTGCTGGTATAATCGAAACCACCGAAGTATAATACTGATTCTCTCCTAATGTACCATTCATCTGATATGGATTTTCCGGTGCACTGATATATCCGATCAAAAACTCATCTGTGGCAACTACCTGTAAATACCCTTCTGTTTCTGCAAATATAGCTTTTACCGTATATGTTCCAATTGCACTTGGTTTTGTCTGGGTATAAGTTTCATCAGAAGCATCTTTTTCCTTATAAAGAATGGTTACATTATCAATTCCATTGGTTGCAGAAGTCACTACCGGCTCCGGCATTGCTCCATATCCAACATCCGCAACATAAACACGACCTTCACCTTGTTTCTTTAAGATTGAAAAATCATCTGTTGCAACTACCTCATAATAATCCTCTGTCCTGGCAAAGGTAGCACGTGCTGTGTAATCTCCTGCTTTCGTTGGCTTTGTTGTTGTGTAACTGCTATCAGCTTCACCTTTTACTTTGTATTCTATGGTTACGTTACCGGTTCCGTTGGTTGCAGAAGCTACTACAGGACGGATATTCTCACCATAATAGATATCCTCCACCGTAATGGAACCTTCACCTTGTCTCATTATTTTTGTAAACTTCGCATATAAAGTGATATTTCCAAGCTTAGTTGCAGATATGGCTGTTATCTTTGTCGTAAATGCTGCATCACCATACCAGCCATCAAAGTTATAGCCATTTTTACTTGCATCTGCAAAGCTTGTAACTCCTACACCATAGGTATAGCTTGTTGGATTAGATGCTGCGTTTGTTCCACCATTTAATTCGTAAGTTATTGTATAGGCATTGGCTGTGAACTTCGCATACAAGGTTTTATTTTCAATATCTGTTGTAGAAATAGAGGTTACCTGTGTTGTATAGGTATCATCACTGTACCAGCCATCAAAGGTGTAGCCGGTCTTACTTGCATTTGCAAAGCTTGCTACTCCCACACCATAAGTATAGGTTGTCGGATTCGATGCCGGGTTCGTTCCTCCATCTAATTCATAAGTAATCGTATATTTATCAGCCGTGAATTTCGCATATAAGGTCACATCCCCAGTCTCGGTTGCTGAAATAGATGTTACTTTTGTTGTGTAAGCACTGTCACGATACCAGCCTGCAAAGGTGTAACCTGGTTTTGTGGCATCTGCAAAGCTTGCAACACCTTCACCGTACACGTAGCTTAATGGATTGCTTACAGGATTTGTTCCACCATCCAACTCATAAGTAATTCCATAAGCGTCTGTAATAAATTTTGCGTATAAGGTGATATCCTCTGTCTGGGTCGTTGAAATAGCTGTTACCTTGGTTGTATATGTACTGTCACTGTACCAGCCATCAAAGGTGTAGCCGGTCTTCGTTGCATTTGCAAAGCTTGTTACCCCTACTCCATAGGTATAGCTTGTTGGATTCCCTGCCCCGTTGGTTCCGCCATCTAATTCATAGGTGATAGTATAGTCATTAGCTGTAAACTTCGCATATAAAGTAACATTACCCGTCTGGGTTGCTGAGATAGTTGTTACCTGTGTTGTATAGGTATCGTCGCTGTACCAGCCCGCAAAGGTGTAGCCAGTTTTACTTGCATCTTCAAAGCTTCCAACTCCCTCTCCATAGGTGTAACTTGTTGGATTGCCTGCCCCATTGGTACCACCATCTAACTCATAAGTAATGGTATATTCATTGGCACTAAACATGGCATATAAGGTAACATCTCCAAGTTCGGTTGTGGAAATAGAGGTCACTTCTGTCAGAGCATCATCCCCGCTATACCATCCTAAAAAGGTATGACCGGTTTTACTTGCATCAGCAAAGCTTGTCACTCCCACACCATAGGTATAGCTGTCCGGATTGCCCGCCCCATTGGTACCACCATCCAACTCATAAGTAATGGTATATTCATTGGCAATAAACTTGGCATATAAGGTGATATCTCCAAGTGCTGTTGTGGAGATTTCCGTAACTTCGGTTGTATAGGTATTGTCACTGTACCAGCCTGCAAAGGTATAGCCTGTTTTTGTTGCATCCGCAAAGCTTGCTACTCCCTCTCCATAAGTATAGCTTAATGGATTACTTGCATCGTTTGTTCCTCCATCCAACTCATAAGTAATTCCATAGGCATTACTTACATATTTTGCATATAAGGTTTTATTTCCCGTTTCAGTTGCTGAAATAGATGTTACCTGTGTTGTAAATGCAGCATCACTATACCAGCCATCGAAGGTATAGCCGGTTTTACTTGCATTTTCAAAGCTGGCAACTCCCACACCACTTACATACTGGGTAGGATTGTTTTCGTCATTAGTTCCTCCATTTAATACATAGGCAATACTATAGTTTGCCATAAATTTTGCATACAAGGTTACCGGTCCGGAGGCAAGTGTTGAAATGGATGTTACCTCTGTATTGAATGTTGCATCACTATACCAGCCACCAAAGGTATAGCCGGTTTTACTTGCATTGGCAAAGCTTGTCACGCCAACTCCATAGGTGTATTTTTCCGGATTTCCCGCATCATTTTCTCCACCATCTAATTCATAGGTAATTGCAAATTGCTTCGGCGTGAATTTCGCATATAACGAAATATCACCGATTACATCTGTACCAATAGCGGTTACCTGATTCGTAAACTCTGCTTCTGTATACCAGCCTGCAAAAACGTAATTTTCCTTTGTTGCATCGGAAAGACTTGCCACACCAATTTCCTCAGTATAGGTAGAAGGGTTGTCTGCACTGTTCTCCCCTCCGTCTAAGAAATAAGTAATGGTATTATTCTTCAAAAACTTTGCATATAAAGTTATATTTCCTGTCTCGGTTCCTGAAATAGATGTTACCTTCGTTGTATAGGTACTCTCACGATACCAGCCTGCAAAGGTGTATCCATCCTTACTTGCATCTGCAAAACTGCTTACACCCTTTTCATAAGTGTACTGGTCAGGATTTCCCTCTCCATTGGTTCCACCATTTAATTCGTAAGTAATACTATAGTTTTGTAAAAATTTAGCATATAAAGTTAAATCACCGGTTACATCAGTTCCAATCGATGTTACCTTTGTCTTAAAATCTGCTTCTTTATACCATCCGTCAAAGGTATAGCCTGTCATTGTTGCATCCGCAAGGATAATTTCTTCCTTACCCTCATAATATGTGCTTGGATTTGACGAAGGATTATCCGCACCCGCGTTAATATTATATGAAATCGTTGACTTCGTATAAGCCACCGCCTGCAATTTTAAAGATGTCAAATAACCACTCGAGCCATATATACCCGTTACTTCCCACTCCTTAAAATCTTCATCGGATAGTTGTGGAGTAACATCGGAACCAGAACAAGCATCCGCATACGAACAGACAGTATATTTCTCAGTTCCCGTATTGGTATAAACCATGGGAACATGTCTTAGCTGATTTCCATTAGTATCATAATAAAAAATTGATACACCCGAATCCGACAGCACATCAAAAGTAATCGTATCCTCCGCTTTCAAAGAAGTAGTGCCAAGACTATAGTTTGATCCGTTTACTGTTACTGTATAATCCGTCGCAATCACCGACGACGGCACGATCTGAACCAACACCAATATCAGTGCAAGACAAACCGCCCAAAACCGTTTTTTCCTTTTCTGAATTTTACTCATTTTATATTCTCCCTTTCTGATACCTTACGAATTTTCTTTCATTCCAAGGCTAAAACTACTTATTGTTCCCTACTTATACTTATATCTATAAAAAATGGTAAAAACCATTTGTTTTCCTTACAAAACATCCACAACCAAGTCTTATCTCTTTAGCTTACGATTCCTTTCGGATTTCTCCTTCACTAATTCCTCCAAAATCATCACCACTGCAACCACCATAGCCATCTGTGCCCTATAGGTAAAAAAGTAATGGAGATAAGAATGATTATGAAGCACCACATATCTAAAATAAGGAATCAAACCGATGAATACATACATTAGGATGCGTTTTTTATTCACATGCTGTCCGTGATAGACATAGCCTGTATAAATGACAAACAAAACCAGGGAAAGCCCTACTAATGCACCTATTATACCATACTCAAAAGGGAACAGGCATTTTACATTATTCCATATCGCTCCCCATATATATTGTATCGGTCTGACTCCGATATTCCCACTAATTCGTTCTTCCATATGCTTTGATACATAAGGCATTACATTCTTAGAAAGAACAACTGATGCAAGAATCCATTTCATTATCCACATTCCTGCATAACCAAAGCCCCAGGAAATAATGGAGGTTCCTGCCAAACGGAACGTACTTTTTGTATCTTCTTGTGTCTTTTGTTTCCCTTCCATCCATAACATAATAAGCAAAGGAACCGTTAAGGTTAATGTCTCCGTTGATAAAAAATCCAAATAACAGGTTAGCATGCCGCCTACTAAAAATAACAAACCTACCCTGTTATATTTTTTCTGTTTCATAAGCAATGCACCAATCATTGACATCACAAGCATTAACAAAACAGTCCAGGTGTACTCCAATGAAAAGGGTACAAACCATACGGAAGTCATAATAAGACCTGCCGCCACACCGATCATCAGAACATATTCATGATTCCGAAGCAGTGTGGCAAACTGTCCAAAAAGAAAAAGGACAAGAAGAATTCCGTTAAAAACATAAATTTGTTTTACATTGAAAATCATTAGCAGTGGTCTCACAATTACATTAGAGCCATGCCAATATCTCAAATACTGCTGATTTGCCTCACAGGAATTTGTTACTGCTTCTAATAAATTCTCATTCTCATTATAAGAAGCTCTATGGTAGTACGCAGATTCCATAACGGAAGCAAGGGGTTTGTTACTATCATACTGATATGCAATTCCCAAAAGAATAGAATCAGCATAACGGTCGATTTTACTACTTTCAATACCCTCTATCACACAACCAAATAATTCCTTATCACAAAGGTACCTGGCAGATTCCTCAACATGCGCCTTTATTGCAGTCTGTGGAATCATGGCTGACAGAACCAAAAGTATAGTAAGTAAAAATGTAACGAAAAAAAAGGTTACTATGTATTTGATTATATTCTTTACCATTTTCAAAATACCCCTTTATATTATATCAGTAAATATCCTAATCGCCTACTACCCCTATGGGTAGTATTTCAAAATATTTTTGGAAATTAAGGTTCGATTACCATGTGTCCAATATCATTTGATATATAATCACTATAATCCAATACAAATTGTGCCAGTCTAAGACTTGCCAATACTTCATTTTCCTTTTCCTGTTCCATAATCAAATGAATGATTGCTTTTTCATCTGTAATGCCATCCTCCACCGCATCACAAATAAACACATCCCTTTCTTCCACCTGTGTTACACTTTCATTTTGTCGAAAAAAGGATTGTTTTTTATTTTTTTCAAATATCACATCATTTTTCCACTTCATAATCCTTCTCCTTACCTTAACGGTCTATCCCCAGTCGGATAGCTTCTCTTTCTGCTTCCCCCCGGTTTTTTACCTTCATTTTACGATAGATATTATGAGCATGAAACTTAAAGCCATTATATGTTATATGACACATTTCACATATTTCTTTGGAAGTAAGACCCCTGCACATAAGCTTTAAAATCCGGTCTTCTGATTCTGTTAATGGTTCCTCTAAGGCATTTTGTATCTTCATATAATTGGGATAATATGCTGCCATTTTCTCATTGGCATTTTTAATGGAATAAAAAAAGCTTTCCGGACATATTGTGGATTCCGGCAGTTTAATTACATCTAACAACGGTTTCAGTCCTGCACCTTCCAATGCAAAAATCGTTATAAAATGATAATGAAAGGCCTTTTTTAGCACCTGATAAAATACCTCCTGCCAGCTTTCATTTCCCATACGATATAACAGGATTGCTTTCAATATCTGGTTTTCCATCCAAAGATAATTTCTTTCATACCCGGTAAAATAAATATTCATTCGTTCCACTAATGCCAATGCCTCTTCCTTCCGGTCTAGGGAAGTAAGCACACGAATTTTATGGATATGTTGATAACGGTCTAATATACAAAATGCCAGCATATCATTCGGAGCAGTTTCTAACCAATGTTCCGCTTCCTTTGTATCTCCCTGTATCAGATGCATCCACATATGAAGGGTTTGTAAATTCGGTAATAAATGGGTGGCTTTTTCCTCTATTACTTTCTGATAAAAAGTATCATAAATACTTTCTGCCTGCATCGGCTGACCTTGCAGCATATGCTCTTTGATAATCAGTCCGGCAGCAACAAAATTCATCTCTATTTTTCCACCTACATCACTTACATGAAAACCGTTGTTTAATCTGGTCATAATTTCATAGGAATCCATGGTTCCTTTTTCCAATCCACTTTCTGCAAGTGCAATATTAACTAAACCTACCCCATATTTTCCAAGAACTATTTCTAATGGCTTTTTTAAGATAATGCCCAACTCTTTATCATTACGGCACCATTCACAAAAATCCAGTCCTCCATTAATAATAGATGGAATATTCCCTGTAACCGCAAACTCCGGTAATGCAATCTTTTGATTCATAGCAAGCAATGCAGCAGATTGTAATTTCTTCATCAGTCCACGGACACCCTTTTGCGGCAATGCAATATCCAAATATGCTACTCTTACGGTAGCCTCTTTACGTTCCTGACTGCCATGGCTTGCATTATGCTCAAATTCCACTAACCGGTCATACCAGTATTTTGACTGTTCCGGCTGAAGAATCAGAGAATGCAGCATGCTCATTCCGCACATTAATGCAGGATGCTTACATATGGTTGCTTCCGGCAATGCAAAATAAAATTTTCTCGTTTCAAAAAAATGTGCCGTACCGGGTTGCTTCCTTGCATTGGATATTAAAAGCTCCACAATCCGTTCTTCATTTCCTGCTTTTGTATAATACTCTAACGCCAGCTCAATCTGATTCGTTATTTCATAATAATGAGCACCACGATTAAAGTTTTCCTTTATCATTTCTGAACTGTAAACCACAGACTGCTTCCAGCAAAGATACTGCTGCAAATGGGTTCTACAGGTATAGGTTTCTTCATCTATCTTTGTAAGAAATGTTCCGATTGCCATAGCTTCCTCTAGTATCTTTGGAACATTACGACAGGTGGTAATCATCTCCACCATTGGCACTGTAAACTTTGGATACTGACACATGTCTAACAGCATTTCTCTCATTTGAATATCCCATTTTTCATAAAGTGCCTTGTCGTAATAATGAAACATATCTAACATTACCTGCGAAACCATAGCAGAATCATATCCACAACCCTCTTTTTCTTCAGCGAACTCAATATTAACCGACATTTTATTTTTTAGCTGGTATATAAGAAATTCCAAAGCGATAGGATAGCCATAAGAATCTTTATTTATTTGGGATATTTCTTCCGGTAATGCAAGAATGCCCCGGCTTTCTAAAAACTTTTTCGTTTCTATTCCCCCAAACATCAAATCCTGTTCTCCTGCCGTTACAAAATTTTCCAAAACAGAAAGCTCCCGTAACCAGGATGGAAGAGGGCTTCTTCCAATTAACACGATTTGCTTATCAAATAATTTCCGATTGCGAATCACCTCTATGATATAATTTCTGGAAACTTCATCTGTAATCCATGAAATGTCATCAAAAACAATCACTCTTTGTTTGATATCAGACAGCTTTGGCATGGAAGAAAAAAAGCCCGGTTCACCACTTAACACCAAGTGTGCCTGTTTTCTATAATAGTATTCCATAGCCGCGGTCTTTCCATATCCGACGGAGCCTGATATATAAATTGGCACGCCCATTTCCTCTGACAATTGAAATTTTTTGTAGATTGCTGGTACTTTTATATATTTTTTTCTATCCAAGGTATGATCCTCCAATTTCAAAAAAAGCCTTCTCGATACATAATCGGAAGGCCTTTCTTTCATCTAAAATATTGTTTTGTGTTATTGCATGAATCGGATTACATATCCGAACGCCTCGCTAACATTTTTCTAAATGGTAACATGGCATTTGAGGTTTTGCAATATTTTTCTTAAATTGGTTGATAATACCTTAGTACAAAGGTACCATCCTCCTGCAACATGAGGGTACATATCTGAGTTCCCTTCATGGTTCCATCGGAATCTGCTCCAAGAAATACTTCCACCCCGGACTCATATTGCCAATCCCCTACATAATACTGGTTTTCAGATTCCCCATCTCTGGTCATAAAAAATACATATCCTTCTTCGTCAGGTTTCACTGTCTGGGTATATGCCTCATCTTCTTTTGCACCGGATAAAACAGCGTTCCAATCTGCGTTGGTAGAATTTCCGGCTTTTTCTGCCTTTGCAATCCACTCATCCACTTCCTGATTACCGCTAAAAGAAGTATCCTCATCAGAAAAATCTTCTTCCTCTAAACCGGCAAAATATGCGTTTGCAGCTTCCATGTCAGCCTTTGTCTCATCAAGAGGCAATTCAAACAAAGCATTCATTCCGTCAAAATCAGGATTCACGCTATATAATCCGGTGGCAGTATCATAGCAAAAGGCATCCGGTTCCTCCCCAAAGTTCTCCAACACCCCAAGGGAAACTCCCATACCGGAAAAGATTTGCAAATCATCACATTCCAATAATTCATACTGCACCCCATCCTGTACAAAGCTGATTACCCCTGCATTTAAGGTTCCATTATTCACTGTCATAAAATCTTTACCGTGAATCAATGGTGATACACAGAATGTCTGATAATTCTTATCCGTTGTTGCAGGCATTAAACTTCCATCTGCTTTTTCAATCGCCACAACTACATAAGTTTTATTTTCATTTAAATCTGTGCCATCCTCACTGATACTTGGAAGCAAATCCTTTCCTGTAACCGTACCTAAAAGGGTCACGTTATATCCTGCAGTACTTTGTGTTTCATCTACCAAAACAGCGCCCTCACTTTCAAATGCCTTTGCCAGCGAGGTACTCTCCGTTAAATTTTCTGCCACCTGTGAAGGGGTAAGGAAACGATATGCCGCATAGGCGGACACGGAACCAACTGTCAGAATCCCTACAAAAGCGGCTGCTGCCACGCTATACTTAAATGGTCTTTTTTTCATTTCTTTCAACTCCTTTGCCTGTTTTGTGATTGACGCATTCAGGTCATCATCCGGGACAAGGTCGGGAGTCATATTTTTTCTTAAATAATCTTCCATATTGTTCATGAGAAATAATCCTCCAATTCTTTTTCCAACTGTTTTCTGGCATGGTACAACCTGCTTTTTATGGTTCCCTGAGGCAGGGATAACAAATTTCCAATCTGTGATACCGAAAGTTCTTCCATATAATAAAGAAGAACCGGTATTCTCATGCTATCCGGCAGCTTATCAATAGCCTTCCATAGCATTTTCTTTTCCTCATCCCACATCATTCTACTTAGAGAATCCTCCTCCACCTTAAGAGTTTCGGTTAATTCCTCATCACTCACCCGGGGTGCTATCCGGTTTCTCCATGCCATTTTACGAATCCGATTTTTCCATAATCGTAGTGCAATGGATAACAAATAGCTCTTCGGATTATCCTGATATCGAATGTCTTTTAGTTTTTTTATTGCCTCTAAAAATGTATCCTGATATAACTCATCTGCATACTCCTTATCCTTTGTCAGATGTCTGCAGAAGGAATAAATATCTTTCCCATATAAAGCGATACATTGTTCCAGTTCCTGAATCGTCATATTGGTTACTTCCCGTGTACACGAATTTTAAAGACGTTTTTGTCTTTCACTTATACATTGTAACAATAATGGAAATGGTTCAAAAGAATTTTCAAAAAATTTAAAGCCCCATCCGTCTACTACCCATAGACAGACAGGGCTTCTCATATATGTATGTAATATCATTTACTCTGTTTTACCTGCCGCAATCACTGCATCCGCAAGTGCTTCTAATGCAGGAATATCAGAATCCTTCATAACAGACTTAATGGTTACTGATGGCTCTAATACAGTCACATTTGGCATTTGCTCTAACAAGCCCTTCATGGTACGGGCTGCTGTTGGTCCCCAGGAACCATTTTCCAAAATACCAACGGTACGTTTTTGATATGCCTTAGCCTTTAAGTGAGTCAGGAAATCATGCATTGGTAAGAATACACCACCATCATAGCTGGCTGCAGCTAACACCATTCTGTCATAGCGGAATGCATCCTCTACACACTCTGCTATATCCTCGCGGCTTAAATCACTTACCACAACCTTTTCTTCTCCTTTTTCACGAAGAAGCTCTGCTAATTTTTCTGCTGCCTTTCCGGTGTTACCATGAATAGACGCATAAGCAATAAATACACCCTTATTTTCCGGCTTATAGCTGCTCCAGGTGTCGTACAATCCGATATAATATTCCAGATTCTCAGTAAGAATCGGACCATGTAACGGACAAATGGTTGCAATATCCAAAGCAGCAGCTTTCTTTAATAACGTCTGTACCGGTGCACCGTATTTACCAACAATATTAAAATAATATCTTCTTGCCTCACATGCCCAGTCTTCCTCTGTATCTAATGCTCCAAATTTTCCGAATCCGTCTGCAGCAAATAAAATTTTCTCACTGCTTTCATAGGTCACCATAACCTCCGGCCAATGCACCATAGGTGCCATTACAAAATTTAACGTATGAGAACCAAGACTTAAGGTATCCCCTTCTTTTACCACTAATGTCTTTCCTTCAATATCTACATCAAAAAACTGAGGGAACATAGCAAAGGTCTTTGCATTTCCAACTAAAACCATATCAGGAAACAGTTCAATTGCCTTTAATATGCTTCCTGCATGATCCGGCTCTAAATGTTGAACTACAAGATAATCTACCTTTTTTCCATCCAGGGTTGCTAATAAATTATTTTCCCACTCTGCTGTTTTTCTTTCATCTACGGTATCCATCAAACAAACTTTTTCATCCATAATTAGATAAGAGTTGTATGATATACCGTTTGGCACAATATACTGACTTTCAAATAAATCAATATCCTTATCATCTACACCGATATACTTTACTGCATCTGAAATCTCAACCTTCATTTTCATCCTCCTTTGTGTATACGATTCTATGTGCCTATTATATATCAATTACCAAATTAGAACAATACAGCGGCTATTAAATATCATCATAAATTAATATTTATAACAACGGATGTTGTCTACATTCGTATCACAACATTTCCTGCATGATTCACGTCCGCCGCAGTACGAATGGCAGTCTCCAGTTCATCTAGAGAAAATTCATGGGTAATAATCTTTTCCAGATTCCATTTTCCACAGGTCATGATTTTTTGCACATCCCATACATCCACCGGCATATAACCACCGGAACCGATAATACTCTTCTGGGCAAAAGTCATATGTAGCAAATCCAGTTTTCTTGGCATGTTATTTACAGCAACAGATACAAAACGGCTTTCAATTTTTCCATCCTTTATAAAGCTTTCAAAAATACTTTCTGCGCCGGCTCCATCCAGCCAACAATCAATATTGGCGGTCTCTCCTCCCAGGGAGGGTGCAGTTCCATAGAAATCCTTTGCACGGGAAATAAAATCCTCCTTTGCAGTATTACAGGTTTCAAAACCAAGCTGCTTTGCCAGGTTTAAACGATAATCCGAATAATCACAAATCATCACCTTTTCCATACCGAAATACTGAAATGCCACAGCCGCTGAAATACCAATGGTTCCACATCCAAATACTATGGCGGACTGACCGGTTACATACTGATTGGCACCGGACGGAATCATCCCTCGCCGGGCAGCTCTGCACCCAATGGTAAATGGCTCAATCAGACTGGCAAGACGGTTAGAAATCTCCTCATCCACAGGATATAAGGAATGGTTCTTTTTTGCATTTGGAATCAGGATATACTCCGAAAATCCTCCGATTGTTCCGGCTCTTTTTGTATCATTTTTCGCATATAACGGATAAGGATAAACCCGTTCCCCTATATTAAATTCTGTAATATTTTTTCCGATTCCGACAACCTCAGAAACTGTCTCATGACCAAATTCACCACCAACCGTAATCTTATGGCCTGTATTGGGACCATGGGTAAATACTGCAACATCCGTTCCACAAATGCTGGAATATATATTTTTGATCAGTACATCATTGTCCCCAACCTCCGGTATATCCATTTCCCGTAGTTCAATCTTTTCTTTTCCTAAATAAATTGCTGCTTTCATAAATCCTCCTGATTTTACCTTTGCTGAATTACACAACACTGTATAACGGAAATTACATGTTCAATAGAGTCTGTACAATCTTCTTTTATCCATTGGGTAATAATTGCCATAATTCCTTTGATATAAAATGCCATCATATAACTTCTGTCCTGCTCCGGTACCTGAAACCGATCCAAAATGGGAGCAAAAACATGTTCAAACATACGGTCATAGGTATCCTGGGCGCGAAAAACAGAAGGATTTTCCACCGCCGTACAAAACAACCGTTTGTTTTCTTTGATATATGCAAGATACGGTTTCAAATAATCCGGAGTCACCAGATACAATTCATCCAAGGGACAGTCCTGCAGTTTTTCAACAATATTGTATTCCTGCGACTCCATATGTGATAAAAAATGGCGATATAAATATTGGATACATTCCACAATCAAATCCCCAAGGGTTTCATAATGCAAATAAAATGTGGAACGGTTGACACCGGCTTGTTGGCAAAGCTCCTTTACCGTTATATATTCAAAATCCTTCTTTTCAAGAAGCTCTAAAAATGCTTCATCCATCCGTACCGCTGTATTAAAATATTTGCTTTCTGATTTATTCATTGTTACACACTCTCTTTTTCAGTTTCTAGTCCTCACTGATTTCTTTTGCAAGCTGCATAATCTCAAAAGCATACTTCTGCTTTCCCTTTGCCAACAGCTTTTTGTATAGGGGATAATTAATGCCCATACAAATCATTCCGATTATACCAATCACTACGCCCAGAACAAACATTGCTGTGGTACCATCTCCAATTACCTTCATGGAAAGGCACATTCCCACACCTGCAATCAGTGAAGCTATTATACCAAATGTGTACACGAAAATGTTAGCAGGCAGTTTTGCCCGGGCATCCAGTTTTCGAAGAGCCACAACCTTCGAGGTATCCTTTGGTGCGTATTCATTTGCCAGTTGTTCTGCATAAATTTTGTCTGTGTTCATAATATATTGCCTCCTTTATTTGATGGTTTTATTCTATCAGGAGCAATCGCATAACAAAACAACAAGACAGGCTAAAAGTGTTGGATTCAGAAAATATCATACCATATTTTTTCCCACAGGACATTAACTTATAGGAAAATAAACAATAGCCATTTTCCATAAACAGGATTTTCTTTACCCATTAGAATCCTCTATAGTATAATAAAAAATAAAAGTTAAATGAAGAATCTGGGGGGAAGTAAAATGAAAAAGCAAAGAATCAATAAATTCATATGTGTTACCCTTGTGTTTTGTACACTCTTATTTTCCGTAACCGGATGTTTGAAAAATACCGGTTCGGAGCAAAACTCCACAGTGCAGGGAAGCCAGGGGGCAGCTTCATCAGAAACCACCTCTAAGGATGTCAGACTATCCATTGCACAGAGGGGCTGTGAGCTTGCAAAACATGAAGTAATTGACAACCCGGGGTTTTATGAAATCAATTGTAAGCAGTATCTGGAAAATCTTGACTGGCTTTATACGATATTAATATATGAAGAACAGCTTGCCATTCTTTACGGCGATGATAATATGGGCTTTTATCTTGCCTTGCTTGACCCCTATAGCCTAACTGTAACCGGTCCGGTAAGCCTTGATGAAAGTGCAGGCTACAATCCTTATCTTTATACGGATACACAGGGACGTCTTTTACTTTACAATGAAGAACAGAAGCTGGTAACTTATTATAACCAAAGTTTGGAAGCAGAAAAGGAAGTTCCCATTGATGAGGTCACCATAGACAACATCCTCTTTTCAGAAGACGGCGATTATGCTTATTATTATGACAGCTCACAGCAAAACATCATACAATATGACATTCCAAACAAAACCAAACAGCAGCTCTATCATTTATCTGCAGCCAACACTGACTATTGTTTCATGGATGGTATCATTCAAAACAGGTATCTGGCTATTTCCTATTCACCGGATATAGAAACCACCATTTATGAAATCGTTGATTTACAGGAAGGAGAAGTATTATATTCCAACAGTTCTTCTATTCACAATATCATGGGCTGTGGTGATAACTATTCTCTATTATATTCCATGGATGGCGTGGAAGAAATCCTGTGTGGCAGTCAGAATGAAGAGACACATATTTTATCCTTACCGGATATAAAAGAATACAATAATTTTGACCGTACGACATATGCCGACAGCCTGATTAGCTATGTCACAAATGTAAATATTCCGGAAGCACAAAATACATCCATTATCTTTCGGGGATATGACCTGACATCCGGCCAGATGAAGCATTCTAAAGCCTTTGTCATGGAAAAGGAAACAGAATGTTTTGTAACAACAACCTGTTACAATTGCAATAAAGATTATATGGTTTTTATGACCAGTTTTGAGCAGCCGGTGCTCTTTGTATGGGACCTTTTAGATGCCGACAGCCAGGTAAATGATGATACTTCCTATTTCCGGTCAATTCCTGATTTATCAACCCCTGACACAGCACAGTTACTTGCGTTAAATGAACGGGCAAAAACAATGAGCCAACATTATGGAGTAGATATCAGAATTGGAGACGAGCTTGACACCTGTCCGGTTTTGGATTATTCCTATACCAAAATCTATAATCCCATTCGGATTGAACAGACACTTAACATTCTGGAAAAAGAGCTATCCAAATATCCCGATGGAATGCTTGCACAAATTGATGATGATATAGGCGACAGAATACAGATTTATTTATCCGGAAAAATCCTTGGAATCGCTGATGGTACCATATCCGATTCCAGAGGAATTGAAAATACCGTTGATGGCATTACATTTGTGGTCTTAAATATTACAGATATCCAGGAGCTTGACCGGACCTTACATCATGAAATTTTCCACGCCATTGAAGGACATATGGACTACGCAGGATATTATTTTGATTATGATAGGTGGGAAGCTCTTAATCCACAAGGTTTTTCCTACGACTATGATTACATTCAAAATGAAGAAAATACCGATTGGGACTATGTTATGAGCGATGAAACAGGAGGTTACTTTATTGATATCTATTCAAAGAGTTTTCCTCATGAAGACAGAGCCCGTATTATGGAATATGCCATGACGGAAAAGGAATATAACAGCGGTGCCTTTTCCTATGACGGCATTGCAAAAAAGCACGCATATATTTGTGAACAGCTTCGACTGGCATTTCAAACAGAAGGATGGCCGGAGCAGACAGTGTGGGAGCAGGTTTTGCAGGGGGAGTAATGAATTACTCCACCTGTCGCAGCTGCTCCACGATACTCTCCCCACGGAAGAAATGATACACCACATAAGGAATCAGGATGCCAATGACTAAGAAAATTGGTGTCACAATGGCAATTGGCGTCATCGTAAAATTATAACGGAAAAACCAGAACATACTGCTTAACACATCTCCCATAAAGGTGCTTAACACGCCGCAAATAACAAGAGACAGTAAAATAGTCAAAATGGCATACCAGCCTCCTTCATAAACCAGCATTATCTTAAGCTGTTTCTCAGTCATTCCAATGGACTTAAGCATGGCAAATTCCCGTTTTCTTGTCATGATGGAAGTAACCATTG
>JBJENY010000024.1:0-24660 GCA_051880435.1 Lachnospiraceae bacterium | reverse complement strand
TGTGGATGAAGCGCAAGCGTGCCTGCGTTGGTTTGTTAAAAATTCACAACTTATAAAAATATCAAATGCGTTTCGCAAACGCCTAAACCATTCATAATTGACGTTCTACATTTACATGAATGGTCTGTGTATGAAATCCACCTCCATGCATGATACCACGATTGATTTGACAATCCTTTGCATCCCTTCCTACACCAATCTTAATATGTTCATCCGAAACTATTGTGTCATTGGTTGGATCTAACCCATACCACTTTTGGTTATATAATATTTCTACCCATGCATGACTTGCTCCTTCACCAACAATCAATCCCGTAACATATCTTGCAGGTATTCCTGCCAAATGCAAGAGAGAAATAAAAATATGTGCATAGTCCTGACATACCCCTTTTCCCTGCAGGAAAGCTTCTTCGGCTGTTGTATCAACATTTGTGGAACAGGGCTGATAAACAAAATCCCTATGCAGACAATGCATCAGTTCCATTGCCTGTTCATATGGTGAAAAATTTTCTTGGGGCTGATGATTTTCATAATAAGAATAAATGCACGTTCCCGGAACATTTAAGCCATGGGGATGTTTGAAAATCATAGCAAGATTATCATTCATATCCTCCTCATAGTCAGAAAGTCCGGTAACCGCTTCCCCTTCCATCTCAAAGTGAAAAATATTATGAGGTTCTTCATTCACACCATAAATTTGTATATTGTGTAGTCCATCCACACCGGTACAATAAGACGTTTTCGGAAATAGATTTATATTTACATAATCGATTTTTTGACGGGCTGTATTCTTGGGTATACATTTAATTGTAAAATTACACCGCGAAACCTCCACAGAATATTCTATTTGCATCTCATATGTAAAGTGAAGCTTTGGCATAATTCATGCCTCCTTTACCTGGGGGTTTTTTCATCCAATCATAATATGGACTCTACCTCTTTCACAATCTCATAGTAATTCATCTCATCCACTTCAACAAGAGACTGAAGTTTTAATATTTTTTCCTTATCATAATCTAATCCACTTCGTTCCACTCTTGGAATCATACGATGAATCTCTCTTGTCAATTCTTTTTTGGAAACACCAAGCCTTGCATACATATCAATCCGTTCAATTCGCTTTCCGGCTTTTATAATATTACGAACATTTTCACTATCAATCTGGTCATCCACTGTTCCATAAAAGGCAAGAAGGTTGTCATTTACCTTTTGCAGTTCAATCATTGGAGCCTTTACTTTTTTCTGCTTTATTCATTTCATAAATAGCCAGCTGAATATATGCTAAGGTTTCTGACCCAATATTTTCACGCAGTGTTATGGCATTATCATATGCACGATTCAGATTGCTAATAATGGAATCGGGGTTCTTCTTATCAAAAGGATAATTCTTCACAAAATCTGACTTGTCTTCATAAACATTTGGAATATCAATGCTGTCACAAAACTGTACATAACTATCCACTACTCCATCGATTAACGTATCAAAGCTTTTTGAAAAAATTTTTAAAGTTGTATAAACTCTTTCTGTATAACGACCCAGCCAATAAAGCCGGTCTGCCTGTTCTACTGATATAATACCCATGTATCCTTAAAACCTCCTCCTTGTGATGAATTTACAATAAATGAATCCGGATTACGGGAAAATCTTGTTAAGCCACTCTTCCACACAAGGGGCTCATCTGCCATTAAAACAAATGCTCTTAAATCCGCTTTTCTTGGAAGCATTTCCCCATTTTCCATGATATCAATATCCTGAAAATCAATAACCTCCTGTGCAATGAATCTTCTTGGTTCTTTTTTCAGTAATGCCAGGAAATTATCCTTTTCTTCTTTTGTCATACTATTGCCAAAAACCACACCATAGCCTCCGGCCTCTGCAACATCCTTCAACACTAAATCATCAAAGTGTTCCAGTACGTACTGATAGTCCTCCTTATAAAATGGAAGATAAGTCGGTGCATTAGATAGAATTGGTTCTTCACCAAGATAGTACTTTATCATTTTCGGAACAAAATAATAGATTCCTTTATCATCTGCCACACCATTTCCCGGAGCATTTAACAACGCAACATTTCCTTTTCGAAATACATCATAAATATGTGGAATTCCAATTAAAGATTCGGGATTAAAATTCATAGGATCTAAATATTCATCGGAAATTCTCCGATATACTGCTCCTACACGCTCATATTTTCCATCAGCAGTTATAAAATATAGCTTATCATCCTTTACTACCAGTTCCGAACCATTTACTAAATGTGCCCCGGTCTGTTCAGCAAGATAACTATGTTCAAAATAAGCAGCATTATATCTGCCAGGGGTCAAAATGACTGTATGTCCACCTACATTTACATGATCAAAGGTTCTTCTTAAAAGCTCCGCATAATTCCTGTTATCTTCAATTTTTAAATCTGTAAAGGTTTCCGGCGAAGAACGCCTGCACAAATCCCTGGCAATCATAGGATAAGAAGCCCCTGAAGGAACCCTTAAATTATCCTCTAAAATATACCAGTTTTCGTCTTTTCCCTTGACTAAATCGATTCCGGATATATGGGAATAAATATCCTTTACAGGAGTTACCCCTTCACACTCCGCCATGTATCCACTGGAAGCAAATATAAAATCCTCCGGTACGACACCATCCTTTACAATCTGTTTTTTGGAGTAAATGTCCTTTAAAAATAAATTAAGGGCAACAACCCGTTGTTTTAAGCCCTTTTCCAAATAATCAAACTCATCCTTTTGAATTACTCTTGGAATTGCATCAAATGGAAATAATTGTTCCTTAAAAACATTATTCTTATAAATTCCGAATTTCACACCATATCTTGCCAGCAGCTCATTTACTGTATCTGTATGATTTAAAAGTTCAAATGGTTTCACAGTACCAGCTCCTTTCTATAAAAAGAGGGTCTTGTCTTATGACAAAACCCCTTTGTTTTCCCTTGCCTTTCAGCCTATTACTTTTCTTTTTTAAATATAGATGAATCCTCAGCTAATTATCTATACCTATAAACAAAAAAGAGCTCACATAATGTGAACTCCTTTGCTCATATAAAATTTATATCATATTCATTTTTCATTTACAATAGCATTATTTTAAGAAAAAACCACAATTCAATTAACAAAATAAAGTTTTCATTCTTTTTTCGGCAAAATACAGCAATACAAATCTATTTATTTTAAGTTTTCGAAGTAAATGATTCCGTTTTCCCATTACTTATGTTGCGTGATACCAATATCATCTATTATCAGTTTTCCCTTCTTTCCTGATGGAAAAGAAATCTCTATTCGACAAACTTCCCTTTCGTTAAATCCCTTTTCTTTTTGATACCTATCATAAGGAATCATTACTGTTTGCAGCTGATGCTTGTATTCATATGTATTTGTAAAAAAATCGGATTTATATAGCTGTAGTGCAAAAGAAGGATAAATGACACACGGTTTTTTTACATAAGCCTGTCGATTTTCATTATCATATAATGTAATTTGATAATCTAATAGAGATAACTCCTTTTCTTCTCTCATGTCAGCAATCCGAAAAGATATGTCGTTTTCTGATATATCAAGGGAAGGTATGTTTATTTTCACCCTTGGATTTTTACTTTTTTCATCCCATGATAAATACAAAACATAGTTTTCACCATCTCCGCCAAATCCATAAGTGTCCACCTGTTCCTGCCAATTTGTAACATCTGTGCATTGGATGGAAATATTTTCTGAAGCTCCCTTTGTAATATCCCCTCCCTTGTCAAAGGAATTTAGAGAAATAAAATCACTGGAACTAAAATTGGTTTGTAAAACTGTTTTTGGCAAATAATCTTGATAGCTACTTACATCGGTAAGTAAATCTGCATATGTCTCATTTTCCAATAAAACCGCATCTAAAAAGGTACGTATGTAAACCTTTGCAATTTGTTGCTGTTCATTTTCCGTCAATAAATTATTTGTATTTAAAAAAACCTGATAGCCTCCACCTAAATCATAAGCACCCCATGTTGAATTAAATTGTCCATGGTTAGCACCTAAAATATAAACAGAAGCTTTTCGATAATCACCGGAACCTGAAAACGTAACATTATGATACTGTTTTTCACCCATCATACTAGTCACATCCTGATCATTGGCACCATGCAGCAATAAATAATTCACATCCGTTAGTTTCACAGCATGGTCCGCAGGCATGTACTGATCCACTGATGGCGAAATTGCAATGACGCCAGAAATCGGAAAATGATAATCAAAATGAATATTCCCATTATCCGGATATACCTTAAGGTCGTTAAATTCATAAGCTAACGAAACCATTTCTCCACCTCTGGAATGACCTGCAATCGCAATTTTATTCTCATCGATAAATTCATAAATCAGACTATCTTTCTTTTTATTTTCATTTAATATGGTCTTAATATTCTCCAATAATAAGATTGCTCTACCATCATTTTCACCACTTAATTCATTCAGGGAATTCTCATCTACAGATACAACCACATATCCATTAGAAGCTAAGTACTCACCTAAATAATCGTAACCTAGATAAGAATCAACAGTAATTGCATGATTACCATGTGCAATAAATAAAACCGGACAATCCCTTTCCCCCTCCGGATACCATATTCTTCCCTTAATAGGGGTTTCTTTTAAGGTATAATCATAATATATTTTGTCATAAATTTTTGCTAATATACCATCTCGCTTTGCATATTGGGATAAATCCGTGGTTGTGGTTTTGATAGCTCCATTTTGACCATAGTCAATGGTTTTCACTTTGTAAGAACCATTTCCCATATAATCAGAAAAACCGGAAATTGCATCATTTGTATCTGCCTCCTTTTTATCTTTAGAAATCAAACCCATGGAATAATAGTTTATAAACTCTTTTTCTCCAAATCCATTTCTGTAAAAAAAGATACCAAACAACACAATACCCAGAAAACTAAATCCCATCAAAAAGTATCCAATCAATCCTTTTGTGTGCTTTTTCACACAGATACGAAAAATAAGACACCCGAATAAAGATACAAAAAAAGTTACCAGAAATCCAATGACTATCCCTGCAATGGGATGAACCACCTGGGTGGCAAAAATGGCACATGCACTAACCACTGCAAATGCAACAAGAAAATATATCCTTTCCCTGTTAATATTCCCTAAAATAATCCTTACCAGTAAATAAACAATTTCTGTTCCAAGTACGGAAACCGTAACAGAAAACAAAAAAACCAAAGGAGATGAAAAAATATCATGAATAGACTGGGGAAACATACCAAATAAAAATAGTGCCGTAAGGAAACCACACAAAACAATGCTACCCATTTTTCCAACTTCAAAAAATTTTGTATAATCTGACAGAAACTTTTTGACCTTATTCTCTTTTAGAATTTCACTATTGTCTTTATCCAACATATCATCATTTATCTCATTTTGATTTTCTCTATCTTTTTCCGTGTACGCTTCTTTCATGTGTATATCCTCAATTTATTTGTGTTTTTTCTTTAAAAGAATGGGCATTAACGTATTTATAATATATAATCTGCAAAATGGAAATGGTTTCATCACAAAATTAAAAATACGCCAACAAAAGAAATATCGTTTCCATCCCTCTTCTATATTCATTCCTTTCCAAGGTGTCATATCAAGATACTTGAAATAGTCATCTCTAAACCTATGGGTATTTCCTAATCTCCAAGGACGTTCTTCTCCCAAATAGTGAATGATTACAGGATCTTTTTTTATTTCCTTCATTTCTTCTTTTGAAGGCACATCATAATCACAATATTTGAAAATTCTATAGTTATAGATATCATAGGTATTATGATAATTATAGGTACAGGAAAGGGTTACAATTTTCCCCTTTTGACTGCCATTAATGGCATCCTGATCATTTGCAAATAAAAAACCTCCATTATTGCGATAGAAATCAAGAATCTCTTTTCCTGTTTGATTTGCTCTCCAATGATCCAAGTCGATTAACATGATACCTGCATTATAATATGGTAACTTCTTAAGACCCAGCTTTTCTTTTCTATCTTTACTACAGGTAGGCTCTATGGCAGCACCGATTGCGCACTCCTTCATATCCGTATTCCACATGGACTCCAAATTACCTCTAACAATAGTATCCCCATCCATATAAATTACTCTATGTACTGACTCCGGTAACAGCCGGTCAAGTACCAATCTTATTAATACAACGGGATTCCAGCCCTTTGTATCAATTGTAAAATCAAATAAATCTGCAACATTTTCTACTTCAACAAAAACAGTGGAACGTTTGATTCCATTTCCCTCATATCCCTTTACAAAAGAGGAAAGCATTTCTTCATTTTGCTTGGAAATATGCAGGGAAACAATAAAAAAGCAAATATCCTTTACCCCTTTATTATTCTCACAGACTGAACATATTCCGGCTGCCACCTGTGGAACATAATTATTATCTAATATATACAATATATTCATATTCAAAATCCTTCTACCATAATTCTTATAAAGAATTAACTCTCAGCTAAACTACTTTCAAGAGTTTTTTCCTCAGGAAACTCTAATACTGCCGGCAAATGGCAATGTCTTTTTTCCACCGGAGGAAGCTTCATATAATCTTTATATGCAATGGTTAAATAACTGTCATACTTTTCCGGCACCGGTAATTCAATATGTTCAAAAGGAACGTACAAAGGAACAAATAAATCCTCATCCTTATACTGTAATCCAAACATACCATCATTTCGAATCCAACACCACATCATATCCGTTACATAATGCTCCGCGTCCTCAGGAGAGGTAGAGGTTGCATACTTTAAATACATCTTATATAGCTTTTGTGTTGAAAATCCAAATAGCTTTAAGCCATAATGAATCAGCGCACATCCAAAATAAGATACCTTCCGTTTCCAGGGTTTCATACCTGCAGGAAGCTTTGGTTTTTTGTAAGTAGCCAGAGAACAAAGTCTTAACAATACATAACATCGAAATGCCACATGATCCCGTTTCTTTTTATCCTGCGGCCAGTAATCCATAGGAAAAATGTCAATAAATATTCCACTGTGATACTTAATATGTAAATCCGTTTCTTCTATAAATGTTGAATCCTTACGAATTAGTTTTGCAAAAGCCATGGTGTAATTTTTTTCTGTTCTAGGCTCCAGTAATCGAAAATTTTCTCCAAATTCACTTTGCGCTATGGAAATCAGTTTTTCATAATCAGCTCTTGGCATTAAAAAATCCATATCATCATCCCATGGAATAAAACCCTTATGACGAATGGCACCCAGTGTAGTTCCAAATCCAGTTACAAATCTTAAATTATGTTTCTTACATACTCTTGCAAGCTCCTCATATAAGCCTAATTCAATATTATGCAGTTTTTGTAGTTGTTCCTCTGTATAGTTCATTATGATTCCTTTATCTGTTTCATTTGTTCTTTTATTTGCGTACTACTGATTCCCGGTGTATATGAGAAAAACTCCATATTAGAACCACGTTTTCTTAATTCCTCCCAAACATCATTCCAATGATTTGCATGGTCGTCACCGGAAAAATGACAATCATAATGGAGCTGATTCCATGCATCTATCTTATCTGTATTAGAAAAATCTACCGGTATGACCTCATCTACCGCTTCCAGACCGTTAATCACATAGGCACGGTCTTCATAAGAAATCACCGGCTTCTTTCCTTTATAAAACTCCACCAGTTCATCTGTTAACACACCTACAATTAAATAATCGCAACGTTCCTTACATCGTTCAATTAACTTTAAATGTCCTGTGTGGAATAAATCAAATACGCCCGGAACATAACCGATATGATATGGCTTATCTGATTCGAAAGACAAGCATGTAATTTCCTTCATCCTATCATAAAGCTTCTTATAATCAGGTGTTGCCCACTGAAACATTGGTCTATAAACATCTGTATTTCTAAGCCCTTTTATAAAGTCCTGTTCCATCATCCCAAATTGAGATATCATTTTCCCGGTTATGCCATATCGAGCGTACATACTGGCTAACGTTATCTCATTTTCAAGGTCTTTTGCCGAAGCATAGCAATATTTTAATGTTCTATACATAGCAAATTGCAAAGGACAGTTTTCCATTACAAATTCCTGATCATAAAATATAATTCCTTCCTTGCAATAAAAGGCATTGCAAGGCGCCAAATCAATATATCCCTTTTCTAATATTTCTCCATTTTCATTGGAAGCTATCACATGGGAAGCCTTACTTATGTAAGTATAAATATCATCAAAAATATTTAGAAACTTTTCTTTTTCATTAACCACCAGCTTTTTTAACACTTCACTTAAGCCTGTATGTTTACAATATGGCATAGAAAGATACAATCCCCGTGCATCCTCCTTAAGCTCTGTTTTTATAATAGGAATTCCATGTTCCATCAAATCCTTTGTATTTTCATAAAGCTTTTTAATATTGTCTTCTCCCTGCTTCCAAAGGGGACGTTTTCTTACTACCTCTCCCTTATGTATGGTGGTTGCACAGCCAAACTTCATTCCTCTGTCTGCTGTAATGACGGCATAATCTATATCTGACACTTCATTTTTGGCAATATCGATTACAAAGGAATTAGATAAAAACGGAAGTGCACCTTCATCGATTAACTCACCCAATATTCTATGTTCAACCCCTGTCATAGCTTTATCTATATAATTGTAATCAACCAATCTCTCAAAGGAATTGATTCCATTTTGATAGTTATCTGAAAAAATCATCTGTGGCATCCTACTATCCGGAACCGGATAATAAAATTTATAATTATGTGCATGATTTAATTCCAGCAGCTCAACCAGCTGTTTTCTCGAATAGCATCGTCCCTTTTCACTATTTCCTTCCAGATAATTGTTTATCCCATCATAAACAATATCTGTATACGGGTCCTTTGCACCACAAAAGTATTTGATTCCATATCGGTTTTCTTCCACTAAAAGGATATGTCCATTTTCCTTTAACATATCCATCCATTTTGCAATTTGGGTTGCATTTGGATGATTTAGTTTATGATATGCAATGATGTAATCAAATTTATAGCAAGAGACTTGTTCAGATAAAAAAGACTTCTCAAAGGCATCATTTGTATATATTTTTACATTCTCAAAGCTATGATATCTTTCCTCTAAAAAGTGCTTTTGCTCATCAGCAGTTACAGCAATCACATTTTTACATTTTCTTGCAAACAATCCGGTGAGTGCTCCCTTACCTGCATTTAATTCAAGCAGGGTTGCATTCTTATCAAAATCATACCAGCTAAAAAGTGATTCTCTAAGGGGACTATAGGTCATGTGCATATTCCAATCCTCTGAATTTTTTAGCTTATCCATTGCATCCTTAAAGCTATGTTCTATTGTATGTTGTATATTTTGTTCTTGTTCCATTTTATTTTTCCTTAGCATATTCAGGTATTTTATTAAGTCTTATTTCCATAAGCTCTTTTAAGTCAATATCTCGTCTTCCACCCCAAAGCTCATCATCCATTAGGACATTATCATAGATTACTCTGTCATATAACGAACAATATCTGATAAATGCCTCAAATGGCATAGCAGCCTCATGATATCGAAAGCATGCTTCTTCTTTAAATTCACCGTAATCCTCCAGATAATCCCGTACAAAATCCAAAGCTCCCTGTTGCATTTTCGTTGCATTTTCCTCATATCCCTTGGCCGGTCCAATATCAAATATTGGTTTTAATTCTTCATCATAGCCCACACAAGAGGGTGCAATTTCAAGATAAGAATACTCTCTCATAGATGCTTCCATGTAAGGATTGAAATCAAAAAAGGATTTTATTTTCATTCCCGATACTTTCTCATAACGAAAATGTTCCCGACTATCCGCATGGAAATAATAAATGGATGGAACAAATCCTGTTGCATGTATGATGGCTTCCGGTATTCTGCCACTATAGCCCATATCAAACAAAGCAGACCTTTCATCTATTTTTCCACCATTTTCAGCAAGCATATATTTTTTTATTCGGTTCTTAGATACGGCATGCTTTGTCTCATCATACAAATGTTCAATAAAAAATCTTATAAAATCTATATATCTGTCATGGGTAAATATTTGGTCTTTATCACCAAATCCATTGGTCTCTAATAAGAAATCAAGCGCTTGATTCTCTATATTCTTCAAACAAAAGGAAAGCTTATCCATAAGCTTTCGTGGTGTCTGATAATGCAAATCCATTGGCATATCATACAAATCAAGAGGTGTATGTATCATAGCCGGTAAAACAGCTAATCTGGATACCGGTAAATATGATGCAGGCGGCAACTTATCATATTTTGATAAGATTTCATATGCTTTCATGGGCAAATATCCATCTCTTGCCATAAATATTATTTTATCGACGCCATCTGCCATCCCGCATTCCCCAATCCATTTAGAAAGGGCAAAAAGCTCCATTCCAAGCGCCCCATATCCAACAAAATACGCATCTGCATTGTAATCCGAGCTATCCTCAAATTGTCTAAAGGGATTGTCAAAATATTTATTAGCAGCAAGCTGTCTCATAATACCGATACCAACACTATTTTCCGCTTTTTCCCAATCTGTAAGGTCTGCACATATTTTTTTCACCTGATTACCGCAGCCTTTACTTTCATACATATATCTTGTTGATGGAAACCATATGGTTTGATAGCCATTTTTCCCGGCTATCACAGCATCACTTTCATAATTATCGCCAATATGTAATACAGTATCAGGTTTTAGATTCAAATCAGAAATAACATATTGATATAGATTTCCGGTTGTCTTTCTGAAACCAATGGTTGAGGATAAATATAATTGATCATAGCCTTCATAGCCTAAACCGCTTAATATCTCCTTTATTGTAGCTTCACATAGATACATATCCGATATCAAAATCACCTTTTTACCGGTCTTTATTGCTTCTTCAAAAAGATATTTTCCCGTTCTTCTACACTTACATACTCTTTTTTCCAGCTCAATTTCTTTCTGTTTCATTTTAAAAGCAATATCAGCCGAAACTCCCAAAGACTTTACCATAACCTCATATATTTCATCTAATGTAATGTCTTCTTTTTCAATATCCTTAGCTATGATTTGCCTTCTTAAAATTCCTTCCGCTTCCTTACGTATTTTTCCAAAGCTAATTACCGAAGGATCCAGCTCTTTAAAATACTTGTCTAACAGCTCGAAAAAATCAGAAGGAGAACCAATGGTTCTTACTATCAATGTATCGAATATATCAAAGCTTATTACATCTACCGAAGCACTATTCATTTTTTTAATGATTTCATCTAAGCTTTTTACTTCTGATTTTGGATCATCATTTTGCATTGTTCTATCCTCTCTAACCTATTCGTATCTATTGTGTCATATCAATATGATTGCTTCATAATCTGACCATCCCCCACAAGTTTTTTACATCTTTGGGAAAGCCAAGGTCTATCCATCACATATTGTCTTACACTATAATAAAGTCTTTGTTTTGGTGATAGTAATTTCTTTCTAAGGCTATTCACTCCATATTTCATAGCAAAACTTTGATCCTCTTTAATTTCCTCAAGCTTTTCGTTTGGACACTCTCTGTATACGATATTATAAGCCGCTTTTTCCAAATCAAGAGTTTCCATATGGACGTTATCACTGATATCAGATATTGCGTTCTCTCCTTTTTGAGTCATAGCAAGCACCAGTGAAATACCTTTTTTATCATTAGTCTCCACATCAAATTGATTGCATTTCCAAAAATCTGCCAAAACGATATCCGATACATGCCGGTTTGCAAATCTACAACCATGACAGGAAAGTCTTTGCATGGATGACCTTAAAAAGCAGAAAAAATAAGGGTCCTTCATAGCTGTTTTTCTATATTTTTTTCCATTTGCAAAATCGATTGCCATGCAATATTGGCCCCAGCCGTATTTTTTGTCTCTAAAATTAAGCCCTACTACTTCCGACTTATATTTTTCTTCCAGGGACTCCAGATAATTGGCCAAAACCTTCTGTGAAGTCACCGCACCACATGTAAAATCTACAAGCAGCAAATTATCATATTCTTCCCCTAAGTATGCCCTAAGGCCCGCACATTGACAGGGACTTGCACAAAATAAAACTCTTCTTCCCATATTCAGATTTTTCAAAACCTCACAAAAGCCTTTTCCAATATAGCTTTCTACATATTTACTGGTAAGCAGTTTTTCAAGTGCAATATGGTCTGTATCGGTCAAATATGCGGTTTTATTTTTTACATCATAAAAGCAGCCAAAGACAATCCCACCATTCTCGATTACAGCCTTTGCCAATGTATAAAAGGCTCCACCGGAAGACGATTTTCTCACAACCTCTTCATCCAGATGAAACATAGAATAAGCTTCCTTTGGATATATACTCTCGTAATCAGCAATTCCCGGCTGTTCCACAAAATGTGACTTGTCATGATTTATAATACAAACCTTATCACATTTCCCACAATGAATACATTTATCCATATCTATACTTGGCATAACAAAACCATTTTCATCTATTTTTTCTGTTATTGCACCCACAGGACAAACATTAAGACAAGCCATACATCCTGTACACTCTTTTTTTATATCTAACATACCGCTTTACGAGACCTTCCTGTATGATTATCAAATCATAAAACTAAAATTTTATTTTCAAAGTGTTATGTAAACCACAGTGTTTTAATTCCGACATATATTCATCTGCATAATAATGGGAAACACTAAGTACAACCGTTGTATTTTTATCTTCAACAGATGATATCTCATAGACAGGAAATCCCATAAAGCTGTTTTTCCTTTTTTCCTTAACCAGAACTCCTTTTACAACAATATCAAGGGCTGCCATTACATCTATTGTACGCCTTGTATATTGTCCCGTTCCACAAACATACACTTCTAAAACATGATGAAAATCATCTATTGCATCTTCCAAAATATCTTCTGTCTGTGATATTCCTATATTGTTAAGCTTTATTACATGAAATAGCTGTCTGACAGATTCATCAATATTGCCACCCGGTTTATCATATATATCCTTTTCTGAAATACAGTACAACTGACATATGCGACCATATATATCTCTTTGCCATTTTCTAACGGCTTTATAAAATCTAATATTCTCATCCTTTTTATATTGTTCTGGCAAATCCCTTTCTATCTCAAAGGATTTCAGAAAGCTTTTGATATAACCCTCTATGTTTTTGTCAGTAAAGCCCTTCGTCATGGTTGAATTGGCTCTTACACGTCTTTTAAAATATATTTCATGCAAAAATCTTATTCTTTTTGCCCGGGTAATAAGTTCAAACAGATATCCCACATCCTCATGTAGAATTCCTTCCACAAAACAAAGCTTTATTTCCTTAAGATATTCCCTGCGCATCATAAAAGTCGGTACACTCAATGAAAACACTTCATTTTCCATACAATAGATAAGTGCCTCCCTACCATTTAATACCTCTGTATCCCTGTACTGAATCATCTTAGCAGGAAGCTTATCCGTAAGGCTTTCATCATCCATAAACTGAAAGGTTTCAAACCCCACCACATCAAGCTTGTCTTTTTTGCAGATTTCATAAAGTGAACAGAGTGCTCCATCACAAATTTTGTCATCTGCATCTAACATATAAACGTATTCTCCTGTGGCATAAGAAAACCCGAGATTCCTTGCAGCGGACTGACCTTTATTTACTTCATGTCTATATATTCTAATTCTTGCATCTAAGCTTGCATATTGCTCTAAAATTGATAACGTGTTATCAGTAGAGGCATCATCCACACATATAATTTCAAAATCTTTGAAATCCTGCTGCAATACACTTTCAATGCATTCACCTATATATTTTTCAACATTATATGCCGGTATTAAAATTGAAATCTTTGTCATATTTACCTTCTATCTGTCATATAATTGACCGTTCTTAAGTACTGCTTCCACCTTTGGGATATCTTCTACAAGATCAACTCCAATACTGTTAGAATTAACCTCCACTATTTTTATTCGATATCCATTTTCCAAAAATCTTAGCATTTCAATATCTTCTATGGATTCCAAATATCCCCTTTTTGCACCGGAATAAAATAAAAGTGCTTCTCTTGATAAACCGTATAATCCAAGATGTCTTTTGAAACAAACCTTTTCATCTTTTTTTGATTTTGGAATTGGTGACCGGGAAAGATATAACAAATCACAGTTTTCAGCTGCTGCAACCTTAACAATAGAAGGTGCATTTACATCCTCATTATCCGGCAAAGCTGTCATAGAGTTTATTACCTCTATCTCAGGAAATTTCATTTTGTAATCAATGATTTCCTGTATGGTTTCAGGTTCAATTAAAGGCTCGTCTCCCTGAATATTTACATAAAAATCAGCATCTGTTTTTTGGGCAACCTCTCCTAAACGGTCGGTTCCGGTTGGATGGGTATCCTTTGTCATCAAAACCTCAATCCCATATTTTTTACATGTATCGTAAATCACATTACTATCTGTTGCTACCATAATCTCGTCAAAGGCTTTCACCTTTTTTGCCTGATGATATACATGCCATATCATTGGTTTTCCGCAGATATCAACGATTGGTTTCCCCGGAAACCTTGAAGACTGATATCTTGCCGGAATCACTCCTATTATTTTCATCACTTTTTCTCCTTATACTTTGCCAAATATTCCGGACCTAAATATATCTTTTCTTTGTCACAGGTGATTCCATTTATTGCTGATGACGTAACTGTTATAGATTTTCTTACTACAAAATCATCAGAAAAATTAAGCACCTCCATAGGAATATTTTTTTCCAGTAAAATCACATTATCAATATATTTTGTATAATCTATATCATCTCTGGGGTGAGGTTTGATAAAGATTGTTTCTTCTCCATATTCTTTTATGATATCTTTATAAAGCTGTATTTGTATTTCCCGGCTCGGCAATCTGTTGGTTATTGCAAACGGCTCTGTCAGGATTAACATACCATTTTCAGTCTCATTCATATTAAGTGGCGCATCTGCCAAAAAGCTGTCAAATATTTTTTTCTTATGCTCTCCTGTTAACCTGTCAAATAAATGCTGACGATTTATCTCTGTCACTTTATCAAGTGGAATTTCTATGCCCGCTTTATCATTTACTTCAACTACCCGGGCATATCTCGAATACCCAAAAGGAACAACCCCGATACCAAATATCCGTTTTAGCTTAAGCTTTAATGGATTATCGAAAATATAACGATAATTGGGTCTGTTTTCTTTTATTTTTTTATAAGAATCAAGACTATCCTCAATCAGCTTATAATTTATTTTTTTAATATTAAGATATGTTCCTGCATAGCCAAGATCCCAATACACATTAATCCTTGAATAATCCTTAACAAACTCCTTACTTCCAAATATGCTCTCAACAACCTTTATTATCCTCTTTTTCTGTTTTGGAATAAAGGAAGCATTACGCATTACGTAGGGATCAACTTCACTATCATTTGGGCATATAAAAACTTTGTCTACATAATCAGACATATGATTGCTTATACTGACAGAAAGCTCCCCGGCAGTTTCAACTCCATGCACTTCTAAGAAAAGATCTATCTTTTGATTATCTACACACGCTTTCATAAGGGAAATCAGAACCTGATAATAGGAAGAGCAGCAAAATAATTGTTTATCTATACTCATACTTCCTCCCATATGCCAAAGGCTTCTATCATATGAAAAATGGTAAGCTTTGCAGGATTATTGCTAATCTCCTCTGATATTACAATTGGAAGATTATTTTCTTCAAGCTTTTCCTTTGCTATTTTATATTTTCTTACTGCATCCTTATAAATTTTATATACATAAAATTTGACGGCTTCATTCCAATCCTTAGAAAGCTTGACCCCATCAACTGACGCTAATGCCCTTGCAATAATTGTTACACAGCCTTCCACATTTTTGATAGTGGGACCACCTGTCATAATAGAAGCCGTTCGGAATCTTCTTATGAAAAATTCATCCTGGGTAACCTTTATTCTCTTGGCATAATTTAGCACTTCGAAGGTAAATACTTCATCCTCGTGCAGCATTCCTTCCTCAAATCTGATATTATGCTCTGTCAAAAATGCCTTCTGATAGAAAAATCTTGGTTGAGAAGGCATCCAATCCCACACCTTCATCCATTCAATAAACAGTTCCTTCCCGGAAATGATATTTTCATAATTTTGTTTAAATATTCTGGGATTGGTGTGGAATTTCTCCTTCAGCTCATCATTTTCATAAATGAAGCTGGCTCCAAACACCTGAACCTCAAGCATATCCTTTTCGGCTCTTTCATAAAGCTTTTCTAATGCATCCGAAACAATCATATCATCTGAATCCAAAAAATAGATGTATTGTCCCGTTGCAATATCCATTCCTTTGTTACGGGTTGCGGCAAGTCCCATATTCTTATCATTTTCATAAAGACAAATTCTGCTATCTTCTTTTGCCATTTGTTTTACAAGCTCAAAAGAATTGTCACTTCCCTTATCATGAATACAAATGATTTCAATATCTGTTAACGTTTGATTTCTAACACTATTCACACATGCCTCTATATACTTTTCAACATTATAAATTGGAATAATAACCGATACCTTCATGTTAATTCTCCATTTTTTTCTTTAATGCAATATAGTCAGCTACATAACCTCTGTCACAGGAATCCTTCTTCTCTTCCGGTAATTGTATCAAAAACTCCTCTAATTCTTCCATGGTAAATCCTGCACCCTCACAAATCATTTTTGCATAGGAGGACGTTGCACGATATTTTGCACTTAATTCATAAATTGGTGCATATCCCCAGGAAAATTGTTCTTTCATGGGTAAAATGAGAGCATCAATCAATTCCTGAATTTCTTTCATATCATATGCTTTCTCATAATGGGTATTTAAATAGGCTGCAATTTCTTCAAAAATAAGATTACCGGATCCTTTGCCAAAACCCATTAAGGATTCATCTACAATCAAATCTCTATTGATTTGATTCGTGACATACCAATTAATTGCAGCAATACTATTACGAAAAGCCAAATTGCGGTTATTGTGTAAATGAATTCCAATATGAATTCCTTCCTCAAGATATTGGTTTACTATATCTAAACGATGACACAGCTCTTCCCCTTCCATACATCCAAAACTATCAACGATATATAAGGCATACATTCCTTTTAATTCTTTGTTCATATAATGAATAAAATGAATCATATCTTCATCAGAATATCTGGTAGCTACCATAGGCTGCATAAAAAGCATATACCCTTTTTCTAAAATCTGTTTTCCGAAAGCTACTGTTTCCTTCCAATCCTTTTTATGAAAGCATAATCTGATGCCATCTATTTCATCATGCTGTGACGTTTTTACCGGAATTTTGTCTATGGAAAATTTTCCATAATCAATCATAACAATCTTTTTTATAGAATTGTCTTTCCCTTGCATATCTTCATAATTATGATAAATTGCATCCATGTCAGCATACATGGAACGGTCAGATTTACTACCACTGTTTTCATCTAAATATCCTAATTCAATAAATTCTACATTTCCTACAGATAATGCAGAAAGAATGTTACACATACTCTCTTTTCCAAACTGAAAGTCGTTTACCCAGCCACCATCACGTAGTGTGCAGTCAAAAAGTTTTATCATTTTTATTTCTTCCTCAAATAATCTTGTACTTTTGCACCCTCAAAAGGTTAATCATCAAAAAAAACCAATACAATCGTCCTCGTGCTTCATTCCACAACGTAGTTTAAATATAATAGTATGAACTTTCATTACTTCCGTAACATATCCTTTACAAGAAAAATAGAATCTTTGTAGTCAAAGGTTTTAAAGTAGCATAAAAAATAAAGAATACCGGGAACAATAATACAAATCATTGCTTTTATCATAAGTTCCAATATTCCTGTTGCAGTCACGAATGTAGTTACATAATAGGTTACTGCTGCTACAAAGACTGTGATGAGTCCATATCGAAAATGTGCACGAAAATATGGTGCTAATTTAAAATCTGTAAAATAATGCTGCTGCAAAATAACAGCACCACCAATAAAATTAAATAAAAAGTAAGAAATCAAAGTGGCTAATACAATACCAAATACCCCCATCCAAATAACAAATAAGCCATTCAGTACAATATTGGCAACTGCCTCAATCACTGACAAATATCTGCCTTCCCACCAGATTCCAACAGATTCTGAATAAAGAGAACGGATATCACTCATTTTTAGTACATAAAAATAAACAGAAAAAATCACTGCCATATACATTGGCATTAGCATATCTGTTCCAACCCACAATTTCATAAAGGGCTGATATAAGCATAATAAACAAATCGAACACCAACCACTGATTACCATAAACAAATAGTTAATGCGTCTCATATCATGATAATTTTTTTCCCGGGAATCCATAGCAATGCTATTACCAACACCACCCGCCATGGATGTTTTCACCACTGCCAACACCATAACAATGGCATCCATAATATAATAATAGTTTCCATAAATTGCAACAATTTCCAAACCTAAAAAGGCAGAAATAAACATGGAATCAAAGGTGTTTCTGGAATAGGTGGCAACCTTTCGAAGAATCAACCCCACAACCTGTTTTTTCAAATCATTCTTAATATCCGGGGATAACTGCCCTTCTTCACGATAATCCCCAAACATTTTTTTTGACTGATAGGCACATAATACAGCATATAGCACTGTAAAAATCGGAATGGTAATCACATATAAGTAAAAATCCTTTGCAAGCCAGATACTAAGCATTTGACCACCGTACAATACGCACTGGGCAATCATATGCATTTTACCCAATACATCATCCCGCTGGTAACCTGTAAGCAAAGCTCTTCGATTTGGAAATAAAAAACAATTGATACAGCTGTTAAATAAGAAAATACCATAAACAACATATACATTTACATTGTCAGGTATATCCTCTTTAATCAAATAAGGTAAAAGGAACATTACTCCAATACCTACTACACCAATCATAATACCTACAATGCGATAAATATGAGCATAATACTTTAACAAAGCATTAATTGTTTTTGTATCATTATCCGCAATGGGTTTATACATACTGTATATGATTGCCGTACCAAATCCCATTTCCATTAGATTTAACATCTGCATAATAGAATAAAATAAACCTGTTAATCCAAGATACTTAGCCCCAAGCAAATGAATCATCATGGTACGGACAATAAATGGTAATAAAATACCAATGCATTTATCCAATTCTCCAATTATGATATTCCGTTTTGTATTTTTAACACGATCCAGTCTCATAAAAATCTATAGGAATCCTTACTCTTATTTCTACTATTCTTAATCATTTTCTTGTTCATAAACATTTTTATTATTTATATACATTACGATGATTCATAATCGAGTAGGCTGATTCCTACTCGATTTGTATACACAAAAATGCTTTCCTCTTAACAAAAAGAAAACGAAAGCATTTGAAGCTTATCTTTTCCATGATAAACAAAAAATAATCCTTGTGTGCCATTGGGAATAGAAACCGCTCCGGTACAATCATTCCATTCATCACAATCTGAAATATGAATTTCACCGATACATTCACCATCTAAACTTGTTCTCACTTCAAAATAACAAGCATCAGAAGTTAAGACCTGCTTCATAGAAGAATGATTACATACAACCTCCTGGCCAAATTCCAACTCATGAGAATTACCTGTCATTTCATCTTCGCATCGCTCATCTACCCTTAAAGGTCCCTCATAAAGGACACGGTTTTTATCAGTTTCTCTTCTTACTGTAACTCTTAAACCATTAATATCTTTTATATCAAAATATTTATAACCAATTACCGTGCCATCTTCAATCTCAGCAATAAAACGTTCCTCACCGAAGTTTGTTACATTAGGAAATGGTTCCTGATAAATACTATTAGAACCATGTGGCATATTACCATTTGTAAGATTACAACATATAACCGCAGGATATTCCTGTCCCACACTTCCGGCTAAAGGACCACCATTTAATCCACAGCTTGTAATTTCTACCTGAGGAATGCTTCCATCCGGTAGAATCTGAATATGCTCTGCACAGGCCTGACGGGAATAATCAGATTTATGAGTTAAGCGATGATAAAAAACATACCATTCATTGTTAATCTCAACAATACTGCCGTGGGTTGTTCCGGTCATATTCAGTTTTTCCTTGTGAGTACGTCCATTAAGCCCCACATCACCGTTAGAAACAATGGTTCCTCCAAAGACAAAATCCCTGTCAGGATAATCACTTATGGCATAACAAAGCTCATGATTTTGCCATGAGGAATAAATAAAATAGTATTTTCCCCCTACTTTTCGCATAGACGGACCCTCGAAGAAGGGATGTGCTTCAAAACTGGTTCCCTTCACTCTGTATGGAATGATGTGTCTTGGACCATCTTTCACAGTCAGCATATCATCCTCTAACGTAACCATAACAGCTCCCATTATGCTATCCCGCTGATTACTCATTCCATTATGATTCTGACAGCTTTCCGGATAATTATGATATGCTAATATTTCTTCTTTGGTACGACCAAACATTTTCACTTCTTCCTGAAGTAACTTAGGATTATCAAAGAAATCCTCCCGTTCTTCATAGTCATACTGGGTTCCGTAATATATACGAATGGTTCCATTATCGTTTAAAGCCGCAGGGTCAAAGCAAATATATTTTTTCATAATTTCTCCGTTTTTATATTGTACATGTCCGAGAAATTCATACTTTCCTGCCGGGGTATCACATACCGCAACACTAATATATCCGGTATATCCACCTTCTCCATAATCACCGCCCATACAGTAATACAAGTAATACCTTCCATCATTGCCTTTTACAACGTCCGGTGCATACATATATTTTTTCTTTGGGTAATCCGGGTCCTGACTTGCCATATAGGTTACACCCTCATATCTCCAATTGGTTAAATCATCAACCGGTGCAGAATATACAACATAATCTTCCATACAGAATGTATATCCCCCTTCCCTGTCATGGGAACCATAATGATATACCCTGCCATCAAAAACATGGGGTTCACCATCGGGAATATATTCATGTAAGGGAAGAAATGGATTAAATACCTGACTCATTTTATACCTCAATTAATCATATCTTTCGTCAATAACACGTTTTGTTTTCTTTTCACTTCTTGGCAATACACCCTCTTCCACTACCTTAACAAGAGGGGTAAAACCAATAACACTTTTAACCTTTTCCGCAATTCTCTTTGAAAGGTCAATAAAATCTACTGTTCCATTGGTTTCTACGTAAATTCTCATGGTATCCTTACCCTCAAGATGAGAAATACGAATCTGATACTCGCTGGAAACCTCTTTGAAATTTTGTAAAATCTCTTCTATCTGACTTGGGAATACATTGACACCCTTTATTTTCATCATGTCATCTGTTCTTCCCATAATGGTATCTAATCTTGGGAATTTACATCCACAAGGACACGTTCCCGGAATAATACGGGACATATCATGGGTACGATAACGAATCAGTGGAGCACCCTCTTTTACTAATGTTGTAATGACAATTTCTCCCCATTCTCCGTCCGGTACCGTTTCACCGGTTTTAGGATCAATAATTTCAATGTAAATAAAATCATCAAAATAATGCATTCCATTATTTTCATCACAACTGATACCAATACCCGGTCCATATATTTCAGTTAAACCATAAATATCATATAAAGAAATATTTAAGTTTTCAGAAATGGTCTTACGCATTTTCTCACTCCAGCGTTCCGAACCAATAACTCCTTTTTTCAAATGAATACTGTCCTTAATTCCTCTTTTTTCAATTTCTTCTGAAAGTAACAAAGCATAGGACGAAGTAGAACATAATACCGTACTTTCCATATCCTGCATCATTTGAAGCTGTTTATCTGTATTGCCCGGTCCCATTGGAATTACCATGGCACCTAATTTTTCTGCACCATTTTGAAAACCAATACCTGCAGTCCATAAACCATATCCCGGTGTAATCTGAATACGGTCACGATTTGTAATTCCTGCAATCTCATAACAACGCTTAAACATAATGGCCCAATCATCTACATCCTTTGCAGTATAAGGAATAATAACCGGCTTACCGGTTGTACCGGATGAAGAGTGAATTCTTACGATTTCTTCCTCGGGTGCTGTCATTAACCCTAATGGATAAGCATCTCTTAAATCTGCTTTTTCAGAAAACGGCAGGCTTTCAAACTCTTTTGCACTTTGTATTTGACTTACACCTGCTTCTTTTAGTTTTTTACCATAAAAATTATCAGCCTCAAGCAAGGCTTTGATCCGTCCATTTACTAAATCTATTTGTTCTTTTGAAATCTGCATATTATCCTCCTAATTATGGTTCTTCACATATTCTAATGCTCTCTGGTTCATATCTAAAAATTCCGGTTTGACTCTTTTCTTAATCACTTCCCAAATTTCATCCTTTGTTACAGGAATCTCTCCCGTATCCAAAGCAGCTCCAAGTAAAATAATATTAACAACCTTAGAAGAACCAATCTCATTTGCTGCTTCGTTACAATTAACTATGGTTAAATTTTCAACTGTTTCCTTCAAATATGCTATCATTTCCGGTCCTTCATAGGAAGAATCTGAAAGAACTGCTGTAACAGGCTTAGTGGCACAGGAATTTACAATCACACTGCCACCCTTTTTTAAATAAGGTAACATTCTTACTGTTTCAGCCGGTTCAAAACCAATAATAATATCTGCTCCACCCATGGGAATCATTGGCGTATATAAATCATCACCCAAGCGGATATAACTAAATACACTTCCACCCTTTTGCGCCATACCAATCGTTTCCGCACTCATGACGGGAATATCCTTTTCCATAGCCGCTCCGGCAATTAATTTAGATGCTAAAACCGTACCTTGTCCTCCAACACCACATAATAAAATACTCTTATTCATTAGCAGCATCCTCCTTTGTAGAAGTAATCGCACTTACCGGACAAACCTTTTCACACAACATGCAATTGGTACACTGTGCTGTATCAATTGTCACTTGTCCATCAATTATTGTAATGGCAGGACAACCTAAAGAACGAATACACTTTTTACAATTAATACATTTTGCAGTATTAATTTTTGCAGTATATTTTGTTTTACAAAGTGCAATACAAGGAGACTTGAAAATAATCGCCTTTACACCATCCTTTGATGACACCTGTTTTACACAATCAATTGCAGCCTGTAAATCTAATGGATTAACAGTTTCCACAATCTCAACTCCAATGCCTCTTAAAACCTGTTCGATATTAATTTTATTTGCAATATCCTCATGAGACTTTGGAATATTGCCATTAGCAAAATCCATCATTCTCACACCGGTTCCCGGATGAGGCTGATGTCCCGTCATTGCAGTAGTCGAATTATCTAAAACAACTAATGTCATATTTGCATTGTTATACATGGCATTTACAACACCGGTAATGGCTGATGCAAAAAATGTCGAATCACCAACAAACGCAAAACAAGTAGTATCCGGTTCAATATGACCAATTCCCTGTGCCATATTAACTCCCGCGCCCATACACAAGCAGGTATCTACCATATCAAGGGGCATTGCATTACCTAATGTATAACATCCAATATCTCCACAAAACAGACTCTTTTTTCCTTTCATTGCTTCTTTTACAGCAAAGAAGGATGCTCTATGGGGACATCCCGCACATAAAACCGGTGGACGAACAGGCAGGTTAATATCATTATTTAAAGTAATATATTCTGTCTGATTTCCACTACCCTCACCTAAAAATGCGCCAATATACGAAATCACACTATCACAGGTATTTTCTCCTGCAAGAGCAACATGCTTTGTCATTTTTCCATATATCTTTACATCCAAATGGTACTTTCCACAAACAGCAGTCAAGGCCCGTTCAATCACAGGATCTAACTCCTCAATACATAATACCTCATCTAAATCCTTTAAGAAGTCATAGGCTAACTGTTCCGGGAAAGGAAATGGAGTAGCAACCTTCAAAATTTTAGGATCTGCTGCAAACTGTTTTAATCCATCCATAGTGTAAGAAAAGCTGATACCATGGGTTGCAATACCTTTTCGAAGGTGACTGGCTTTATTTAATATCTCATTACGGGAGTACGAAGAAAATACATCTGACAGTTTTTCATTTCGTTCTTCAATTAGAATATGAGACTGATATGATAATCTTGGGAAAATCACCCATTTTTTAGAATCTTTGATAAAACCTTCCGGTTTGTTGACAAGGCATTCTGATTCCTCTTTCACTGTAACAGATGCATATCCATGACATACTCTGGTTGTAGGTCTGAAAAATACAGGGGTATGATATTGTTCTGAATATGCAAATGCATCCTGAATCATTTCATATGCTTCCTGTACAGACGAAGGATCAAAACACGGCAATTTAGAAAATTGTGCAAAGGTTCTGGTATCCTGCTCTGTCTGAGATGAAATCGGTCCCGGGTCATCTGCAACCATAATAACCATTCCACCTTTTACTCCAATATACGCAAGACTCATAAGGGGATCTGCTGCAACATTTAATCCTACCTGCTTCATGGTGACCATTGTTCTGGCACCGGTATATGCAGCTCCTGCCGCAACCTCCATGGCAGCTTTTTCATT
>JBJENY010000023.1:0-24914 GCA_051880435.1 Lachnospiraceae bacterium | reverse complement strand
TGGGGACGTATGGAAATGGTAGATGGTGCTTTGAATTCTATTGGAGATATGACCAAGAAAGAAGCTGTATCTTATTTGCGCAATAGTATTCCTGATGCGTATCGGGTTGAACTGGTTTCCGGGGATGGAGAGTATATTGATCAGAACGGAAAAACGGGATATGTGAAACCAACCAAAGAGCTGTATCCTCTGTTTCTGGAAAATGAGAGAATTTGCATATTAAGTCAGGATGGCGAGCAGGATACATTATTATTTGGAATGCCGGTTACGGCAGTAACAGTAGATAGGATAGAAGTTCAGTATTTAATGGCATATTTTAAACTGGATACATTTATGAATCTTTTGTCTGTGGAGTCGTTTGCAGGAAATGGTGTGATTCGTGTGGTAAACAGGGATGGCCTTGTGTTATTATATTCAGATAATCTGGATAAAGATAAAACAAGCTATTATTTTTTCAAAATCTATGAATCTGCACATTTTATTGAGAGTCAGGGAATTCATGATTATGAGAGCTTTAAAAATAGTGTGCTTGGAGGAGAAAATCATGCGATACATGTTATTTCTGAGGATGGTAACGACAAAATAATCAGTTATGCTAAAGTTACGGGAATGGATTGGTTCGTTACGATTGTTGTAGATTATGAGTCTGTTCTTGGTGAATTGTACGGCAACATTCAATCCATTGGAAGGAATTCGATTTTAGTAACCATGAGTGTGGTTCTTTTAGCTATTATACTTGTTGTTTTGATTAGTTTAGATATACGAAAGGTAAGGAATGAGAAGAATCAGTTGCAGGAATTAAATCAATCCTTAGAACGGGCGAAACAAATTGCGGAAGAAGCTTTACAAATTGCAGAAAATGCAAATAAATCCAAGAGCTACTTTTTATCTAATATGAGTCACGATATTCGAACGCCAATGAATGCTATCGTTGGTTTTGCCACATTACTGTCAAAAAATGCGGATGATCAGGGAAAAGTAAGAGAGTATACGAATAAAATTATAGCTTCCAGTCAGCATTTGTTGGGATTGGTTAATGATATTTTAGACATGAGCAGGATTGAGAGTGGGAAAACGACTTTGAATCTTTCAAAAGAGTCCATTACAGCTATTGTGGATGGAATTGATTTGATTATACGTCCCCAGATGAATGCAAAAGGGCATACCTTTCATATTGACATAAATAGTATTATTCATGATTTGATTATTGTAGACAAGATTAGATTTAACCAAATCTGTATGAATCTTTTAACGAATGCTGTAAAATATACTCCGGAAAACGGAGCTGTCAGTTTTAAAATGATGGAGCGTTATGTATCCGGTCATTCAGCACATTACACGATAGAGGTATCCGATAATGGTTATGGCATGAGCAAGGAATTTCAGAAGTCCATTTTTGATTCCTTTAGTAGGGAAGAAGACAGTAGAACCAGTAAGATTCGTGGTACAGGTCTGGGAATGGCAATAACCAAGAATCTGGTAGATTTAATGGGTGGTTCCATTAGGGTACAAAGTGTAAAAGGTGTTGGCACTACCTTTACAGTGGATATTTCTTTTCAGCTTAGTGAAAATGGGGAGGAGGCATTATACGCAGAGACTGAACAGTTGGAGTCAAATGATTTCAAAGAAGATAGTATTTTTAAGGGTAAACATATTTTAATTGCTGAAGATAATGACCTAAACGCAGAGATTCTTTCTGAAATTCTTAAAATGACCGGTGCGACCTGTGATATATGTAAGGATGGGAAGCAGACAGTGAAGAAATTCGAGAAATCGGATGCCGGTAAATATGATTTTATTCTAATGGATGTGCAAATGCCTGTGATGAATGGATATGAAGCAACAAAAACCATTCGGGAAAGCAGTCATCCCCGGGCACTGGAGATTCCAATTATTGCTATGACAGCGAATGCTTTTACTGAAGATATTCAGGATGCATTGAAATCGGGTATGAATGCCCATGTTGCAAAACCGGTTGATATGAGGGTTTTAGAGAAAACAATAAAACAGGTTTTAAAATGTGATTAAGAGCTATGAAAGGAGAAAATGATGCAGATTTTATGTATTGGAGATAGTAATACATGGGGATATAACCCGGAAAACGGATTACAACATAAAAACAGATGGACAAAGGTTTTGGGAAATTTGTTGCCTGAACATGAAATCATAGAAGAGGGAATGTGCGGAAGAACAGTAGTAACAGTAGATCCCTTTGAACCAGCATGGTGTGGAATTGATGCATTGCCGGGAATGATACAGGCACATAATTGTGCTGATATTGTGATTCTGATGCTTGGCACCAATGAGTTAAAGGCAGAATTTAAACATGATGCAGCATATATAGCGCAGGGAATCGGGGAATTTATTAAAATGCTACAAAATACTGATTCCTGGAAAGGTGGAAAGCTTCCAAAGCTTTTGGTTGTTTCGCCCATTTTATTAGGGGATGAAATATTGTCAAAAGACGGTATTTGTACCCAATTTGATGAAATGAGTCTTAGGGAATCCAAACAAATGGCCGGGGCCATTGAGAATGTATGCAGGGAATATCATGTGGAATTTATGGACGGGGTAAAATATGCCCGGGCTTCTTTGACAGATGCAATTCATATGGATGAAGAAGGTCACATACAACTTGGTCATGCAATTTACAATAAATTGAATGACTTGTTGCGTTAACTGTTAAATTCATACCGAAAGACGTATTAGAAATTATTATTCTAATTCATTAAATAAAAGACATCCTTGTTGTTCATCTTGATGATTACTCCATAGGCATAATCTGCCTGTGTCCATTTGTCTGTCGGGTTAAGAAGCTCAACTATGAAATCATCTAAATTGGCATAATAAATGTGATTAGTAGAATCTCCGTTAAAATAGGAATAGCGTAATATATAATGACACCGGTATCGAAAACATTCTGCCTGGCCGTGTTTTACCTTTTCGATTACCTCTGAATAGCTGTTACATTGCTTTCTCAGCTTTGAGGAAAGGAATAACAAAAACACGCCAAAGGCAAGCATTCCCACAATTGCGATTATGGAGCATATGAACATAATGAGGGTGCTTTGCCCCGGATTTTTTGACAACTGTATTCCTGTTATAATGGCTCCAATTAAAGGAATGAAAAGAGACGTTAAGATTAGGATGCCAAATATCGTCACAAAAACAGATACAGTATTGGAGATGTTTTGGTTTTTGGTCATCATTTTGTTAAAGCATTGAAAGAGTCTTTCGTCTAATGGATATAGTTTTCCCTTTTTGATATATTCAACAAGGTCAGCATTTACCTCGGCAAAATTTTTCTGAACAAGTCGGGGTTTTTCCTTTATTTCAATACTTTTTTCAATGATTTTTTCCATATGATTGATGTCCTTTACTATATTAGATAATTTAAATTTTCATAATGTGAGTTACAGAATATATGAGAAGTTCTCAAAAAATAACTAAATTTATTGTAGAATCACAACAAAATGAAGTCAAACAAAATACTTGTAAAATTCGTGTAAAAACCGGATAAAATCCTAGGTTTTCTTAGCTTATTTCAATGTTTGACATGTCGGTATTTCAATGTTAGGATGAAGACGATTGCCGGCGAATCCGTTTTCGGAAATAGAACCGGTTACGGGAGGAAGTTGTATGGAATTATCTGTTTACATGAAAAGCATAATTGATATGGACAGGGCCTCTGTCGTCATCTGTGATTTAGACCATAAAATTATATATATGAATCCTGCTGCAGTAAAGCGGTATGCAAAACGTGGCGGGTCAGAATTAGTAGGAAAAAGCCTTTTGAACTGCCATAATGAGAAATCAAATGTAATCATTAAAAAGGTAGTAGCCTGGTTTTTGGAAAGTACAGACAATAACATGATATATACATATCACAATGAGAAAGAAAACAAGGATGTATACATGGTAGCACTTAGAGATGACCGGGGTGCAGTAATCGGTTATTATGAAAAGCACGAATACCGGGATAGGGAAACTGCAAAACTGTATGACTTTGAACATCCATTGACAATTTAATATATAGCATGTCATTCACCACGTTTATTGAACAATTCACCACATTTTTTTATGTGGTGTTTTTTTTATGTATAAAATGAACCAAGAAGATATGCAAAAAGGAGGAGAAGCAGATGAAAAGAAAGAAAGGACTCATTTCTATCATTCTGGTAACGGGTTTGCTGTTGGGAATGATAGGTTGTGACACTGTGGTTGTAGAATCTCCGGGGGACGAAGTGCAGGATACAAGTTCAAGGCAAGAGGAAAGGAAATCGGATGAACAACTTCGTCCACAGGATGATTATTATGGATATGTGAATAAAGGAACGTTGGAAGGATTAAAGGCTTATTATTCGGATTGTGTTGTTGGACCAATGATAGATCAGGAAAACCTTGTACAGGATGAAATCTATACCATGATTTTGGAAATTGTCAACAGTGATGAGGAGTATGAGCCGGGAAGTAATGAACAACTTGTAAAGGATGCTTATGAGCAAATGCTGATATACCTTAATAAAAAGGAAAGTAACGCAAAAAAATATTATCTTGAAATGGCAAAGAAAATTCAGGCTTCGGAAAATATGGAGGATATAAAGGATAATTTGCATTTATTAATTTCAGAGGGGATTGTTTCATACTTTGATGTCGGTGTAGATGATAACTATTTTGATGGAGAAAATTATGCATTATATTTTCAGCAAAAAGTAAGCTTTTGTGGTTTTCAGTTAAAGGAGTTATATGAAAATGATGAGACGAGACAGGCGTTACATGCCTATGCAACAGAGGTTTTGGTATCTACCGGTGTATCGTCGGAGGAAGCCTCAAAAAAGGCTGATGATTTTGTGTATTTTATGATTGATATTGCCTGTAATACAGATTATTCCATTTCAGAAGCTGCGAATCCTTTTTTGACGTTAATTGTGAAAAAGAATTCGGAGATGAATCAAATTCTGGATGGAATGACAATTGAAGAGGTACAGGAAATATATGAAATTGATAATCCATATGGTAGCTGGACCGTACAGGATACGGAACAAATTGCATCTTTAAGTAGTCATTTTACACAAGATAATATTGAAAATCTTAAGTTATATATGCTGTGTGACCTGATGTACACTTACAAAGATTTTTTACAGGAGGATTTTCCGTTTTTGGAAATCAATGCAATACAGGTAACAAAGGAAAATGATCAAATGGCGTCCTATTTCGTTAGTAAATTGTTAGGCAGGGAGATTAGCGAATTGTATGCAAAGTATTATTATACTGAGGAAATGGATATCATGATTCATCAAATGTATGATGATATCATTGCAAGCTATGATGAATTAATTGCAAAAGCTTCGTGGCTGACAGAGGATACAAGAAAAGATTTGTTAGATAAACTTCATAATATGTATTTTGTGTCAGGTGGGGGAATACCCCATGAAATAAAGGCAGAAGATGCAAACGTAATTGGAAAAGATGCATTTGAAACAATGGTAAACTTGAACAAACAAAAGATACAAAGAGCAAAAGGTAATATAGGTAAAAAAATGGATAAAGGAGAATCTTCCATGTATTCTCATGTCGTAAATTCCCAGTATAGTCTATGTAATACATTTACCATAACGGTAGCCATTATGCATGCACCATACTTTGATGTAAATGCAGATTATGCTACCAATATGGGAGGACTTGGTATGGTAATGGCCCATGAGATTGGTCATGCCTTTGACTCTAACTGTATCGTATATGATGCTAATGGCATATATAATCCGGATAGAATCAGTAAACAGGATCAGGAGCAATTAGCAATTCGGTTAAAACAAATGGAGGATTATTATTCTGGTTTTACAATTATGGATATTTACCATGTAGATGGAGAAAAAACCAGTGGTGAGAATTATGCTGATAAAGGTGCTATGGAGTGTTTGATGAACATCTTTCATACAAGAGAGGAACAGAAAAAATTATTTGAAAATTATGCATACATATGGTGCATGTTAACAGAAGATAGTTATGCAATTGATAGTTTAATGGAAGATGAACATAGTCCCAATGAGGTCCGGGTAAATGCTGTGCTATCCTCTACAAAAGAATTTTATGATGTGTATGATGTACAAAAGGGAGATGGAATGTATATAGAACCGGAGAAAAGAGTAAGCAGGTGGTAGTAGGATTATTAGGAGGAGAAAGAATGTCAATTATTGGAAAATACTTACTAAAAAATATATTTGCAAAGCCATTTCGTACATTTTTATTGCTGATATGTATTTGTTGCTGCACCTTTGTCGCTTTATTTAGTTTAGATATCGTGGGAAGTATGGAATTGATGGTAAAAACCATGCTTACACAAATAACAGGTACATCGGATATTATTGTATCAGATCAGGTTGGTGTGGAATCCGGATACGACATGTCCTATGAAGCAGACCAATTGCTGGTATATGAAAGAACCGATGGTGTAATAAGGATTCCCGATGGCTTTTATTCCTACTTTCAAAAGGATAGTTTTACAGTAAAAACCATGGATTATGCTCTTGCATATCAAATGCGTTTAATTGGAAAGAAACTGGATTTGGAAAAAGATGAAGCAGCAATTACACCCCTGTTGGCAGAAAAGATGGACTGGAACAAGGGAGATACCGTTACATTGACAGATGACCTTCAACAACAACATATTTTTAAAATTGTAGAGATTGTTCCCTTAACCGGTTTGGCAAATGGGCAAAGAAGTGTATTTCTTGGAGGAGATGGTTATGAGCAATTAACGAAAAAGAATAGAGCAACTACTGTATATGTAGATGTAAGAAAGGATGAGGAAGCAAAAGCAGCAAGCAAAGAGTTAGAAAAGATTGCTTATAACGGAAATGTTAGTTTATTAATTGATTCGGAAGAAAATGAGGAAGTAATCAAACAATTAAGTATCCTTTTGTTGATGATATTTTTAGTTAGCTTTTTCTTAGTTATTTTTGTAGCAATTTCCGTATCCTCCAGAATTGTATGTGAAAGAATGGCGGTTGTGGGCACCTTCAGAAGTTTAGGGCTTTCACCGTCCTTTGCGACAAAGATATTACTGATGGAGAATGGACTATACGGATTAATTGGTAGCGGGATAGGAGTGCTTTTATATGTATTATCAAGAAGTTCTATTTTTAACAGCATTTTTTCTATCAGTGCAAATTCTGTTTTTGAGGTAAATATTGAGATGACGACCCTAAATCCAGTCGCTATTACGGGAGCGGTATTGTTAGGTATATTTGTAATGTGTGCCTGTCCGCTAAGAGAAATCCTAAAGACTTCCAAAATGGCTATCCGGGATATTATTTTTGATAATAAGGACACTGCTTATCAAATTCGTAAAACAACCGTAGTTGTTGGACTGATATGCGGATTAACGGCAATGGTTACTTTTTTACTTAAGAAAAGTATTGGTGCACAGCTTGTTTGTTTTGTGATGATGATTGTTGCAATTTCCCTGTTGTTTCCATTGATCATAAAGTATGTTGCAAAATCCTTGGGAAAAATATTTGAAAAATTAAATATGCCCATAGCCCATATGGCTTCCATAGAGTGTTATGCAAGAAAAAGCACGGTAGGGAGTGGAGTGCTTTGTGTAACAGCTTCGGTTTTAGCGATTATCATATTTGTGTTTGTATCTACACTGGGAAGTGTATATGATTTACATACATATGATTGTGATGTACATGGGGTCATTAGTAGAGGGCAGGATGAAGCTCATTTTCAATATGTAAATGATTTGGATGGGGTTTTGGAGACGGAAATCCTATACAAATATGAAACAGATATCCTTATTAATAAACAGAAGCAGACTGTTACACTCTTTGGACTAAATGAAGGTGGATATCGTTTATTTACTGCCATCGAAAATTGTCCGAATACATTAGACAATGATTCCATTTTACTGGATCAATCCTATGCAAAACGAATTGGAGTCCATACAGGTGACGAAATTTCCATAACCTTTGATGCGAATTCCTATTTACCCATAACAAAAAACATGAAGGTTGCAGGTCTGGTGAATGCCTTTGATTATGATACGACAGGAAATGTTGTTGTACTTTCAAAGGATATGTTTGTCGATATGTATCATGCCCAACCGGGAGAAGTTTTAGTTCGTTGTAATAATCCGGAAGAAATTGTATCACAACTGAAAAAATATTCAGGAACTCTATTGTACACGGTTGAAACGATAGAAGAATATAATCAAGGCTGGAAAGAAAAGGAAAAGGGCACAAGAGGAATGATGTATGCAATCATTGTATTTGGTGTAGGTCTTACGGTGATTGGCATGATTAGTAATCAGTTAATTGGATTTGAAGGAAGAAGACGGGAATGTGCTGTACTTGCGTCAACTTCCATGACAAGGAAAAAAATATCATGGCTGTTTATATTGGAAAGCATGCTTGCTTCCGGAATTTCTCTGCTGATTGCCCTTCCAACTGCATTTGTGGCATTTGTTCCCTTTAAAAGAATAATTGAAAGTTTGGCAGCGGAGATAACGATTGTTTATGACATTAAAATGTATGTGATTTTTTTGGGTACGTTGTGGATAATATTTACACTTGTTGCATTATTCCCGATACGGGCACTAAAAAGAATGAATCTGGCAGAGCAGTTAAAGTATGAATAGATATGATGTATAGCTATATGCGTTTCGCAAACATCTAAAATAATATACTTATTTAATGGAGGAATAGAAAATGAGTAAAATAATAGAAGTATGTAATGTGAATAAGACCTTTGGAAAGAAAGAAAACAGAAATCAGGTGTTAAGGGATGCAACATTTTCTGTAGAAAAGGGTGAATTTGTATCTTTGATGGGTGCATCAGGAAGCGGTAAGTCTACGTTACTCTATTTGATTGGGGGATTAGATCGTGACTTTGAAGGTTCGATTAAGCTGGCCGGTGAGGAAATTGCAACTATGAAAGAGAAAAAGCTTTCCCAGTTTCGTTTAGAAAAGATTGGATTTGTGTTTCAGTTCTATAATCTTATACAAAATTTAAATGTAGAGGATAATATTTTGCTTCCTCTTAAGGTAAAGGGAAAGAAAACATCCGAGCTGAAAGATAGTTTAAATGAAATATTAGACATTACGGGACTGACTGAAAAAAGAAAGGCAATGCCGGCAGAGCTTTCCGGTGGTCAACAACAAAGGGTAGCAATTGCAAGAGCTGTACTTGGTAATCCGGAAATGATTCTTGCAGATGAAGCCACAGGTAATTTGGATTCTGTGTCAGGAAAGGGAATTATGGAGTTATTTACAAAATTAAATCAGGAAAAGGGGATTACCATTTTACAGGTTACCCATTCTCCTGATTGTGCTTCCTATGGTAATAGAATTGTGAACATTGAAAATGGTCAAATTGTTGGCTATAATTAAGTAATTATGATGATTTGATTACTTGAAAGAGGAAGAATGTGAATTGAAGATTGCAGTATGTGATGATGAAAAAATATTTCGGGATGAAATCATAGAGGTCTTATATCATTTTTTCGGAAAACTGGATTTGGACTGTGTAGCGTTTGAGGATGGTTGTAATCTTGTATATGCTCATAAAAAAGGCACATTTTTTGATGCGATATTTTTAGATATTGAGATGACACAACTGGATGGTCTGTCAACGGCAGATGAACTAAGAAAAGATGGATGTGAAGCACCTATTATTTTTCTAACGAGTCATACAGAGATGGCTATGGAAGGTTATGAGGTAGCAGCATTTCGTTTTCTGGCAAAACCAATCAATCGGGAAAAGCTGGAAAGGACTCTTTATGATTTGAAAGAAGAATTGCAGGAAAAAAGACGAGTACTGATTCGTCATGAGGGAGAGGAAGTGATTCTTCCTGTGGATGAAATTTGTTATGTGGAAGCAATGAATAATTCTGTTTCTGTTGTTACTTTGAATAAGAAGTATATGATTCGTAAAAAAATTTCAGATATGGAAAAGGAGCTTTTATCGATATCTGACTGTTTTGTCCGGATTCACAGAGGTTATATTGTAAATTTGTTACATGTTAAAAAATATCATGGTAATGAAGTATACATGACAGGAGATGTAATACTTCCCCTTAGTCGTGGCATGATAAAAGAATTTAAATCACAACTGTTTCAATATGTGAGAAACAGTGCAAGATAGGAGCGTTAATGATGGGGGAGTTGTTTTTTCGGATAATTTTATATTTGTTAGATGGTACATTTTGGATTCTTGCTCCCATGTGGGTTCTTACAAAGTTTTACGGATATCCTGCCAAACCATCGAAACATCGTAAGTGGATTTTTGTGATTGCGTTGGTATTGTACGATATCCTAAATCTTTTCATTTATTATATTTGTTTGAAAACAGGCAGTTATCCGGGAGTTATTAACGGAGTCCTGTTGTGGTTTTGTCTTGGATATTGGATGGTTAATTTAAAGGTGACAGGTAAGTGGAAAAGACTTTTGTTGATTTTCTTTACCATGGAATTTTGTGTTTCTATTTTCGATTTAGTTTCCTGTGTTTTTTCCTATATTTCACTCCTTACGAAAGGGAATATTTTTGTTCCTGTTTTAATTGTATATATACAGCTTATATTCGAAATTGGTTTGTTTTGGCTCCTTTCCCGGCTATCCTCCAGAAACCGAAAGGAACCAATGGGTTTTTCTCTTGCAGTTTCTTCCGTTATTATGTGTATACTTTTGGATCTTGTACTGGATTTTTTTAATGTGGAAGGATATTCTGAACTGCAACCAATCATTAGGCTTCGATTAACATTACCGGAGGAGCAGATGGACCGGGCAATGTCTATCGGAGTCCTGCTTATTATTGTGGTTGTAGTACTGCTATTTATTTTTATGATTATTCGTGAATCAGAATCTGAATATTTTCAGAAAAAAAATACGATAAATGAGTATTATTTGGAAATCCAAAAACAGCATTATGAAAGTTTAATGGAGTCAAATCGGGAAATTCGAAAAATCAAGCATGACATGAAAAATCATATTTATTGTCTTCAGATGTTTTGCCAAAATGGTGAATATGAGAACCTGGAGACATATTTACAGGAAATCAGTGATAATCTGCAGCATGTTGACCAAAGTGTTCATGTAGGAAATGAGATTGCAGACGCCATTATTTCAGAGAAAAAGGTAAAGGCAGAACAAAAGAATATTCAGTTAGAGGTTGATGGGGATATGTATGGCGTAAATATGTCAGCCATAGATGTTTGTACGATTTTTTCTAATGTGATTGAAAATGCATTAGAAGCAGTAGAAGCGCTTCCTGTTGAAAACCGTAAGATTACATTGGATATCCATAGAAATCAAAATTTCTTATTGATAGATGAGCGAAATTTTATAGACCATGAGGTAGAGATTAGGGATAATACAATCGATACAACGAAAAAAGATAAGGGGAATCACGGCTTTGGTATTATGAATATTAAAGAGGCGGCAGCAAAATATGATGGAGAATGTCAGCTTTCGGTAACATCACCTCAGGCAGGAATTTATGAATTTTGTATAGAAATTATGATACCGATTTTATGATTTCTATATCAATTAGCTGTAGCAGATTATACTCTGGAATGATTGAATACCATCTTAAATAATGTGGTAGTGTGGAGGAGCTTCGTCAAAAATATAGTAGCAAATGAAATCATACATTAAAATGCAAATAATGGATAAACATAGCCACAGAAGAGAATAAAACAAACAAATTTGTCCCATAAAATTATAGGGAAGTCCGGAGTAGTCCCATACATTCATTTTAAGTTTAATGTTTACAATATATCCGGTTATAAATTCTAATGTTGTAATAACCACACAACTTAGCAGCATTTGTGTAACAAAGGAAATGTTTCTCTTAAATATTTTTTTTAAGTTGCCACATATGATAAAAGCCAGTCCGGCACAAATAATCATAGAATAGTGGGAGTATCCGCGAAAGGCAATTTCTATATAAAAATAGGTAAACCCGCCGGCAATAAAAAGAAATAAATTTTTATATAAATGATAAAAAAATGGATTGGTTGTGTTCATAATTATACTTTCCTTAACTATTATTATCCTAAAAAACGAATAAAATATTTCAAGTTTAGTATGACATGATGAAAGAATATTATACTGGAAGATATTGTAGAAAAAACGATAGAAGATATGAAGAATAAAAAAAGATTGGATTTTGTAAAATGCCAAATGGGGCTACAACAATCCAATCTTAATCTTTTATAATATGTACAAAATAATTATGGCTCTAATGGAGTCATCTTAAGTCCCTTATACATCTTGGTATAGAAACTAATTTCGTCCTGATACAAAACATAGCCACGAGAACCATCTTTAACAATATAAGCATACTTGTTTTTGGTTACATTCATGTATAATACCTCATCAACGTTTAATTCCTTTGCTTTTGCTTTTGCAGTATAAACGTTAAGTGGTTCAAGTTTAAATTTCTTAACTGCTTGTTCGACTGTCATATGAGACACCTCCTATTAATTATATTGACAAACCGTCACAATCTATTCATAATTATATACGTTATCTTAATAATAGTATATTGTTTATTGTACACAAAGTCAATTGGCAATGTTGCACAAATTAAGAAAAAGTACAGGAAAAATCTCGAAAAATGATTGTATAATATGAACAGAAAGTGAAAGATATGGGAACAAAAATGAAAGAAAATGTGAATTTTCAGTTAGAATTAGATAAAATTTTGAAAAAAATTTCAGAGCAAATTGAGGAAGAAAACAATATTCCAACATTATTATTACATAGTTGCTGTGCTCCCTGTTCAAGCTATGTATTAGAATATCTTTCTCAGTTCTTTGCAATTACGGTTTTTTATTATAATCCCAATATTTCAGAAGAATTTGAATATAGAAAACGGGTAGAAGAACAAAAACGTTTAATAAAGGAAATGACTGTGAAATATCCGGTAACTTTTATTGAAGGGACCTATAATCCTTCTGAATATGATAAAGCGGTATCCGGATTGGAGCATTTAGGAGAAAGAAGCAGACGGTGTTACGAGTGTTATCAATTACGTCTGGCAAAAACTGCCGTTGTGGCAAAGCAAAATAATTTTGATTATTTTACTACTACATTATCTATCAGTCCCTATAAAAATGCAGTTTGGTTAAATGAAATCGGAATGGCATTAGAAGAGGAAATAAATATAAAATATTTATGTGCTGATTTTAAAAAGAGAAATGGTTACAAGCGTTCTATTGAATTGTCATCGCTGTATCAGTTGTACCGGCAGGATTTTTGCGGATGTAAATATAGCAAGGAAGAGGAACTTAACAGAAAAAAGAGTATGATGGACAAATAGATACATAGTTGCCCATTTTCTTGTTTCGTGATAAAGTGGACACAGAAGTATGTATGAAGAGGAGGAGAAACATGGTAGTAGAACCAAAAGTAAAAGGATTTATCTGTACAACGGCTCATCCTGTTGGTTGTGAGAAAAATGTACAGTCCCAGATTGAATATGTTAAAAATAATGGCGAATTGAAAGGCGCAAAGAAGGTTTTAGTAATTGGAGCTTCCACAGGATATGGTTTGGCATCCAGAATTACGGCAGCCTTTGGAATGGGAGCTGCTACGATTGGTGTATTATTTGATAAAGAAGCATCAGGAAAAAGAACTGCAACACCTGGATTTTACAATACGAGAGCCTTTGATGAAGCAGCAAAAGCAGCAGGATTATATAGCTGTTCTATTAATGGGGACGCATTCTCCACAGAGATTAAAGAACAGGTCATTGAAACAATCAAAAAGGACTTAGGAAAAGTAGATTTGGTTGTCTATTCTTTAGCTTCACCTAGAAGAACAACGCCGGATGGAACCAGTTATGTATCAACCCTTAAAACTGTTGGTGAAGAATTTACACAAAAAAACTGGAATTTAAGAGATAATACAATTACTGAGGCAACAATTTCACCTGCAACGCAAGAGGAAATTGCAGCAACAGTAAAAGTAATGGGTGGAGAAGACTGGATGGATTGGATTCGCGCTCTTGTTAAGGCGGATGTTATAGAAGATCATGCGATTACATTAGCATATTCATACATTGGTCCAACACTTACATACCCAATTTACCATGAAGGAACCATTGGTCAGGCAAAGAAGCATTTAGCAGATAGCGCTGTAGAAATCACAAAAGAATATGAACAAAAGGATATCAGAGCTTTTGTGTCGGTTAATAAAGCCTTAGTAACCCAGGCAAGTGCGGCAATTCCTGTTGTTCCTCTTTATTTGGCTGTTTTATATAAGGTTATGAAAGAAAAAAATATTCATGAGGGTTGTATCGAACAAATGGCACGTTTGTTCAAGGATAAAGTGTATGGTGATAAAGGAATTGTGGTTGAAGGTGACGGATTAATTCACGTTGATGATTGGGAGCTTCGTGATGATGTACAACAGGAAGTCATGGAAATATGGGATAAAATCAATAATGATAATCTTTTAGAACTTGCTGATACTGAAGGTTATTGGGATGATTTTTATAAAATGTTTGGCTTTAAGGTAGATGGTGTTGATTATGCTTTAGACGTTGAAGTGTAATCAATGTTGAAGTAATGCTATTTCATTTTTGCGTGAGCTTTGAAAAAGATGATATCTGAAAAAGATATTATTTGAAAAAGATTGTAATTTGAAAAAGACATGATAGTTTTTAATTTTAACTATCATGTCTTTTGTTGTTATGGATATTTCTCCAGTATGGATAAATATTTCATGAAAAAATGCTATAAAAGCAAGATAGAACAATTAGTTAAAATCGATTTTAACCTGAAAATTCTTTGTAATCTTAAATGAAAGCATATTGATAACCTGCATTGCACTATTATATAAATCTTCTGTTTTCTTTTTAGAATAACCGGCGTAGCTTAATAACATGTATAGCTGTAGTTTTGCTGCTTCGTTAATATCAATATCTGATGTATTTACCAGATAAAACAGTTCTTTCTTCATTCCTACTTCAGATGCAAGAAGAATTGTAATTTCTGACTCACTTAATTTAGTATTGTTGTGAATTAATCCATCTAAAAGAGATGCCTCACTTTCTTTCATGAAAACGGAAAAATCTTTGTCTGCTTGTAATTCGTATACAAATTTTGAAAAATGTTCATCCTGTAATAACTGATAATAAGCAGTAATATGAAGAATGCTTATGAAATCAGGAGAAAACTCACTAATATCCAGAATAGAATCGAAACGTTCTTCAAATTGTTGAATGATTTCAGCATATATTGTTTGACCTAATACCTGTTTACTTTTGAAATGATATGGAATCAATGCACGATTGATGTTAGCTGCGGCACTGATGTCATCATATGTGGTTTTTGAAAAACCCTGTTTATAAAGTAAAATTTTTGTCTCGTTAATTATTTTTTCTTTTGTTTGATTTCCTGTTTTGTATGTTGTTGCCATGTGTTTCCTCCTTTGGTAATACATTAAAATGATAATACAATAATATGTATTCATATTCAGGTACATTTTAATCAAAGTAAAATTAACTGTGTTTAATTTTGTTTTGATTATATAATGAGAATTTTCTGAAAACAAGATAAAATAATATGAAATAGCCTGAATTAGTTAAAAAATTAATGAAAAAACAGTTTTGTGTTAATGAAATTTTATAAAAAATAAAAAAAATTTAATTATCCAAAAAAAATAGTTGTATAAATGTATTTGTATTATGTATAATAGGTAGGATAATTATGTAAGTCGGGAAACGACTTATGAATAGATATTTGCGGTGCAAATATTAATAAAGAAAAGTTGTGGAGGATAAGATGGGTAAAAGAACAGATATTAACAAAGTACTGATAATTGGTTCTGGTCCAATTGTAATTGGTCAGGCCTGTGAGTTTGACTACTCAGGTACGCAAGCATGTAAAGCACTTAAAAAATTAGGCTATGAAATTGTATTAGTTAATTCTAATCCGGCAACTATTATGACCGACCCGGAGACTGCTGATGTAACTTATATTGAACCTCTTAATGTGGAACGATTAGAGCAGATTATTGAAAAAGAAAGACCTGATGCATTATTACCAAATTTAGGTGGACAGTCAGGACTTAACCTATGTTCTGAGTTATATAAGGCAGGAATATTGGATAAGTATAATGTAAAAGTAATTGGTGTTCAGGTTGATGCCATTGAGCGTGGAGAAGACCGAATTGAGTTTAAGAAGACTATGGATAGTCTTGGTATTGAAATGGCAAGAAGTGAGGTTGCATATTCTGTTGATGAGGCACTTGCCATTGCTGATAAGCTTGGTTATCCGGTTGTTCTTCGTCCTGCATATACCATGGGTGGTGCAGGTGGAGGACTTGTATATAACAAAGAAGAATTAAAAACTGTTTGTGCAAGAGGACTTCAGGCAAGCTTAGTAGGACAGGTTCTTGTTGAAGAGTCTATTCTTGGATGGGAGGAGTTAGAGTTAGAGGTTGTTCGTGATTCAGAGGGTAATATGATTACCGTTTGTTTCATTGAGAATATTGATCCTCTTGGTGTTCATACAGGAGATTCCTTCTGTTCTGCTCCAATGTTAACAATCTCTGAAGAATGTCAGAAGAAGTTACAGGAGCAGGCATACAAGATTGTAGATAAGGTACAGGTGGTAGGTGGTACCAATGTACAGTTTGCCCATGATCCGGTTTCAGACCGTATTATTGTAATCGAGATTAATCCTCGTACTTCAAGATCTTCAGCATTGGCATCAAAGGCAACCGGATTCCCTATTGCTTTGGTTTCTGCTATGTTGGCTACAGGTCTAACATTAAAGGACATTCCATGTGGAAAATATGGTACATTAGACAAATATGTTCCGGATGGAGATTATGTTGTTATTAAGTTTGCCCGTTGGGCATTTGAAAAGTTCAAAGGTGTTGAAGATAAGTTAGGTACTCAGATGCGTGCTGTTGGCGAGGTTATGAGTATTGGTAAAACATATAAAGAAGCTTTCCAGAAAGCAATCCGAAGTTTGGAGACAGGACGTTACGGACTTGGTCATGCAAGCAATTTTGATTCTTTATCAAAAGAAGAGTTGTTAAAGAAGTTAATTACCCCATCTTCTGAAAGACATTTTGTTATGTATGAAGCACTTCGTAAGGGCGCAACAGTTGATGAGATTTTTGAATTAACGAAAGTGAAACATTATTTCATTGAACAAATGAAAGAATTAGTTGAAGAGGAAGAAGCGTTATTAAAATTCAAGGGTGGTCTTCCTGAAGATGCTTTATTAATCCAGGCAAAGAAGGATGGTTTCTCAGATAAGTATTTAAGCCAGATTCTAGAGATTTCTGAGGATGATATCCGTAATAAGAGAATCAGTCTTGGTGTAGAAGAAGCCTGGGAAGGTGTGCATGTATCCGGAACTGAAGACAGTGCGTATTATTATTCAACCTATAATGCTGAAGATAAGAGTGAGGCATCAGACAATAAGAAGATTATGATTCTTGGTGGTGGTCCAAACCGTATTGGACAGGGTATCGAGTTTGACTATTGTTGTGTACACGCTGCATTGGCACTTAAGAAATTAGGCTTTGAAACAATTATTGTTAACTGTAATCCTGAAACCGTATCAACAGATTATGATACATCAGATAAGTTATACTTTGAACCATTAACATTAGAGGATGTTTTAAGTATCTATAAGAAAGAAAAACCACTTGGTGTCATTGCTCAGTTTGGTGGTCAGACACCACTTAATTTGGCAGCTGACCTTGAGAAAAATGGTGTTAAGATTCTTGGTACTTCTCCATCAGTTATTGATTTGGCAGAGGATCGAGATTTGTTCCGTGCTATGATGGATAAGTTAGAAATTCCAATGCCGGAAGCAGGCATGGCTACAACAGTTGAAGAGGCTGTTAAGATTGCAAATGAAATCGGTTATCCTGTAATGGTTCGTCCATCCTATGTATTAGGTGGTCGTGGTATGGAAGTTGTATATGACGATGAGAGTATGGGCGACTATATGCGCGCTGCCGTTGGTGTGACACCGGACCGTCCAATCTTAATTGACCGTTTCTTAAATCATGCATTAGAGTGTGAGGCTGATGCAATTAGTGACGGAACCCATGCATTTGTTCCTGCTGTTATGGAACACGTTGAGCTTGCCGGTGTACATTCAGGTGACTCAGCTTGTATCATTCCATCTGTTCATATTTCAGAAGAGAATGTTAAGACAATTAAGGAATATACAAGAAAGATTGCAGAAGAGATGCATGTTAAGGGTCTTATGAACATGCAGTATGCAATTGAGAATGGTAAGGTATATGTATTAGAGGCAAATCCTCGTGCATCCCGTACAGTTCCATTAGTATCTAAGGTATGTAATGTACGTATGGTACCAATTGCTACAGATATTGTTACAAGTGAATTAACAGGTAATCCTTCACCTGTTCCTGCTCTTTGCGAACAGGATATTCCATATTATGGTGTAAAGGAAGCAGCATTCCCATTCAATATGTTCCAGGAGGTTGACCCTGTACTTGGACCGGAAATGCGTTCTACAGGTGAGGTTCTTGGTTTATCTCCATCTTATGGTGAAGCATTCTATAAGGCACAGGAAGGTGTAGGTGCTAAATTACCAATGGGTGGTAAAGTATTGATTTCTGTAAATCGCAAGGATAAAGCAGAAATTGTTGAGGTTGCTAAGCAGTTATCAGAAAATGGATTTGAAATTGTAGCAACAGGTAATACCTATGAGGTTATTACAGCTGCAGGAATTCCGGCTGGTAAGATTAAGAAGTTATATGAAGGTCGTCCAAATACATTAGATGCTATTACAAATGGTGAGATTGATTTGATTATTAACTCTCCGGTTGGGAAGGATAGTGTAAATGATGACAGCTATCTTCGTAAGGCTGCCATTAAGACTAAGACCCCTTATATGACAACCATTGCCGCAGCAAAGGCAACAGCAGAGGGAATCGCATATTTAAAATCTCATAAGACAAGTGAAATTAAGTCTTTACAGGAGCTTCATAGCGAGATTAAAAATAAATAATAAAAGAACAATTTAATGTTAAAAAAGACGGATTGTAAAATCTGTCTTTTTTTATGGATACAATGCGTAAGTATAGATTGTGCGTTAAAGAAAAGCTATATTAGACATATGAACATTATCAAGCTTACAGGAGGCTATGTTGAACAAAGTATAAGAATTGAATAAGATAGAGAAATTATGTACGATTTTCCGGTTATGGAAAAAGTTTATCACTTACAATGAAATATATGATAAATAAAAACAATAATATAATGAAAATGTAGTTGACAGGATATAGATGCTATGTTACTGTTACTTCAACAGACGTACTACGATAGATATAGTAAAACAGTCGTAGTATGATAGACGTAGTAAATTGAGAGGAGGATATGAATGAGCGGAATCAGCAGCGATGTAATTCGTGGATATAATGACACAATTATCCTATTTCTTCTTATGGACCAGCCATCTTACGGGTATGAGATATCAAAAAAGATAAGGCAGTTAAGCAATGAAAAATATGTGATAAAAGAAACGACTCTGTATTCAGCATTTAACAGAATGGAAAAAAATGGTTATGTAACATCTTATGTTCAGGAAGCAGAAGGAACAGGAAAAAAAAGAACCTATTATCAAATAACTGATTTGGGAAAAGCTTATTATAAGGAAAAATGCGAAGAATGGGTTATTACAAAGGAAGTAATTGAAAATTTTATAATATAACTAATATTTATTTAGAAGAGGAGAGAAAGAATGGAAACGATTAAGAATTATTTGGAAGCGATGTTTGCAAATATGCCAAATACGGATGAAGTGAAAAAAGCAAAAAATGAGCTGCTTCAAATGATGGAAGATAAATACAATGAATTAATTGCTGAAGGACGTAACGATAATGAGGCAGTTGGAACAGTTATTTCTGAATTTGGTAATTTAGAAGAATTAGCAAAGGACCTTGGAATTTCTAAGGAAGCAATGTCTGTAGATAATTCTAACAAACGGTTAATAACCTTTGATGAAGTAAAGGATTTTTTGAAAGCAAGAGCTGGACACGGCTTTTATATTGCCCTAGGTGTTTTTTTCTGTATTATCAGTGTTGCCAGTGCATGTTTTTCGGATCTTAATTTAAAAAATGCCAATGTGATTGGTATAGTTTCTATGTTTGTATTAATTGCTGCAGGTGTATTTTGCTTTGTTTTTTCAAGTTCTGTAAATAGCAAATGGGATTATATTTTTAAAGAAAATTGCTACATTGATATTCATTCTATTGAATGGATAAAAGAACAAAAAGAGCAGCATAGACAGACATGGGCATTACAAAGAACCATTGGAATAATTTTATGTGTGCTGTGTGTGATTCCTGCAATTATTATTGATGAGATGGAGATTACATCAAATGTAATTGATGTAGATAATTTAAGTGGTGTTTTTTTGTTTGTATTCGTGGCAGTTGGTGTGTTTTTGATTGTATATAGTTCCATTTGTATTAGCAGCTATGATAAATTAATTTATCTAAATGATGATAATACAGTAAGTGGTGAATACAAAAATAAAGGGCATGTAGATAAAAATGTTCGTTATAAGAATAAAACTGTGGATGCTGTTATGTCAGTATATTGGCCAACAATTACATGTATTTATTTAAGTTGGAGCTTTTTAACCTTTGATTGGCATATTACATGGATTGTATGGGTAATTGCTTCATTAATCCAAATGATGATTCAGACAATTTGTGAAACAGAGTAAAGGTAGGTGTAGATATGAAGAAAGCGATTTATTTAATCATTATTTCAATGATTACATGTGTCTGTATTGGACTTGGTGTTTCCAGACATATGTTAGGATTATTTTCCTTTAATATAGGGACTTCCGGAACGAAAACCGTATCCGGTTCAGAAAAGTTAGAAGAATTTTCCGGAATCAATATTGATGTGGATGTGGCAGATGTTAATATTGTTATTGGCGAAAATTATAGTATATCCTATGAGGGAAGTAAGTCCTTAGAGCCGGTTATAAATGTAGCGAATGGGAATTTAACAGTGAAACAGAAAAGCGTAAAAATAAATACTGATGCAAACTTAAAATGTAAAATAACTGTAACTGTTCCTGTTGATATTAAGTTAGATGATGTTAGTGTGTCTGTGGATGCCGGTAAAATTAATGTTCAGGATTTAACAATTCGTGATTTGGTTATGGAAGCTGATGCAGGTAACTTGAAGCTTACAAATTGTGTAATTGGACGTGGTAACATTGATGTAGATGCCGGAGATATTGACATTAATGATTCTACGATTGAGAAAAGTGAAGTTAGTGCAGATGCCGGAAATATCAAGATGGATAATATAGAATTTGATAGTATTGAAGTAAAAGCCAATATGGGTAATATCAGAATGGATTTACCACTTGCTTATGAAGAATATTCTTATGATTTAAATGTTGATTTGGGTGCTGCAACTGTTGGTGGTGAGAAGTTTAAGGGCTTTGTTTCTAAGGAAGAAAACAATGGTTCTTATAAGATTAAGGCAACCTGTAATTTGGGCAATATTGATATTAATGTGAAGTAAGTGTTTCTATGTTTAAAAAGAATTTGTAGATTTTAGGAAGAATTATAAATGGTAATTCTTCCTTATTTCATTTATAATAAACAAAGAAACGCAGTTCTCTTTAGAAAAAAATATTTTGATTCTGAAACAGAGACATGTCAGTATTTGGAGAAAAAAATGGAGTATTACTCATTAAATCAATATTTAAAGGATACCTTTGGTGGGAAGGTTTATAAGATTGCATTAGATGGAGGCTTTACTTGTCCAAACAGGGACGGAACCTTAGATACAAGAGGATGTATCTTTTGCTCCGGTAAGGGGAGTGGAGAATTTTCTGAAAACCGGGAATTGTCGATTACCCGGCAGATAGAAAATGGTAAAAAACGATTGGAAAAAAAGATAAAGGATGGAAAATATATTGCATATTTTCAAGCTTTTACTAATACCTATGCACCGGTTCGGGAGCTTAAGAAAAGATATAAAGAGGCTATTACCCATCCGGATATTGTTGGGCTTTCCATTGCCACAAGACCGGATTGTCTTCCGGATGATGTAATAGATTTACTGATAGAACTTAATCAAATGAAGCCGGTGTGGGTGGAACTGGGATTACAGACCATGCATGAAAAAACGGCTGCTTATATTCGGAGAGGTTATCCTTTACCTGTGTTTGATGAGGCAGTATCCAAATTAAAAGCTGCCAATATTACTACCATTATTCATGTAATTTTAGGTTTGCCGAAAGAAACGAGAGATGATATGTTAAAAACTGTTGATTATGTGGGAAAATCAGGAGTTTCCGGGATAAAGCTACAGCTTCTTCATGTAATAAAAGGAACTGATTTAGCAAAAGAGTATGAAGCGGGCAAATTCCATACATTATCCATGGAGGAATATGTGGATTTGGTTGTGGATTGTATTGCAATTTTACCTGAAAATATGGTGATTCACCGGATGACAGGAGACGGAGATAAAAAGACTTTGATAGCTCCTCTTTGGAGTGGAGACAAGAAAAGAGTGCTTAATGCATTGAATAAGAAAATCAGCGAGTATAACAGATATAATATACATGATGAATCAATATACAGAAATATACAAAGGGAATCAGGAGATTGTTTATGAAGTTTTATTTTGCTCCTATGGAGGGGATAACAAGTTATATATTTAGAAATGCATTTGATAAATATTATGGTGGAATTAATAAGTATTTTTCGCCCTTTATTTCTCCTGCAGATAATTGTGCCATGAATCCAAAGGAAAAAAGAGATATTTGTCCTGAAAATAATCAGGGATTAAGGGTTGTTCCCCAGATTCTATCCAATAAACCGGAACACTTTATTGCCTGTACAAAGATTTTACAGGATATGGGATATAAAGAGATAAATTTAAATTTCGGTTGTCCTTCAGGAACTGTTGTTTCCAAGAAAAAGGGTTCCGGATTTTTAACGGAATATGATGATTTAGAGCGTTTTCTGGATGCAGCTTATGATTATTGTCAGCAGGCAGGAGTAGCTTTATCCATCAAAACAAGAATTGGGCGATATGATCCGGAGGAATGGTATGATTTATTAAATATATACAATCGGTTTCCTGTTTCTGAATTGATTGTACATCCAAGAATTCGGGATGATTATTATAAAGGAGAACCTCGTACAGAGTTTTATCAGTATGCAGTTGAAAAAAGCAAAAATCCATTGGTGTATAACGGAAATATATATACTACAGAAGATATAAGAAAGTATGAAGAATATTGTGATTTAGCAGCACATGATCAAAATAAAAACATAGAAGCTGTTGTTATGTTAGGACGTGGGATTTTATATAATCCGGAATTGCTTATAAATTACAATAAGATAAATATGATAAATGTAAAAGATATTGACTGTAGTCAATTTAATAGGAAAATCTTCCGAATGTTTCATGATGATTTGTATCATGGTTATCAGGAGATTATGGCACCGGATATTAATGTAATTTATCATTTGAAAGGTCTTTGGGTTTACTGGCAGGACTTATTTCCAGAAGATAAAAAAATAATTAAAAAAATATTAAAATGTAAAAAATATATAGAATATGAAGCATTATTAAGAGAATTAGGACTATAGATTTTGGTAGGTTATTAGTTGATTATATTTGATAGTAAGCAGACATGAAGATGAAATAATCTTTTTCTGTGGTATGATTTGTTTGAATAAAAAGATATGATAAGTTAAATAATATAAGGGTTAGATTATTAAAATATGAAAAATGAATCTTGTATTTATTCTTTTTTTTAATGTATAATTGTTTTGATATGGAATGAGGTTTGTATGATAAAAATAGATTTAATAACCGGATTTCTTGGTTCAGGTAAAACAACATTTATGAAACAATATGCAAAGTATTTGATGGACCAGGGATTAAAAGTTGGAATATTGGAAAATGATTATGGAGCTGTCAATGTAGATATGATGTTATTACAGGATTTAGAAGGTGAATCCTGTACGTTAGAGATGGTGGCAGGAGGATGTGATGCTGACTGCCATAAGCGACGTTTTAAAACAAAGCTGATTGCAATGGGTATGAGTGGTTATGACAGAGTTTTAGTGGAACCATCGGGAATATTTGATGTAGACGAATTTTTTGATACATTATATGAAGAGCCTTTGTCAAACTGGTATGAAATAGGCAATGTAATTGCAATTGTAGATGGAGATTTGGAATCAGATTTGTCAGAGCAGTCAGAGTTTTTGTTAGCTTCCCAAATTGCAAATGCAGGATGTGTCATTTTAAGCAGGACCCAGGAGATTGAGGAAAAAGATATTGAAGAAACCATTTCTCACATGAACAGAGCATTAGAACGGTTTGACTGCAAACGGAGGTTTCAGGGTGGAACAGAAGACGTTGGTCAAAATTGCCATAGGGGAGAGGAACTGGTTCGTAAAGCATGGTCTGATTTTACAGATGATGATTTTGACTGGTTTTCCCGGTGTGGATATCGTAGTGAAGCCTATCGAAAGGAATACCGGGAACATAAAGGATATATGACCCTTTATTTTATGAACGGAAATCATACACAAAGTCAGCTTGCTAATATTGCAAAGAAATTATTTTTTGCTCCTGAATGTGGTGAGGTCTTTCGGATAAAAGGATTTTTGCAGGAAGATGATGGATGGGTTGAGGTAAATAGTACCCATAGGGGAATTACCATAAAGCCAATTGAAAAAGGACAGCCGATTATTATTGTGATTGGAGAGCATTTAAATCAAACAGGAATTGAGGCCGTATTTGGTATGAATGCCAATGAATTATAAGGATTTAGGTGTTTGCGAAACGCATTTGAAATTTGTATAAGTTGTGAATTTTTAACAAATAGGCGCAGGCACGCTTGCGCTTCATCCACA
>JBJENY010000022.1:0-4840 GCA_051880435.1 Lachnospiraceae bacterium | reverse complement strand
TACCATATATTTTCTTAAGCTCTGTTGTTGATAATATGGTCATCCTAATTCCTCCTGTATGAATTATTTAGATTCTTTCTTCCTGACAAACTACAAAACCATACATTGCTACTGCACAATCTGTTACTGCCTGCATATGAAAAAATCCGTATTGAAGAGACTCCTATTCTCTTACAATACAGATTCTGCCATAAAAATCTTTCTACATTCTTTCCTCAGAAAATTAATTCTAACAGTTTTGCAATAATTAAGGAAGTTCTTTATTATCTTCCGGTATGAAACAGTCTGGCAGATTCCTACCACTTACTTCTTCGCCAAATATACTCCAAACACAGAACCCTCCCCCGGTTTTGAGCTTACCTTAATATAACCGCCCTCACTAGAGATAATCTGCCTTGCAAGGTAAAGTCCGATTCCCACGCCTTCTTTATCTCTCACATCCTTTGACCGGTAAAAACGTCCAAAAATTTTTGCCTGTTCTTCTTCACATATGCCGATTCCCGTATCCGAAACCTCTATACAGACAAACATTTCGTATTCTTTTATCCGAAGAGTAACATTTCCTTTTTCGGTATACTTAATGGCATTATCCACTATATTAAGAAGTGCTTCTGTTGTCCATTTTTCATCAAAATGTGCCACCACTTCTCTGTTCTCTAAAAGAAGTTTTATTCCCTTCTCCTGTGCCTTTGGCAAAAGTTGACCATAGACAAATTCTATCATAGAGGCCACATTTTTCTGTTCCGGTATCACATTCAAAATTCCGGTTTCCAATCTGGACATTTTCACAAGGGAAGAAATAAGAAAACCAAGCTTCCCTGCCTGTTCGTGAAGCTTATCTGCATATTCTTTCTCTTCTCCTGACAGATTCTTTTCCTGCAATAATTCTGAATATAGCAACAGATTTGCCACCGGTGTTTTCGTCTGATGGGAGATGTCTGCAATCAAGGTTTTTATTTTCTCCTTCTCCTGCTCCACATTTCTTGCAGAAAGCTCCGAATCTGCCAGATATCTGCCAAGCTTATTTTCCACCGCAGAATACATGGTCTCATCTAATGTGTCCTGGGTAAAGGTTCCATTTATGGCCCGGTCAAGCATCCTGTCTAAATTCTGTAAAATGCGCTTCGTATGACGGCGATAGAGAAGCACTGTCATCACAGCCACAATTGATATAAAAATTGCAATTCCGATTATAATCCTGTATATCATCTTTTCCTTCCTTTAACGAAAAAATGCAGGAGGATTCCTTTCTTAAAAAAATATCCTGCAATCTGCCAATTTACCTTCTCTATCCTTTACTGTTTCACAGCACAAAAATTGTTACTTCTCCCATACATATCCGATTCCATAAACCGTTCTAATATATTCGGTGGCAGATAACTTATCCCGAAGCCGCTTGATTGTTACCGACAAAGCATTTTCATCCACATATTCTGCCCCATCCGTCCAGATGCGGTCTACTAACTCACTTCTTTTCAGGGTGATTCCCCGGTTTTCTACAAACATACGAAGTAATTTTTGTTCCGTTTTGCTAAGTTCTATCAGGCAATTATCCTTTTTAAACTCCATACGTTCAAAATCAAAACTATAATTATCAATGCAGATGGGACCTTGTTTTCCAATTCCCCCATCCGACATATCCTGTTGTCTTAACTGCACACCAACCCGGGCACGAAGCACTGCAAGACTGAATGGTTTGGTAATATAATCTACGGCACCATTTTCTAATCCATAGACCATATCAGATTCCATATCATTTGCTGTAAGCAGGATAACCGGCACGCTACAATGCTCATGCAGTTCCTTTAAAAAATCAAATCCATTGCCATCCGGCAGATTCACGTCTAAAAGAATCAGGTCAAAAGGTTTCTCCTGTTCCTTCTTCTGTCTTGCCTCCCTCAAAGTTCCACAGGAGCATACCTGTACATCTGACCTTGACAAAGCACGACACAGGCCCTCTGCTAACGTGATATCATCCTCAATTATCAAAATTCGTTTCATACAATTTACCACACTCCTGCTTACGAATACCCTTTTTTCTTTCTTTTTTTGTTTATTTTTGCAATTTCTTTAAACTTCTGTTTCTTTGCCTGTAAATATTCACTTCCATTCATCACATAGGCATTTTCCATTTTCAGTTTCTGGTAAGAATTCCATCGTTCATAGGATAATTCCCCGTTATCTAAAGCTTCCAGAATCCTGCAGCCCGGTTCATTATAATGGGTACAATCTGAAAAACGACATTGTGACACCAGTTCCTCCACATCAGAAAACACTTCGTCAATACCGGACTCATTATTCCACATGCCAAGCTCTCTCATACCCGGTGTGTCCATTACAAATGCACCATTTTCTAATGCAATCAGTTCTCTATGGGTAGTGGTATGTCTTCCTTTATCATCATTTCTAAGGCCGGATGTTTCAATCAAATTCTCCCCAATTATTTTATTAATTAAAGTAGACTTTCCCACACCTGACGAGCCAAGAAATGCAACTGTTTTTCCCGGACATAAATATTCATTTACTGCATCATAATCATCATTTTTTGAAGATACTGTAATAATATCTACTCCCGGAGCAACACCTTCTACCTCAAGAATTTTCCCCTGTATATCATCACACAAGTCAATTTTTGTCAGTACCACAACCGGTGTGGCACCACAATCCCACGCTGTCGCCAAATATCGTTCTAAACGTCGCAAATTAAAATCATTATTTAATGACATACAAAGAAACACGGTATCTACATTAGCCGCCACAACCTGTTCCTGATTATTGGTTCCCGCTGCCTTTCTGATAAATACACTTTTTCTTGGAAATAAACCTGTGATAATGGCATTACTTCCATCTGTGGGCCAGCCGGCAACTACATAATCACCAACGCCGGGATAATCAGATACTGTATTCGTTTCATATCTGTATTTTCCTGAAACCTCTGCCCATATTTCTTCTCCCTCGCAGGCAATTCTATATAATCCCTTTTCCTGGGATATTACTCTCGCTCTTACTTCTTTCATTATTATTTCCCTTATCTTTTATTGGATTTTCTCCATATTTTTCTTTCCTGAGCTTCTTTAATTAGCATATCACGGAATTCCGGATGGGCAATAGAAATCAATGCTTCTGCCCTTTCCCAGGTGGAACGCCCTTCCAAATTAATAACGCCATATTCCGTTGCCAGAAAATAAACCTGACTACGGGGAGATGTTATAATGTCACCATCAAACTGAGGACGAATTCTTGAATGTTTTACCCCATGCCGGTCTGTGTGAATGGAACTCATGCAAATAAATGCTTTACCACCTTTAGACCCTGATGCTCCAATTAAGAAATCCAGCTGTCCACCGGTACCACTAATTTGACGGGAACCATTACTTTCCGCTGCCACCTGACCATACAAATCAACAGATACACAACTATTAATAGAAACCATGTTGTCAATTTGGGAAATCACATATGGCCGGTTTACATACTCTAAGGGATAGGCAGCTATTCCGGGATTATCATCTAGCCACTCATATAGTTCATTAGAACCAATGGCGCAACCAAATACACCTTTTCCGCGGTCAATATTTTTATATCGATTGGTCAACTTACCGGCTTTGTATAAGGTGAGATAAGCATCAGAGCAAAGCTCTGTATGCATAGCAAGATCCTTTAAGTCAGATTGTGCTAACATTTCTCCCACTGCATTGGGCATTCCACCAATTCCAAGCTGCAGGGTAGAACCATCTACAATATATGGAATTAAAAGCTCTGCAATCTTTTTATCCACTTCCCTTGGTGGCTGTGGTTTCATATCATCAAATGGTTCATGATATCCCTCCACAATCATATCTACTTCAGAAATATGTATGCACTCATCATATCCACCACGTATTTTAGGAAGGTTTTCATTTACTTCAACAATTACAATATCTGCCCTTTTTACAATAGGTGCCGCAACCCCGGTATTAACAGAAAAATTGAAGTATCCATGCTTGTCCATTGGTCCTACTGATACCATCACCACATTTACATGTAAAAAATACTCGTAATAGGCTGCATTATTATGAAACACCATAGGTATATAATAACATTTCCCTTCATCACATAGTTTTCTTTCATACTGGGAGCAATGCCAGCTATGATATATAAAATGCTCCTGACTTTCGTCACACTCAGCAACTTCAATGGGACCTGCCAGTAAATTCCCACGTATTTTTACATCCCATAGTTCATCTTTTCTTTGGGCTAATGCCCGGTCCAATAAAACCGGTTTTCCCAAAGAAGATGTATAATCAATCCAGTCCCCATTTTTCACAACCGAAACGGCATCCTCCGGACTTCTCAATTTTTCCCGATACATTTTCTGAAAATCAAACATGAAACCCCTCCTTGTAACATAATAGTATAGTCAATCAAGACTACCAATTAACCAGTTTCTATCAAATTATGTTCGCAGTGTCTGCCCCCATTAACTACAACCTTCCGACTACCTTTATGTTAACTTCTATCACACTTCTATGTCAATTAATTTTCATTGTATCATTTATTTTTTCGATTATTTTCTAACATATTGACAACTGTTGTTAATGGTATCGGCACCCACATTAAACTATTCATGGAATCTCCCCTTCACTGTCATATAAAACTGTTCATGATATCTTCCCATGCACTGTCACATACAAAAAGGCACGCAACTAACGGATATTACCGTTAGAAACGTGCCCGGAATCATTTATATGAAATATTAAAATGAATTATTCCTTTCCATAAAACTTAATAAGGGTATTATAGATAGACGGCTTAAATACCGTATTATGTGTTTCCCCTTCAATCACCTCATATTCTACATTAA
>JBJENY010000021.1:0-4850 GCA_051880435.1 Lachnospiraceae bacterium | reverse complement strand
AAATTAAATGCTTTCACATGATTTGCATGGTCATAAATGGCTGCCTTTACCTCTGCACCCAAAGGACCACCCTTACCGCGGAAGCCCTCACAACGATCCATAATGGCTACCGTCTTACAGTTTGAAAGTGCCTTTGCAATCTCCTCATCAGGGAATGGACGGAATACACGAAGCTTAAGGAGTCCGACCTTCATTCCCTGTTCCCGTAGCTTGTCTACAGCATCCTTTGATGTTCCTGCAGCAGAACCAATGATTACCATGGCATACTCTGCATCCTCTAAGCGGTATTCCTCAAAGAATCCGTATTCTCTTCCGGATAACTGTCCGTATTCCTTACCTACTTCCAAAATAATCTTTTTTGCATTGTTCATGGCAGTATTTTGTGCCATCTTCGTTTCCATATAATAATTGGAAACTGCATATGGACCAAGTGCCATTGGCTGGTCGGCATTTAACAGGAAGTTCTCAGGCTGATACTCTCCCACAAAATTCTTGACTTCCTCATCCTCTAACAACTCAATATTTTCAACCGCATGGCTGGTAATAAATCCATCCTGACAAATCATAATTGGAAGCATAACATCCTTATGCTCTGATATACGATATGCCTGAACAAAATTATCATATACCTCCTGATTACTCTCAGCATATATCTGAATAAATCCTGTATCCCTTGCACCCATGGAATCAGAATGGTCACAGTTAATATTAATGGGACCGGATAACGCACGGTTTACCAGACAAAGTGCCAAAGGCAGTCTGTTAGAAGCTGCCACATACAACTCCTCCCACATCAAAGCCATACCGCAGGAAGAGGTTGCTGTTAAGGCTCTTGCGCCCGCTGCCGAAGCACCAATGGTAGCACTCATGGAACTATGCTCACTTTCCACCGGAATAAACTCTGTATCCATTTCTCCATTTGCAATATAGTTTGCAACATACTGGGGAATCTCCGTTGAAGGCGTAATTGGAAATGCCGGCATAACATCCGGATTCACCTGCTTAATTGCATAGGAAATGGCTTCATTTCCCGATAAACGATCTCTTTTTGCCATCTTACTGTCCCTCCTTCATTGAAATTGCATCAAAAGGACAAACCTTTGCGCAGATTCCACAGCCCTTGCAATGGTCGTAGTCAAAATCTTCTCTTTTACAATCCTTTACAGGAATGGAGCTGTCCGGACAAACCGGAACACATAATAAGCATTGCTTACACTTTTCACTGTCAAATACGGGAGTCTGGGTTCTCCACTCACCGGTTTTAAATTCCTTTGAAGTACCGGCACCATACACCTGATTTCCCATGGTTATATCCTGCCAAGGGCTTTTTTCTGTAATCTTTGAAATATCTGTAGCTGCCATTTACTCCACCTCCTCATATGCCATATGAAGTGCTTTTAAGTTACCCTCAACCACTTCCGGTTTTTTTGCAAATTTATGCTTATAAGAGCCTTCCATTTCACGGAAGAAATCTTCCTTTGTCATAACCTGACTGATTGCCACAATGGCTGCCAGCATCGGTGAATTTGGAAAATATCTTCCTAAACACTCCTCTGAAATTGCTCTGGCATCTAATGTATATACCCTGCCGGTATAACCCTTAAGATGTGGCATAATATCCTCCGGGGACTTTGTTGTATTTACTACAATTGCTCCCTCCGGATTCAAACCCGAAGTTACATCTACACTTTCCAATAATGTTTCATCCACCACTACCACATAATCCGGATTATAAATATTGGAATGTACCCGAATCGGATTATCACTGATACGGTTATAAGCTGTAATCGGTGCACCCATACGCTCCGGACCATATTCCGGAAATCCCTGAACATGTTTACCTGTCATAAAAGCAGCATCTGCAAGCATAAGAGCTGCTGACTTGGCACCCTGGCCGCCCCGGCCGTGCCATCTGATTTCTACAGTATTCTTCACGATTTGTTCCTCTTTCCTTAACTTTTTCATCAAATTTTCTATAAAGTTTATAATGGATTTTCCCATCGTAATCACCAACCACTTATGTATAAAAAAGAAAAATCCACAGCATACTATCCGATTATAGTTGTTGTGGATTAAAATGTAAAGTGAAAATATGAAAAGTTTTCAATAACATGATGAAGTGTGTTCATCACATCTAATATCATTATATTGCCATGGGTTTCTCATCCAATGCATCTAATCGTTTTTCAAACTCATCGACAACAAGGGGTCTGTCAAAATAATATCCCTGTGCATAATAACAGTTATTTTCCTTTAATAACCTTACCTGTTCAACGGTCTCTACACCCTCTACGATACATCGTAAACCCATGTCCTGAATCATAGAAAGTAAATGTCTTAACATAATATATTTGACAGAGCTTTTTTTCATTTGTTCCGGCACAAAGCTCTTATCAATTTTAACAACATCCCAAGGCACCTGACGTATCAAATTCAGGGATGAATAACCGACACCAAAATCATCAACGGAGGTATAAATACCTTCCTGTTTTAAACCACAGACTATATTTTTCAAATCACAAAAACCCACATCCGACAAAGTCTCTGTCAACTCAATTTCAATATATTCATGAGGGACCTGATACTTATCAATGATAGCTATTATTTTATGAAGCAATTCCGGATCACCCATATGACGTCTCGACATATTAACAGATACTCTTACAACATTACGCTTCGTATCCATCCATCTTCTAATATCCTTACAAACCTTTTCTAACACATAAAAATCCAGCTTACAAATGGAATTATCCTGCTCTAAAACCGAAATAAATTCGTCAGGTGGAATAATTTTACCATCATGCTTCCATCGACATAAAGCTTCCGCACCTGCTAATCTGTAATTGCGAAGTAAAACCTTTGGCTGGTAATAAACCAAAAATTCCTCGTTTTCCAAAGCATCCTGAAAGTTTCGTTCCACAAAGTTACTATGTTCTCTTTTTTTCTTCAAATTATCATCATAAAAAACATAGGATTTTGAAACAGAATTCTTTGCACTATAACAGGCCATATGTGCACGGTCTATGGCAATGTCCACACTTAGGTCATTCTCTTTTACAATAAAATAGCCTGCATTGGCCCGAATAACAACTCTTTCATTTGATAATTCATTATGTACAATTGGCATACCCTGCAAATACTCAGTAACCATATCCAGCTGTTCCTGCCGGAACGCGGTAATGAAATTATCACCACCTACACGACATACAATTCCCACATCTCCCAACAAGTCCTGCAGCTGCAAAATATATTTTTTCATTACTGTTGTAGCAAGCGCTCTTCCAAGCTGGTGATTCACCATGGAAAACCGGTTCAAATTAAAAAAAGAAACAATATATTGATTCCACTCACCCTTTTCCATTACTCCGGAAGCATACTTTTTAAAATACACCAGATTCGGCAATTCTAAGTCTTTATCATAAAAGGTTGCTTTCTCCGCTATTTTAACTAATCTCGTTCTTCCATTAAACAAAAAAATCATGGATAACAATACTTGTATTTTTTCTAGTACTTGAGAATCCCAATCATCATCCCCCGACTGCTGATAAGCATTGTAAAATATAACATTACCTTTACTGGTAGTTTCCCGTTGAGAAAAAACACGAACCCGGTCTACGTCATTTTTTTGATACAAAACAACAGTTTCACCATGCTGCAATTGCTCCATATGTACATTCTCATAAAATACAACTTCAATTTGTGCAATATGAAGTAAACTGCATACCTCATCTAAAATCCTTTGCAGTTCATCAGGAAATGTTTCATCTAACTCTTTCATAGCAAGCAAAAAACGGTCAAATGCTTTTGAATATATCAAATTATCAATTCCCATTTCATCCACTCCTTACATCGCTAACTGCGGCATACAAACCGATACAACAAAGTCTTTATCCTGACAGGCAAAGGAAATGGTACCTGCCATTTTTTTCAATATCATACCAATATAGGAAATAATCATCTCGTCCAAATCATTGTCTTCGATATCTTCCTCATGATTTTTAGAAAACAATTCATTAAATTTTAAAACATCATGCTCATTATAATCTGTATCACAATCAATAATATGAATATCTAACATCGTTGCATAGGATATCTGTTTTGTAGATAATTCAACAACTAATTTGCCTTTTGTTTTTTTCTCTAAAACGGTTTTCACGATTCGGTTTAGCATTTGACTGATTCTACCATCATCTCCAAACAGATTTTTATCCACACAATCTTTTACAACAACATCAATTTGAAACTGCTTTTCTCTATTATACTGTACAAAATCTTCTTCTAATGACTTAGCTAATTTTTCTAAATGATATTCTTTTTCATATAGCTCCAATTTACTGGCAGACATACGAATATATTCGATGGTATCCCGAATATTAGATCTCATTTCTGCACTGTCATTTTCCATATTCGTAAGTAAAGTTTTTGTTTCCTCACTATCTGCTGCATTTTTCTTATCTTCTATGATACTAAACCAGTTATTTAATGATGTTTCCAAATCCAAAGCCATATTCATAACAAAATCAGCCTGGGATTTTGCCGCATTTTCCATGCGCAGACATTCTTGTATGGTTTTATAGTTCCGATATGCCATATTAGAAAGCCCTGCCGCTAATTCTTCTAAAAAATGTGCAGCCTTTTCAATGGTTTCTTTATCCAAACAGCTGGTTTCTTTTGCAGCTTTAATATATTCCTCCGGAGCAATATCATATTCCTCCGCCTTGCGTCTTACAAAATCTTCGTCTACATCTGTGGTACGAACCTGCCCACCAATTACAGTACCTAAAACCATACCATCCACAATAATCGGAGCAGAAAAATCTACCAAACCTGCATGACATTCATATACGCAG
>JBJENY010000020.1:0-80626 GCA_051880435.1 Lachnospiraceae bacterium | reverse complement strand
CCTCATTTTTGGGGGTATTTGTCAAGTGTTTTTTGTAAAAAAATAATGATTTTTTTGAAATAAAAAAAGCTCTTAAACCCGCATAAATACGTGCTTAAAAGCTTAAGTTGACGACATTGGGGTCAGACCCCTTTCACACTTTCTTCACAATAATCGATATTTTCTAAAAATATAGAAACAGGCACACACAATCAAAAATGATAACATAACTATCCCAATATACCCATATTTCCAATGAAGTTCTGGCATATAATCAAAGTTCATACCATACCAGCCAACAATCAGAGTAAGCGGCATAAATATCGTCGTAATAACAGTAAACAATTTCATAATATTATTCAAATTGTAGTCAAGCATAGCGTCATGGGTTTCCCTCAGTTGCACTGTGTATTCTTTCAAATAACTTACTGTCTCACTCAGCCGCCTCGTTCGCTGGGTATATATTGTAAAAAGCCTCGCAGATTCTTCCGGCAATAAAAATGTTTCATTATCCTGCAACACCTCCCCCACATCTACCAGCTGTTCATAGTAATTTCTAATACAAATAAGCTCTCTTTTTAGTGATAAGAGTTCATTAATAAAGCTTGTTTCTAACCGTTTTTCCATCATTCGTCTTTCTAACTCACTCATGTGAAACTCCACATTTTCTAACATTTTTCTATCTTGGCGAATCAAATCATCTAAAAAATGATATAAAAATGCCTCAGGAACGCTTTGTTCAATACTACTCGATGTATCATCATAATACTGACAAGTCTTTATAAACCGATTTTTTATTTCATCCTTTTCATCTTGCACCGCGACAAACACACACATTTCTTTTTGTAAATATATTGCTAACCGTTGCTTCTCACCAAAGACATCCAAGAAATTTATCAAATCTAACACAAAGAATACTAAATCCCCTTGCACAAACGTATCACTCCGAAAATTTGCAGAATTCTCCTGGCACTCTAAAACAGTCGTCTCCGGAAAACCATACATTACATAATCATCCTTCAACTCCTCATAAGTTATATAAAGTGCTCTCCCTTTTTTCAGATCATATACCATTTACATCCCCTCGTTTTTTTTTATAGTATGTGTATATTTGTGAAAAATATGTGAAAGGGGTCTGACCCCCTATTGGCAACCTTCCGGCAACAAAAAAGGGTGCATCCTACGACACACCCTAATTACACTATATTTATTAAATAAATTAGAATCAACCAAACAGACCTTCAAAGAATTCTTTCAATGAATCAATTATTTTCTGGAAGAATCCTTTTGCCTGTTCCTTATCAATTCCCATATCCTCTAGTTTGTTAAATAACTCAGAAGCCTGCGCCTTCATGCTGTCAAAATCCAAATCCAAATCATTGATTTTCTTCATCAATTCAATAATTTTCTGTTTCTGCTCTTCAGTTACCTCAACACCAACCTCAGCTGCACCATCATCAATCGCCTGGCTGATTGCTTCATCATTATCCAAACCTTCCTGAACAACTCTTGCCTTAACATATGCAATCAATTCTTCAACACTTGCTGCATCTCCAGAACCTTCTGCAATCTGACTTGTAACCACCAACTCATTTACAGCAGTGTCCATGCTTTCCTGGGAAATCGCTTCACCGGTTAATTCTGAGTAAGCCTTCATAGCACCAACTAAAGCAGCTGTACCTGTAATGTTAAATGGACCCGCAACAATAACATCTGCATCCTCAATTCCTGCGGTAATCAATGCATTTGTATACATACCGGGAGTACAATAAGAAATGTTTTTAGTCTCAACATTAATTCCATGCCCCTTTTCCTTTCGTACCACAATAACGGAAGAAAGTGCTCTTGAACCAATAATACTGCTATCCAAATAACTTCCAAGATAATTCTTTTCATCCTGATTTGTAATCTGACCAACAGTATAATTTGCAAGATCTGCCTCTGTAATCCCCATCAAACCTAACACTGTGGCTTTCTCATCTGCTGTCAAATCAGCACCGAAGGAAACATAAACATCCTTTGGATCCTCATCTGTTACTCCATCCGCCTTTGCAGTCATGCTTGTAACAGGTAATGTAAATAAAATTGCAAATGTTAACACCATTGCTGTAAGTCGTCTCATCACTTTTCTCATAATTCACTACCTCCTGTGAAATGTGTCCATTTATTACCATGGTACACCCTATGTACCGCCACAAATCATTAATTTATTGTAGCGATTATTTCTATCGTGCTATATGCACTTAATCCAAACAACGCACATATATTGCACCATATAGTCGTATCATATCATTGGGTTTTTTCATCGTCAACCATACATTTCTTACAAAAAAATGTCGATCTCCCGATATCAACCAAATCCCCAACATCTATTTTATTTAATTAGCAAACAACCTCAAAACTGCGTTAAGCACAAGACATTAATCTCTTCTTCTGCCGCCCCCAAGATATCTCATTACATAATATAAAATCTGCATAATTGAGGTAACAAGAGCTGCCACATAAGTCATAGCCGCAGCAGTCAACACCTTTTTCGCACCTTTATAATCATTATCTGCAAAGTGTCCGCTGTCTCTAATAACCGCCAGCGCACGATTTGACGCATCAAACTCCACCGGCAAAGTCACCAACTGGAATACTGCAACCAAAGAAAATAGTAAAATTCCAAAGAAAATGATACTTCGACCAAAGGTACTTCCCCCAAACAAACAACCAATCAAAATCATAATCGGTCCGGCACTAGAACCAAAATTACAAACCGGAATAATTGCATTTCTCAACTTAATTGGTCCATATTCCTCTGCATGCTGCACTGCATGCCCAGCCTCATGACATGCAACACCAATTGCTCCAATGGACGTGGAATTATACACTGCACTGGACAAACGAATCACATTATCTCTTGGATCAAAATGATCAGTAAGTTCACCCGCCACCTGTTCAATCCGAATATAGGTCAGGCGGTTCTGGTCCAAAATCATTCGCGCAGCCTGTGCCCCCGTCATCCCTCTGGAATTACTGATTCTATTATATTTGTGAAAAGTAGACTTCACTTTTGCCTGAGCCCAAAGACCAAGAATTAACGCAGGCAACATAAAAATCAAATATGAAAGATATCCGTAACCATATCCCCCATAACCATAACTATGATAATATCCATCAGCATATGCCGCCATTGGAATCATACCGGTCAATTTCGTAACTCCCATCATTCCTTGTAACAGTAAAGTATTCATAATCATCACTCCATTTTCTTTTTCATATAAGCAATATTATACACCAAAACATATATAATATATGATTTTTAAGTGCTTTTTTTCAAGTTAATTTTTGATTATGCCATATATTTGTGTTTTTTTGGTGAAAATCTCTAATTGTGTCTAAATTGTGAAAGGGGTCAGACCCCCTGTAGACCATTCAAGAAAATTATGATAAAATTTTTTTATATTTTACAAGGGAGGGAATACGAATGAGAAAATGGTTAAGTAACTTATTGATTTTAGCTATGCTTTTCAGTTTGCTTATGCCGGTGCCTAATGCTAATGCAGCGTCATCTAAAGCAACATTAGAGGAACTGACAGCGCAATTGGAAGCGGCCAAAGCAGATACAGCAGAAAAGAAATCTGCTATGGACTTGGCATATGAGGCATCAGAAGAGGCTACGCAGAAGGAAGCACAGGGTACTGCAGCATTCTTTGATTATTGCGGATGTTCCGCAGCCAGCGACATATTAAAAACGGATTGGGCGAAAGAATATACCGAGATAGGTGCCGCAAAGGATACAACAAGTTTAAGCAACTTAAAAGCAGCAATTCCATTTATTAAAGAATGTAACACATTAAGACTGCAAGAAGGAACCGATCCTGAATCAGGGAATACATTAGGTGTGCTAAAGGTCAGTTTAATGTTAATGGCAATTTCTGAAGTACAGGGAAATTGGTCTGCAAATCAATTTTCTCACTGTGGGCAATATAATGTTGCAGAAAATTTGGCATGGGGTTATAGCGATCCTTTTGATGGATGGTATACAGAAGAAAAAGCTGAATGGGATGGCGGAAATCAGACGTATAGTGATGTCGGACATTATCTCAATATGTGTTCGGCAGATTATACCGTAACAGGATTTGCAGTGAATCAAAAATCTTCTTATAGGGTTGCCCATGAACAATCCTTTTTATGGTATGGCTATAGCAGTTCTGACATTGTTATGACAGTGGATGAGTTTGAATCAAAAGTAAATGAATATGTGAATTCCATTGAAGATGCAAAAAATGCATATACAGAAGCAAAAGCTGCTTATGACGACGCATTAGCTTATGAGAAAGAACTAGAAGAACAAATTGCAAATTACAATTGTACTGAACACAAACCGGTTACTGACGAAGCTATTGCAGCTACTTGTACAGAAGACGGCTTAACAGAAGGTAGTCATTGTAGCGAGTGTGGAGAAGTATTAGTTGCACAAAATGTTGTTCCTGCTCTTGGTCATAACATCGTTACAGACGAAGCCGTTGCAGCTACTTGTACAAAAGACGGTAAAACAGAGGGCAGTCATTGTGACAGATGTAGTGACGTGTTCGTTGCACAAAATGTTGTTCCTGCTCTTGGTCATAACATCGTTACAGACGAAGCCGTTGCAGCTACTTGTACAAAAGACGGCAAAACAGAGGGCAGTCATTGTGACAGATGTAGTGAAGTGTTCGTTACGCAAAATGTTGTTCCTGCTCTTGGTCATAACATCGTTACAGACGAAGCCGTTGTAGCTACTTGCACAGAAGATGGCAAAACGGAAGGCAGTCATTGTGACAGATGTGAGAAAATATTATCAGCACAAAAGGTTATCCCTGCCTTAGGTCATTTAGTTGTTGGTGAAGGCGGTAAGGAACCAACTTGTACAGAGAACGGCTTATCTGCTGCAGGTCACTGTGAACGATGTGATAAAACACTGGAAGAACCAACTATTATCCCAGCTCTTGGTCATAAAATCATTACTGATGAAGCCGTTGCAGCTACTTGTACAGAGGATGGTAAAACTGAAGGCAGTCACTGTGATAGATGTAATGAAGTGTTAGTTGCACAAACTGTCATTCCTGCTCTTGGTCACTCCATCATAACAGACGAAGCTGTTGCAGCTACTTGTACAGAAGACGGCTTAACAGAAGGTAGTCACTGTGACAGATGTAACGAAGTGTTAGTACCTCAAACAGAGATTACCGCAACAGGTCACTCATATGAAACAACCATCATACCTGCTACAACTACAAAAGATGGTTCCATCATCAAAAAATGTTCAGCATGCGAGGATGAAATCACAAAATCAGTTGCCGCAATCAAATCGGTTACCATTACGCCAACAACACTTGTGTACAATGGAACAGCTCAAAAGGTAACTGTAGTTTGTAAAGACCGTACCGGAAAAACAATCTCTAATAAATTCTACAAAGTAGGATATTTAAATAACAAATATGTCGGAACCTCAACTGTTGTAGTAAAGTTCAACACATATTATGAAGGAAAAATAACAAAAACATTTAAAATCATTCCACCGGGAACCAAATTCACAAAACTTGCCAGTGGCTCCAAATCATTTACTGTAACCTGGGAAAAACAACCGACATTTACAAGTGGTTATATTCTTCAGTATTCTACAGACCCAGGATTTGCAGCCGGCAAAACAAAGACATTGGTTATAAGTAAATATGCAACAAAGCAGACAATAAAAAATCTTCGTGGAAACCAAAAATACTATGTAAGAATTAGGGTTTATAAAACAATGACAACAAACGGAAAGAAAGTAAATTATTATTCTACCTGGTCACCTAAGAAATACATAATAACAAAGCGTTAATGAGAATCACAAAAGTTCTAACAACATAGTAACAGAAAAGCCTGCCATACTTTGGCAGGTTTTTCTATATCGTCAACCTATTTTATCTTAATTTGTGTCCAAATTGTGAAAGGGGTCTGACCCCTATGCATTTTATGGTTGACACAAACATATACATTTGATATATTTAACAAAATATCTCTTTGCACTGCAATTTATACAGTACAAACTGAACAGGCCGAGACTTTGTTTTGGAGCCGGGTCGATATCGACAGTGGATACCATCCGCGGGACAGTAGTTGCTTATACTGATTCGTGGGTGTTTTTTTATACTCTTTTACCCACATTCAATCAGCAGTTGCCCTAGAGCTATCAACTATTTATTTTAGGAGGATAACTATTATGGACGATTTTCAAAAAGTAGCAACCAAGGTTTCGGTTGTGAGTATTCTGGGTAATCTTATTTTATCCCTATTCAAATTTGTAGCAGGCGTTGTGGCCCACTCTAACGCAATGATTAGTGACGCAGTACACTCAAGCTCTGATGTTATTAGCAGTGTGGTAGTTATTATTGGCGTACGAATGTCAGCGAAGGAATCAGATAAAGAACATCCCTACGGACACGAACGGTTAGAATGTGTGGCTGCCATTATTTTGGCAACACTATTGTTGATTACCGGTGGGGGAATCGGCTTCAATGCGATTAAGACAATTTATTCAGGTGCCTACAAAACAATTGCAGCACCGGGAACTTTAGCTTTAGTTGCAGCATTTATTTCCATCATAACAAAAGAAGCCATGTTCTGGTATACAAGATTTTATGGAAAAAAATACGACTCCTCAGCATTAATGGCAGATGCGTGGCATCACCGTTCCGATGCCCTTTCCTCTGTGGGAGCATTAATCGGTATTGGCTTTGCAATTTTGGGCTATCCTATCTTTGATTCCATTGCCAGTATTGTCATTTGCATTTTCATCGTAAAGGCAGCTTACGACATTTTCATGGATGCAGTGGACAAAATGGTAGACCATTCCTGCGATACCGAATTTGAGGAAGAAATTAAGGCTTGTGCGCTCCAAGTTGAAGGAGTTCTTGGAATCGATTTGTTGAAGACAAGAGTTTTTGGAAATAAGGTTTATGTGGATTTAGAAATTTGTGCCGACGGCAATATTAAACTAAGCGAAAGCCATGCAATAGCTGAACAGGTACATGACATAATAGAACAAAAATTTCCAAAGGTGAAGCATATTATGGTGCACGTAAATCCAAAGGAAGATTAATCATCCGTGTATATAAAATCCACACACCATATCACTTAAAATGCTACAGCCATTATGATTACAAGGTCATAATGGCTGTTATTATTTCTTAGCAACCCAACTGTTTCTTAATATCATTCAGTGCAGCATCTTCCATATCATGTTCAAGAGGCGGAAGTGTTTCATTATATTTTCGTTCATAAGCAATCGATAGCAACTCATCAGCAATTCTCGCATTCTTCGGAAGCAAAGGACCGTGAGAATATGTGGCAAATACATTTTTATAACGGGCACCCTCCGTTCCGTCCTCACCATTGTTTCCAAAGCCCTTTATTATTTTGCCCATTGGCTTAACACCTTCCCCAAGCCAGGTCTGTCCATTGTGATTTTCAAACCCAACAATGGGAAATGTTTCACCATTTTCTTTTTCATATTCATAGACAAAATTACCTATCATACGCTTATCGGAAGCGGTGGTATAAACATTAATTCCTCCAAGAAAATCAACCTTCGTTCCATCTGCAGCCTCATAATATTTTCCAAGCATCTGGTATCCGCCACAAATGCCAAGAATCACCGTTCCCTTCTCAATTTCATTCTTTAACCAGTCTGCCTTATATTCAAACAAATCCTTAACTAAAATTTCCTGTTCAAAATCCTGTCCACCACCGATAAAAATAATGTCGTATTCCTTTAATAAATCCACCTCTCCAAAGGACAACCGATCCACATGGCAACCAATTCCCCGCCATGCAAGACGCTTCTCCATGGTGCGGATATTTCCGTTATCCCCATATAAATTCAAAATATCGTAATATAAATGACAAATATTCAAACACTTTTCCATAGTGACTCCTTTTGGTCTTCATATATTAATATCAGACAACCACTTTTTCTTGCTGATTATCTGCGCATAACAAATTACAGCATATTCACCCGCCTGACACTATGTTCAAATTGTGAACATTCTGTGAAAGGGGTCTGACCCCCTAGTGCTCATACTTCTTTAATGGCACAAACTCCGCAAGCTTATCTCTAAATTCCAGCATGCAGGTGTAAGATAACACAAGAAATGTCTGGGCTCCCGAATCCTTTAATTCACTAATTAACTGCTTATAATCCTTTTCCACATAAAATTTGCTTGTGTCAAAATCTGCATATTTTAATCGAAGCTGCATATCATAAGCACGTTTTCCGGTAAAATAAAATTTCTTTGCGCCGGCAGAGGCTTTTGTTAATCGTTCAAATTCTACATCATAAATCCAGGAAATATCCTTGCCATCAGCATAATTATCATTTAATCCAAAGACAATATTTCCTTCCGGTTTTTGTTGAATTAGAAACTGCAGCACTTCATTAAAGCCCGCAGGATTTTTAACAAGAACAAGATCTAGTGTACTGCCTCCAAGCTGTACCTTTTCCATTCGTCCAAAATGTGTGGTTAAATTGCCAAGGACTGAAATGATTTTTTCCTGAGGTAGTCCAATCAAATGTGCAATGGTGGTTGCAGCCAAAGCATTGTATAAATTATAGCCACCGGGAAGCATAACCTGAGCTGTCATAGGCACTCCAAACACATCCATTTCTACAACCTCGGATTCTTCATGCCATTCTATCACTTTTGTTAACCCCACATTTGGCATTTGTCGTCTATAACCACATTTTTCACAATAAAATCCGCCAAGATGACCAAAGGTGCGGTAATCATACTGATACTTTGTTTTGCAGTGGATACAATAAACCGCATCCGAAATGTCAGAGGAAGTTCCCTCGTAAAGAGGTCCGTTTACACCAAAATAATACAACTCCTTGTGGGGCAACTCACTTAAAGATGATGTAAGGGAGCAGTCTGCATTTAACACAAGCTTGACATTTGGAAGCTGTTCTAATGCTGCCTGTATTTTTTTAACCGTAGTCAAAACTTCCCCATAACGATCAAGCTGATCACGGAATACATTAGTCACAACAACCGTTACATCAAGTTCGCCAAAATGCTCAACAATAGACTTCATAGCAGCCTCATCACATTCCAACAATGCGTAATTTGTCTTAACTTTTCCATTACCTCCCGCTGCATCAACAAATGCAGAAACAACACCTCCAAGCAAATTTGCACCGGCATCATTACAAAATACGGTTTCTCCATTTGCTTCAATCATGTCACGAATCACATGACAGGTTGTTGTCTTACCATTGGTTCCTGTTACACAAATCACCTTCATATCCTTTGCCAAATGACGAAGAATATCCGGACATATTTTCAGTACTACTTTTCCAGGTAAGGAGGTTGCACCGCTTCCCATTAATTTCAATATTTTCGTTGTAAACTTTCCGGCCCATACAGCCAAGGTCGATTTCAAACTCATGTTGTTCTCCTGTTTCTTTTTATGTAAGTATTTCAGAATTGATTTTTAAAAACTGCTCATTTTAAGTATGCACGATTACAAAAATTTATATTTCAACTTTAATGAAATTTACCATACCATCTAAAATCCTTGCACTCACACAAATCTCCGATGTGATCACAACTATTTTTTAACCATGATTAATTTTCACATTATATTTTCACACCAAATTTTTTAAAACGACAATTCTTTTTAACCAAGTCATTTTATCTTAAATACCTCGTCTTAAATTTCTCGCCTTAGATTTCAATCTCATAAGAAACCTCAAAGGTTTCCCCAACATTTAACTCCTGTCCATACTCACGTTCTTCCAAGGTTCCGGCAAACTCCTCACTGTCACATCTTCCATACCAAGGCTCAATGCAGATAAATGGTGCATTTTTCTTTGCCGGAGACCATAAGCCAAACAGAGGTGCATCAAATGTTACTGTCAAATATGGATTACCATCCGGTGCACAAAGAGAAACTTTATGTGCCTGATTTCCTTCAACCACCAAGGCATCCTCATCAAACAAATGCGCATCTACTAAAAGCTTTCCACCATTTGTCGCAAGTACATTATCCTTGCTGTACACCAAACCATTTTCACTTAATTTTGAATAAGTCAAATCTTTTTCCGTGTCAAAGGAAATAAAATAATCCGTCTGTTTTCCATTACCATTTAGCGGACACATAAACGCAGGATGTCCACCGATAGAAAAGTACATCTTCTTATCATCCTCATTAATTACCTTCCACATCACAATTACTTTACTTCCCTCCAAGCGATAGCCGATTTCAAGGGTAAATGCAAAGGGATATTTATCATAGGTACTGTCATCGGAGCATAAGGAAAACCATATTTCCTGTCCATCATTGGATACAAGGTAAAAATCCATATCTCTTGCAAAACCATGCTGTCCCATAGGATATGCCTCTCCATCATATAGAAATTCTTTATTTTTTAAACTTCCAACAAAAGGAAATAAAACCGGTGCATTTCGTTTCCAGTATTTTTCATCTGCATTCCACATATATTCCACATTGGTAGATTTCTTTATCATGCTACACATTTCTGCACCAAAATAATTAATGGTCACTTTTATTTCTTCATTTTCAATTACTGCCTGCATTTATATCCTCCTATATCATATATTACCTGCCAATTTTCCTCTTTTTTCTTTTTAGCAGGTAATTTTTCTTACTTTTTATTTCTATAATTCTATTTTACCTACCAATCCCTGCTTTTTCTCTTTCTAGTAGGTATTTCAGCTTACTTTTCTTGCTTAAGCTTCAGGTTTTACCTACCAATCCCTGCTTTTTCTCTTTCTGGTAGGTATTCCAACTTACTTTTCTCGCTTAAGCTTCAGGTTTTACCTACCAATCCCTGCTTTTTCTCTTTCTGGTAGGTATTCCAGCTTACTTTTCTTGCTTAAGCTTCAGGTTTTACCTACCAATCCCTGCTTTTCTCTCTCTCTGGTAGGTATTCCAGCTTGTTTTTCTCTTTTATCACAGAATTTCTTGTTTCATCGTTTCTAGTATACCACATTTGCAAAAATCTTGACAACCTATTCCATCTATGCTATTTTCATTTTGGTAACAATAATGTTACCAAAATACAATTTATATAAATGATACGCTCACATCCCATAATGAAAGACACTGGGAGACTGCGTAAAAACATGAAAGGAGATTAAAAATGGCACGAATATCTGATGCAGAATGGGTATTATTAGATTTGCTTTGGAAGCACGGGGAACTCACCATTACACAAATGGTAAAGCTTTTGGAAAATACAAAGGGATGGAGCAAGCATGCAATCATTTCTTTTCTGAACAAAATGGAATCAAAACAGCTGGTTTACTGTCATCAGGGAGACCGCGCCAAAGTATACTCAGCAGCAGTAGAACGGGAAGAGACTGCTGTTAGCGAATCTGTCAGCTTCATAGATAAAGTTTTTCATGGAAAGCTGGGGCTTATGGTATCCAATCTTGTAGAAAACGATAAATTAAACGATGATGAAATTGACGAGCTCATGTCCATACTGGAAGAAAAAAAACGGACCAATGAACATTAGGAGGATACCATTTGATGATATATGCCAGTCCAATCAGGCGTTCCTTTGACGCAACACTGTTAATTTTGTTTATATTACTGACCCGCAAACTATTTGGAAAAAAACTAAATCCGGGCATTCTCCGAATTTCCTGGATTTTTGTTGCCCTACGGCTTCTAATCCCTGTACAATTCCCGGTATTTGACAGTCTCTACACAAAATTACAACTGCCGGGAAGCTGTGAATATCTGGAGCAGTTAATTAAGGATCAAACCTTTGGTTTTCTTTTGGATCTTGACTATGACAATGCCACCGGGGTTTCCGTTTCAGATTTTAGGCAGACAATAGCAGAGATTTGTAAATTTTTAAACCAGTATTTTTTCACCCATTCCCTGGAGGATTTACTGGTAAAAACCGCTCAAGCCGGGTCCCTTATTTTCTTATCCTTGTTCATTTTACAAAATATTATATTTTACGCACATATCAGAAAACATAGCAGTATTTACGGTATTAAAAATAATCTTCCGGTTTATATCATTGATGACTATAGCGGATCCTGTCTTACCGGCATTGCCAATCCCCAGATTTATGTGAGTCAGATGGCACTTTCCAATGTGAAATGGTGTCAGTGGATTGTCAAGCATGAGCTGGGACACTATCAGTCAAAGGATAACTGGTACAACTTATTTTCTAATATCTGCCTAATACTGCAATGGTATAACCCTCTTATATGGTGTGCTGCCCATGCTGCTTTAGAAGACTGTGAGATTGCCTGTGACCATCGCATTTTAAAGGATGCCAACCAACAGGAATGTACAGAATACGGAAAATGCCTGATTGAAATGGCCGCCGGTGGTTCCGGCAGACGACTGCATTCTGCCGCTGCAGTTTCCCATTTAGGCAAAATTTCCTTGAAAAGAAGAATTTTACAAATTGCCAGTCGGACAGATACCACTGTACAGACTATGACAGGCAGCTATATATTTATTTTTACCATTATTATTTTATTTTTACTATGTATTATGGGAGGATAAACTGTATGAAAGCATATCTTAATATGTGGGAAAGAGCATTTGATTTTAAAGGGCGAACAAACAGAAAGGATTTCTGGATTGCTTATGGAATAAATCTGGGAATTATGATTGTTCTGTTTTTATTTTTAATGATTGCTACATACAGCGATGCCATGACTGCAATTATCATTTTTCCTACCTGTTTGTCATTCATTTATTCCATTATGACGATTATTCCATTGCTTTCTCTGCAAATCCGGCGTCTTCATGATACCGGTCACTCTGCAGGTTTCTATGTTCTTTTGACCTTATTGTCATTTTGTTATATTGGCACCATTGTCCGTTTTATCTTCTATGTTATGGACGGAAGCAAAGAGGAAAATAAATGGGGAGTTCCAACTGACGAAAATCCGGAAATAACCGGCAGTCTTCAGGAAAATGAAGAAACATCCAATGACACCCTGCAGTCTCATGAGGAAGATGAATTTGTCGACCAGTATATTACCGAATCCCAACTGCCACAAAAGAAACGCTGGCTTCGTAATATGCTCATTCTCTTTGGCATCTCCCTCATTATTTTCATTCTGTTGTTCATGCTATTATTTTTATTTTATTAAGGATATGTAATGTCAAAAAATTACAATATATAAATTACCAGTTCATTCTATAATACGGGGGAATTTACCATGAAAAATTACAATGAGGATATTTTACAATATGCAAATACATTTACCATTTCCAAAATATCAATTATTCATGCAGAACTTAAACGTATCGCCATAATGGCGGGAATATTACTATTCATTTTCTTATGCTGGTTCTTTTTTGTATTACCTGCATATGAACTTACATCTTATATGGTTATGATTTCCACTGTTATCATAATAGAGATATTAAATATGCCTGTGGAATTAATAAAACTTTATCGAAACTCCAAAAGATGTCCTTCGAAGATTTGCTTAAACAGCGAGGGACTGATGTTTGACGAAACCTTTATTGCAACAACTGATATAAAAAAAGTGACACTTACCCACAAAAATGCAGTAAGTAAATCCATATATCCAAAAAACCGCTTTATCAAAATTAAAACAGGCGACAGAAAATATGTGATTTGGCTGGGAACGGAATACGGATTTTCCTATCAGGAATATGAGGCAATTGCAGACAGTATAATAAACTTCTGCATCACACATCTCATTCCAAAATCCTATAAGAAATAACGAATTTCCCGGGAGAGGGAAATGAATTGCCTACCTAAATTTACAGAGAAGGAGAAATACTATGATTATTTGCGGTACACGGGGATTTCGAAAAATAATTGGTTCTACAATGAAAATGTATTTCTGTAACCGTTGCGGACGGATGGAGATATTTGAAATTATGCAGGAATGGGTATGGTTTACCCTGTTCTTTATTCCAATATTTCCAATATATAAAAATTACTATCTTGTATGTCCTCATTGCCAGGGTGTAGCAGAAATCAAGAAAAAAGAAGTGAATGCCTACATGTATGAAGTATAAAATAAAAAGGGAGCTGCCGTTAAGTAACTTAACGTAACAGCTTCCTTTTATATAGGCGTTTTTGAAACGTATGTGGATTTCGTTTCCATTGCAAGCAGCCTGCGTTGGTATGTTAAAAAGTTTCAATGGAAACAAAAATTAACGGCGTTTCCAAAAAGCCTTCTTCCTTTATATGAAATCAAAGGTACCCTGTGAATATTCCAGACTCTGATACTCTACTTCTTCCTGGGCAACCTGGCTTCGGTAATCTACCACTACCGTCTGTTGTCTTCCATTTACCAGCTGCTGACCCAAAATATAATTGACATCAAAGCGGTTTGTAATTGCAGGTGTTGCACCACGAGCCGGAACAATTAATTGCACATTGTTGGTTTTTAACAATGCAAAAATCGGCTCCCAGATATAAATATCCTTTGCCGCACCAAATGGGTTATCAATAAATATTACCTTCTTAAGCTCATTAGCTTCTGCCTCCGGTGCATACATTCCGGCGATATAATTGATAATGGAAACAAGGAACTGAATGTAAATACCCTGGGACTGTCCCGTACTTCCTACCGCCTCTTCATAACGCAGGTAACGACTCTGTTCCTTCATACGTTCCCGCTTGTAAAGCTTTAGCTTAATGGCATTCATATCCGTGACCATAACACTAAATAGCTTCTTAAGCAACAGCCGATTCTTCATATACTTCATGCGGTCACTGTGATTATCAAACTGGTCAGCACCATTTACAACCTCATCAATGTAATCCGACATTCTTTGCTTAATAAACTCATCCTTCACATATGGAATGGTTAAGTTTACCATTTGAATCATTTCACCATCTAACTGAATACGGGAAAGCTTTGGTAATTTTTCAAGCTCAGTACGAACATCCTTACAACGCTCAATACACTGATTTTCAAAATTATTCTTAATGGCCTCCATATCTTCAATTCCCTGAAGCACCCGCTCCTTCTCCAATTCAATATAGGAAATCATTTCCCTGATATTATCAAGTAATGATTTGGCATCGGTGTACTGCTCCGGAATTTCCACATCATCCTTAATGGCATTAGAAAGTTCAAATGCGCCCATAGCAAAAAAGGTATTCGCCGTCTGGGTTTTATAATTAAGAAGCTCCTGTTTGGCTCTGGTTAAATTCTTCACACTTTTATCATAGGCTAACAGACTTTCCTCAAACAAATCACGAAGCTCTGACTGTTCCTTCATGAGTACATGGGCATTTTCTATATCCAACTCTTCATTTTCCACAATTCGCTTAATATCCTTATATAAATCCACCATAACACGATGGTTCTTCATATACTGCTGATATTTTTTCTGACTATCTGCTAACTCAGATTTTAACTGTGATAAAATTCTGTCACCCTCAGCAATCGCCTGAAGTGCTTCTTCTTTCGAGATTCGATTTTCCCCTTCATATTGGGCTAATTCCTTAATAGCGGCTTCACCAAAACGTTCTGCCAATGCCGTAGATGCCTGTTCAATTCGACCTTCAATACGGGTCGCCTCATGCTCCTTCTTAGCAAGTTCATCCCGCAGCTGATCTGTACGCACACTAATCTGAGATAAATGCATACTTAATCGATTCATAAATTCCTCTTCCACAGGATGAAGCTCTCCCGCCTTGCGAAGCTCCTCTAACTGTTCTAAGGATACATTACGCTTCTCAATAATTTTCAATCCCCTTGCCATACTTTCCTGTAAGGTAGCAATCAACTTTTTCTTATCCTCTAGTACAATGGTTTGTTGTTCCACAACCGCCTTTGCCGCCAAAAATTCTGCCCGAAGCCGATCCTCATCCACCTCACCGGAATAGGATATTTTTTGACCAATGGATGGATCATAATAATCCTTATAAATGTTCTGCCAATCAGAAAGCACCTTACCAATGGTTTCCTCCATATGACTCAACTGACTTGTCAAATCCTCTACCTGAAGACGTAAACTATCACGCTTTACCCTGGCATCCTCAACATCCGTATCTAAGCGTTGCTCCTGGGTCTGATAATAGTCAAGCTGTTCTTTCATATCATCTACTAAACCACTTAAGGTTGAAATGCCGGCAAGCTTTACCTGCTCCTTCTGATTTTCCATCATTGTCTGGTCCCATGCACGAATTTCTTCTTCTGTTTTAGTGATTTTTGTATTCAAATATGCAATATCTTCCTTTAAAGTTTCAACAACATGTTTCCTTTCTAATACCGTTTCCTTCAAATTCTGTACTTCATTTTCTGAATTCAGGAAAGCAGAATCTGTAAGCTTTGCAGTATAATCCAAATCTTCATTATAAGCATTCTGAAGTTCATTTAATCTATCTAATTCTTCCTGTTTTTCTGCTAACTTCTTCTCCAAACGGGTAGATTCCATTGCAAGAACATCTTCTTCAATAAAACAACTCTTATCCTTTGAAAGAAGAATCACTCCATCATCTTTTTCGGGAATATATGGGGACTCCAAAACATCCTGGTCAAAAACGGTCACGGCATAGCTGCCAAGATCTAAGGTACCAATTCTTTCGTCCTCTTTTACCAGTTCAAATTGCTTTGTTACTACCCCATAAGGCAGTAACGGAAACCGGTCTAATAACTCCTCACGATTTACCTTAGGAAGAGCAGATAAATAATCCACACCGGAAATGGCAAACTCTCCATGTCGGCTTTCTAAGTAGTTTTTTACCTTTGTAATCTCTTCTGTCTCTTCTAATATTCTACCCTCTGCAACCTGGGCTAAATGCTTTTCAATGGCAGCTATATTTGTCTGCAAATTTGCAATCGCCACCTGATTAGAAAAAGCACGACCTTTAATCTGCTCATATAATTGGGCCGTTTCCTTTACTCCATAAACCTGAATCATCTTCTTTAATCGATCCTGGTTTTGAATATAATGGGCATGATTTTCAGAGGCCTTTGTTAAGGCTTCCTCTTCCTTTTTCAATTTATCTTTTTCTACAAAAAGCTGTTGTTCCTTGTCCTGAAGCTTTTGAAAATCATCAATATAAGTCTGTTGTGCTGCTGCTTTTTTCTCTGTAATTTCTCCCTCTTCTTCTTTTAAGGTTTTTTCCAAGTCTGCCAAATCACTTAATACAAGAATAGAAATATCTTTTCGTAATGCACCGATTTCCTCCATACGTTTGTGATAATCTTCCTGTAACTGCTGCCTATGACTTTTAGCAACTGCAAGGCTAATTTCACCTTCACCAGCCACGTGTTCCGCCATTTCCAATTCCTTTTGCAGCTTCTCTAATTCCCTCTCTCGAACCCCGACTTTTTCTCTAATATCCCGTAGCTTCTCATCATCTAACTGTTTCTTAATATATGCATATTGATATAACAAGGTTTGCTGATCACTATTTTCACCCATGGCCGCATCGATAATCGCCTGGTTTTCCTCCATTTGGGTTTTATCCCCAAGGAAATGTAAATAATCATTAATACTTTCTTTTAAATCCAGTTCTGCCTTTGCATCATTTAACTCCTGCTGTGCCTGATTCACATGACGCTGTAAGGTCTGCATTTCCGCTTCAATTGCAGCTAATTCATACTGATCCTTTACAATTTTTAAACTCTCAATTCGCTTTCTTTCCAACGCCAGACGCTTATCTAAGTTCGCATTTTCCTCTTCCATATGTGCAATGGTTTCCTCACCCTGATTGCTTAAATACTCCCCTGTTACATACACATCTGCTAAGGTTCCTGACACCTTATCCTTTGTTTCATATAAAGCAAGAAAAGAAGACACTCTACCCTCAAGAAGGCGCATTAACTCTGTCTCCTTATCAAAGTTTGCAATTTCACTTTTCTTTTTCGAAAGCTCAACTAATTTATCTTTAATGTCTAATAAGGCTTTTGCCATATCTTCATTGACATCATTTTGCTCTGTTTTCACTAAAAATGCCTTTTCAATAATCTCCTCGATTAACAAATCCTCAACAACCTTACGGGTTGTTTTGTAATGTGTCTCAAAATACGTTCTGACATGACCCTCTGTTTTGTTAATTCCACGAATGATTTCCCACTGGCTCTCGTACAAACCATAACGGCTGATAAAACGCTGATATTCTCCCTTTCGTTCAAATACAAACACCTTAATATTCAAATTTCTGTGAGACAAATCACGCAAATAATTCTTCAAGCCGGTATATGTGATACGCTCCTTTTGATTTTGCAGCGGAAGATTTACAATATCATTTTCATTATAATCACGATAAAAAATACAGTAATTAAAATACTCAATGGATGCATTATCCTTTGATTTTGCTACTTCCTCCATTCCCTCTAATGCCATCTGGTCTTCTGTATCTCCATCCTTTGCCTTACGGGCGCAAAATCCCGTGGTCATATAGCGATATCCTTCCTTAATATCCTTATCATCTAACTTCCACTCCACTAAAGAATGAATGGTTGTATTGCCACCACCGGTACGGAATAATTTTTCAATTGGCTGTTTCTCGTCTAATGTACAATTTGGAATCAGATTCTGCAGTAACAAAAGCATCAGGATACTTTTACCACCACCATTTGCCAAATCATATAATGTATTTTTTCCATACATACGCATAGAAAAATCATCGTAGCTCTGGGTTCCAAAATTGTATTTTACATTATTTACACGAATTCGATTTATATTAGGCATGGTGTTTCCTTTCTAATTAACTTTGTGAACAATTTGTGAAAGGGGTCTGACCCCCTAGTTCAACGCCTCATAAATTTCTCCACGATAATCTTCAAAATAATGCTCTACAATGGCTTTCAAACGGTCCGTTGGATAATAGCGGCGATTCATTTCCACAAACAAATTCTGTTCCACCAAGAAATTAAATGTAAGCTTTGTAAGGCTGGCTTTAGAGGCTCTGGAAGCCCTGATTTCCTCCTGGTCACTGGTAGTTGTTGGAAGTTCATCCCAGGCAAGGGCTACCGCCTGAAAACTGTCCTGTTTTTGCTCTTCCATATCAAAAACAGCAATGTCCTTGGAAAAGACAGACAACGCTTTTGTAACCTCTTCAATCACATCCTCAATTCTTACATACTCCTTAAACTGGTAGGATGCAGAATCTGAGTAAAACATCAATAAAATTTCGTACATAATGAAATAACACAAGTAAAGCTCTCTATTTAACCGAAGTCCCATAATTCGTTTTAACTCTTCGTTGGTATAACCAAAAATACGATTGCCCTCACCAGAGCAAACAAAAAGACTTTCCTTATATTCATATAGATTTAAATTCAATTTTTTAAGCATAGTTGTTACGATTTCATAAACCTCTGCATTACCATAATAATCATCATACAAAGGTCCATTGATGCCACCCCGTGAAATCTCTTCTCCGGTGATTAGCTTACCGTATATATCCATTGCTTTTTCCAGGTTTTTCATATCCATATCGGCATCCTCACATTTTTTCCATTTCAAAGTGCATATCTGTTATGGTAAAGCTTTCATCCTTTCCTTCACCAAAACGCAACATATTTTCCGGGTCAAAGGAAATGGAAAATATCATTTTTCCATACTGATCCTGCTTCTCTACTGACAATTGCTCCATAACAAGACCTTCCAAAAAGGTATCCTGTTTGTCCTGCATTTTCTTTAACTCATACCGGTCCTTCTGGGCTAAATGCACTAAAAATGAATAGACATCACCATTTTTGTAAATCTCTTTTCCAAACTTAATTTCATAAATGGCCATTAACTCCTGCAAAGTCGTCTGTCCACGTTTCCACAGCTGTTCTAACAGCTCCTCAAATAGTTTTCCAAAGTTATTGGAAATACGTCCATCCTCTATCTCATCCTCAAATACGAAGTCCCCATCTACATTTCGTTTTTCGATTTTCTCACCATAATCCTGGTTGTCTAATTTACTTTCCAGCATTCGGTCAATAGATTCTACTGCAAAGCTTTTTTGAAGCTTTGGCATAAATAGTGGTGCAAGCAAAACAGATAGCTTAGATGGCGCATCCATATCCATTGTCTTTTTTAGGGCATCCCGAAACTGAAATACCGGTCGAAGTTTTCGAAGCTTAGCACGTCCAATCATTTCATCTGCAATGCTTTGTAGCTCTATGGTTTCCCGAATCAACTCCCCATGTCGGATAATGGTTTTCTTAAGCTCTGTATCTAACTTATGAATCTCACCAAGCATACCCCGGTTGGTTGCAAATTCCCCCTCCGTTACATTACCTGCCTTGGCATAGGCTTTATCAATTAATGCTCTGTTTTTTTCAAATAATTTCGATTCATCATCAAACCATTTGGCAACCGTTGCCATATAATCTTCGCTGGCTTTTGCCCCGGAAAATACATCATAGCTTAGCAAATCTAACACCTCTTTTTTCTGAAGCATCAGCTTACTTACTTCGTTGTTAATTCTCTTAACAACCTCGATACCACCGGCAAAGTTTTCTGACTGAATCATTTTCTCTAATAAAAGCTGTTGAACAGAAATATTACTTTCTTCCTTGATTTCCTTCGTATCCAGATAAAACTCAATGCCATCGGTAGTCACATGATAAAGCACCGTTCCATCCACAATACGACTATCAATCAGCTTTACTCTGGCTGTCTGTTTTTTCTTTAATTCCGGATCAAAATATGTAAAAGTAAATGCTCGTCCATCGTTTTTTATCTTATCAAATATGTAACCAATTAATTCTTTTTCTTCCTCCTGCTCCACTTCCAATAGGAACTCCCGGCGAAGCAATTCTGACAGAAATTTCTCATATTGAGGATAAGTAATTTCACTCTCATGGAAATTATTTTCATTGATAAAAAAACGCAAACTGGCCATGGTAATATATCCCATGTCCAGGTCTGCATACTTACCCTCCTTATACTGTGCAAAGGTTGTTTCACACAACACAAAAAATGGATAATACTTTTTTAAATTTAACATTCTGTCCTTATGTTCACTTAGTATATCGTGAATCATAATGTATTTTTCTGCCATATCATTGGTCCTTTTATTTTTCCCTATTTTGTGAACAAACTGTGAAAGGGGTCTGACCCCCTATAACAAAGCTTCAATTGCTGACTTCGACTGTGCCCCCACTGTTTTATTCGCAATTTCACCCTTTTTAAATACAATTAAGGTTGGAATATTCATAACACCATAGGTCTGTGCAAGCTTCATTTCATCATCCACATTCACCTTACAAACCTTTACATCATCACGGGTTTCGGCAATTTCATCCACAATTGGTCCCATCATTCTACAAGGACCACACCATGGTGCCCAAAAGTCCACCAAAACTGTTTCCTGTGCCTGAAGTACTTCCTTATCAAAATTATCTTCAGTTAATGTTATTACTGCCATAATCCTTATTCTCCTTTCCATTCTCCCGTAGGAACAGGCGTTTGCAAAACGCATAAAGACAACCCTAATCTTCCTTTGCAATTTCCTCCATCTGGGCAACTACATCCACACGTTCTTCTGTTGTATTGGTATCCATATAGATCTGCATTACTTCCTTTGCCCATGCAGCGTTAATCATGTTAATGCCATCAATTGTATGTTCTTCCATTAAGTCATGAAATTTTTCCTTAATATCGTTATACTGATCCATATCAAAATTTAGTACAAGTGGTTTTGTATCCTTAAAACGTACTAAGAAACAGTACTGGCCCGGTGTTTTTGTTTTAGAAAATACAAAGTCGACGATTTCACTGGTAATTTTTAATCCGTTCACAATGTATGGCATACAGGAAATCTTCATAATTTCTACCACACGGTCATCAATATTTTCATCAAAAATAATAATTTTTTCTTTCAGCTGTGTATCTGTACGAACCACACGCATACGGTAATCATTTCTTGCCAGTCTTAAAGCTCTGTCATTTTTTAATCTTTCATTATAGTTCTGAATAGATGCCATATGCTCCTTTGTTAACCCCGGATATGTCCAAATCATATAACGCTGCTCCATGTCATCATAGGTGCAGTCATATCCCAAAGGCATACCAAAATTACAGTTCCTACAATATACAGTAAATAATTTATCATTCATGATTTTGGTTTTATATACCTCATCATATGGTATTTCAATTTCCGGTTTGATTTTAAACATAATCGACTTACCACATTGTGGGCAGTCAAAATACTTAACAACACTTTTCGCTGACATTTTTTCTCCTTTTCGTATTTCTTAATTTATCATTTATTAACCATAGTTAAATTTTGCATATGAAAACGCTACATTTGCAGGCTTAGTATTCCTCACTGCATGCATTTATCAACTTATTTGTAAAAATATCTTTCATCCACATACATTTTTTAATTTGATGACACAATTCCTTTTTCTGCGTCCATGGTAACCACTGCACCGGATTTCAAAATCTCTGTCGCATTTGCAGCACCAAGAATAACCGGAATATCCAAGCTTAATCCCACAATACCTGCATGGGTATTATGTCCTTCTGCCTCAACAATTATACCAGACGCCTGACGAAGCTCGTCGATAATGTCATTACTGGTTTCAGGAAGAACTACAATATCCCCTTCCTTGAAGTTTTCCATAATATCTATTTCATCCTTACCAACACATAGACTGGCAGTGGCTTTTCGTTTGTTCACACCCCGTCCTTTCACAAGAATGTGCCCAACCACATGAACCTTAATTAAGTTTGTAGTACCGGAAACACCTAAGGGAACACCTGCTGTAATAACAGTAATTTCACCCTGCTTTACATACCCCTTTTTCTCCGCATTGGAAATGGCATGTTCAAACAAATCATCGGTGTTGTTTTGCATTTCAACCATTAATGGCAGCACTCCCCAGGAAAGATTCAGCTGGCGCCAAACATTTTCATAGGGTGTGCATCCGATAATCGGACAGGCCGGACGATACTTAGAAATCATTCTGGCAGTGGTTCCGGACTTCGTTACTGTTACAATGGCAGTAGCATTTAAATCCATAGCCGTTGTACAGGTTGCATGGGCAATCGCATTTGTAATATCAGGATTTACAAGGCTTTCCCGACTATTAAACCGTTTCACCAAATCAATATCTGCCTCTGTCCGCTCTGCGATACGAACCATTGTCTTTAACGCCTCAACAGGATACAGACCTGCAGCAGTTTCACCGGAAAGCATAATGGCAGATGTACCATCATAAATGGCATTTGCCACGTCAGTTGCCTCCGCTCTTGTTGGGCGAGGATTTTTCATCATGGAATCTAACATCTGTGTGGCAGTAATGACTATTTTTTCAGCATTATAAACTTTTTTGATAATCATCTTCTGAATGGCAGGAACATCCTCAAAAGGAATCTCCACACCCATGTCCCCACGAGCAATCATGACACCGTCAGAAACGCGGATAATCTCATCAATATTTTCCACACCCTGCATATTCTCAATCTTTGCAATAATATTTATGAAATTACAATTATGACTACTTAAAATGTCACGAATCTCTAAAATGTCCTCTGCAGTGCGAACAAAGGATGCAGCAATAAAATCAAAGCCCTGTTCAATACCGAAAATGACATCTTCTTTATCCTTCTCACTAACATAAGGCATAGACAAATGAACATTTGGAACATTAACGCCTTTATGATTGGAAACCGGACCACCATTTTCAACAGTACAAATGATATCCGTCTCTGTTACTGTATTGACACGCATAGAAATTAACCCGTCATCAATTAAAATACGATTACCTACAGTAACATCCTTCACCAGATTTTCATAGGTAATGGATACTTGTGTTTCATCTCCTTCCACATCCCTTGTAGTCAGAGTAAACTGCTGTCCGTTCTCGAGCTGGATTTTTCCATTTTTAAAATTCTTCACCCGAATTTCAGGTCCTTTTGTATCCAACAATGCTGCAATGGGAAGACCTAATTCTTCTCTTAATTTCTTCACGCGATTCAAGTTTTTCTCATGCTGGGCATGATCTCCATGAGAAAAATTAAATCTGGCAACATTCATTCCTTCTTTCATCAGTTGTTTTAATACGTTATCATCCTCCGTTGCCGGTCCTAAGGTGCATATTATTTTTGTTTTACGCATAACTGATATACCTCTTTATCTTTCTATTAAAGATTTCTATTCCTTCTATTTTGTATTTATTTCTGTGGTACTTCCTAAGTAGTATACCTACCATTCCACAATCACATACCCTTTTATTTTACCCTTTTTGGCTACTGGTGTAAAGAGTTTGAACCAGACACTCTTGAAATTTGTGAACATTCTGTGAAAGGGGTCTGACCCCTATATTACATAACAACTACAACATCATCATCGGAATCAAAATCATCGCCCATAACAGTATAATTTCCGCTGTTTGGTTGCTGTTTCTTCTGTTTTTTCTCTTCCTCCACCAAATCAAGTTTTATTCGAATCTGTTGCATAATCGTATCTGTTTCAGAAATACGCTCTGCACATGCCTTCAATTCCTCTGCAATGGTTTCTTCTGTATCCGGATCAATATCTTTTTTATACTTTAATTCGTGATCCAGACTTGCCCAGAAATCCATAGCAATAGTTCGAATCTGAATCTCCACCCTCATAGGGGTTTTGCCTTTGGAAAAAAATACCGGAATCTCCACAATCATATGATAGCTTCGATATCCGTTTGGCTTCGGATTCAAAATGTAATCCTTAATTTTAACTACCCGGAGATCATCCTGCATGGCAATCAAATTCGCAACCGTATAAATGTCATCTACAAACTCACAAATAATACGTACACCTGCAACATCTGATAAATTTGCCATAACTGCTTCCACAGTAAAGGGCAGCCCCTTTTTATGTAGCTTTTGAATAATACTCTCCGGTTTCTTTACCCTTGAAGAAATACTGCTAATGGGATTTCTATGGTAACGAACAGACATTTCGTCATTTAAAACTTCTGCCTTTGTCCGAACCTCCCTAATAGCACAGGAATACATCATTTGCATTTCTAAAAATGCCTGGGACTGCAGCATCAGAATTTTCATTTGTTCCATTAAATCCCCATGGATTTCCGGTACATTGGAAATGCTGTCCTGCTTTTCTCGAAGTCCCGGCAACTGAATATGATTATAGTTTTGCACAGGCTCAATCACCTGCAACTCTTCTGTAATTTGTTCTTCCTGAATTTGTTCTTCCTGAATTTCTTTTTCCTTAACTACTTTATCGTTTCTAAATTTGTATTTCATTGTATATTTTTCCTTTATGTATATTTTATTGTAATGTTTTTCAATTGTAATGCGTTTCAATGCAATATTTTCAATCAAAATGCTTTTTATTTAACACACTTTTCATTTAAAATATATTTCAATTGTAACGTGTTTCAATTAAAATGTTTTCATTTCAATTTTACCACTTTATATAGCCATATAACTATACCATATTTTTCCGTCAAATTATATATATCATTTATTTATGTTTCCTTTGTGAACATCCCAAAATATATTCCCTCTTTTCAAGTTGTTTTCCCTGCTTTTCATTGACAAAACATACCAGAAATTATACAATTTACTTTAACTGATAAAAGCGTTAAAACGTTAAACACACAAAGATATTGATAAAGAAATGGAGAAGAAATTATGCCAATAACAGAATTACTAGAGCGTAATGTACGGGAGTTTCCGGATGACATCTGTTTAGTAGAAATCAACCCGGAAGTAAAAGAAACACGACGTGTCACATGGAAGGAGTATGAGTTAATGGAGCCAAATCCAACAACTCATTACAGAAGAGAAATCACATGGCATGTAATGAATGAAAAAGCAAATCGTTTTGCAAATTTATTAATTAGCAGAGGAATTAAAAAAGGTGATAAAGTTGCCATTCTCTTAATGAACTGTTTAGAGTGGCTGCCAATTTACTTTGGTATTTTAAAAACCGGTGCCTTGGCAGTACCCCTTAATTTTCGCTATGCATCAGATGAAATTGAGTATTGTGTGAATTTAGCTGACGTTGATATTCTTGTATTCGGGCCGGAATTTATCGGACGTGTGGAAGAAATTGCAGACAATATCAGCAAAAACCGTTTACTTTTCTTCGTAGGAGATAACTGCCCAAGCTTTGCAGAGGATTATACTTCCATGACCGTTAACTGTTCATCATTGTCACCTGATATCACATTAACAGATAAAGATGATGCAGCTATTTATTTTTCATCAGGAACAACAGGTTTCCCAAAGGCAATTCTACATAACCATGAAAGTTTAATGCATGCTGCAAAGGTTGAACAACAGCACCATGGTCAGACAAAGGATGACGTATTTTTGTGTATTCCGCCTTTATACCATACAGGTGCAAAAATGCATTGGTTTGGCAGTCTGATTTCAGGTGGTAAGGCAGTATTACTTCGAGGTACAAAACCGGAATATATATTAGATGCAGTTTCTAAAGAGAAATGTACGATTGTATGGTTATTGGTTCCATGGGCACAGGATATTTTAGAAGCCATTGAAAGTGGCAAGGTAAATTTAGAAGATTACGAGCTTGACCAATGGAGATTAATGCACATCGGTGCACAGCCGGTTCCACCAAGCCTGATTAAAAAATGGAAAGAATATTTCCCAAATCACCAATATGATACCAATTATGGTTTAAGTGAATCCATTGGTCCTGGTTGCGTACATTTAGGTGTGGAAAATATTCACAAGGTAGGTGCCATTGGTAAAGCCGGTTTCGGCTGGGAAGTTAAAATTGTTGATGAAAATGGGGAGCTTGTACCGGATGGAGCAGTCGGTGAGCTTTGTGTAAAAGGTCCGGGTGTTATGACCTGTTACTATCATGATGAAAAGGCAACAAATGAAGTATTAAAGGATAACTGGTTATTTACCGGTGATATGGCTCAGGTAGACGAAGATGGATTTATTTTCTTAGTAGATCGCAAGAAGGATGTTATCATCAGCGGTGGTGAAAACATTTATCCGGTTCAGATTGAAGACTTCATCCGTACAAATAATGCCGTACATGATGTGGCTGTTATTGGTTTGCCTGACCATCGTTTAGGTGAGGTTACCTGTGCAATTATTGAATTAAAGGAAGGCTTCCTGCTGACAGAAGAAGATGTTAATGCATTTTGCATGAAGCTTCCTCGTTATAAGAGACCTCACAAGGTTATCTTCACTGATATTCCCCGTAACCCAACCGGAAAAATCGAGAAACCAAAGCTCCGTGAAATGTATGCCGGTGGCCGTGTAGTTGAGGCACAAAATAAAGGATAATGTGAAGGGGGTCAGACCCCTTTCACACTTTGTTCAAATTTTCTGACCCACGGACATTTTCATTCACCTTTTAACCACTCATATAATTTACAGGAAGATTTTATTTCCACATCAGGATTTGTAAATAGTTTACGGTATTCTTCGTCTGTAAGATTTTTCTTTAATAACTCTTTTCCATCCTTTGATACCACTGCTGTAGAACCATCAATAAAACATAGTGGGGGATACATTACACACCACCAGTTATGCCCTTTTGCTTCCCCGATATCAATACGCAAAGCCTGATAATTTCCTGCAGGAAATGTCAAATCACCATATGTTTTTGCCGGAAATTCTTCTTTGGTAACATATACCTTCACTTCGTAATCATATCCTTGTTCAACAATGGTATTAACCGCTGTAGTATATATATTTTGTAAATTAGAAACAATAATATTTCTACTTTCTTCCACACTGTTACAACCGGATAACATAGGCTTTAATAATGTAACCACATCTTCCTTAACCGCCATTTTAAGTTCCTGATCTTCAGAGGAATCACTATTTGCCCGGACATGAAACCGTATAATATCCGAATACGGTTCTCCATTTTCTATTCCTCCGGTCTCTCCTTCCATGGCAAGCACGTCAACCTCACTTCCATCCTCTGCAGACTCCATAATACTATTGAGCAACGTTTTATACACTGCTGTAGCATCTGTCATATCTTCTTCATCCATTTCTTCAAATGCTTCAAGCACCTTCCCATCTAGCATATCTTCATCTAACGAAAAATCATGTTCTCCTGCATAGGCATCGGATATGACATCAACACTATTTGTAACTGCCATCAACGTATGAAGAACACCCTGATCCTTATGTGAGTTATAATATGAAATGGTTGTTACTATGAAACCACCCATAATTCCTATCATTATCGCCGCAAATACATCACGAAAAATCTTCATATCTGGTTCCTTTCTACATTCTCTATTTTTAGGTGTTTGCGAAATACATAAAGATTATGTTTATGGTGTGAATTTTTAACAAACACCATAAGCAGGCTCTTGTAACACGCTGGTACTTACATTGAGTACTTAGTGAGGTTTACCGAACTTAGTACGAAAGTACACTTGCACACTTAGCGAGATTCCGAGCTTAGTGGGCATAGTGTTACATTGTTTAGTACCGTTGCGTGTGGATGAAGCGCGAGCGTGCCTGCGTTGGTTTGTTAAAAATTCACAACTTTTATAATATTTAATTCATTTCGCAAACGCTAATTCTCTATCTAAAGTATTTCCCATTTATGATATATTATGCAGCAGGCATATCCCATGTTACCTGTATAACATTCTTCAATTTTCTCCCATGGACAACGTATACCATTGCTATGATTGTCCTTCAGCCAAAATCAATCTCCACCGCTATCTTATACAATCAAAACCCATATTCCTCTTTTTTTGCGAAAAGACGAATACCCTCTTTTTCTATCAAAGCATCATATATAATAATATTTTCACCTTCCTGCAGGTTTTTTAAATAATCCTTTAGCCAGGGAATCTTTTTACCATTTCTTTCTTCTGCTTTTACCAAATTTCGCATATAAGTTCCAAAGGGTTGTCCCATTTCTTTCATATAACAAAGGAAAGTCTCCGGTTTTTCTACCTCAATTACAGGCACAGTCTTTGCAATTTCTTTATTATGTCCAAGTTCTTTTATACACTCACCAGAGCTTTCCAACGGACACACTTTTGTTAATAAAATCACTTTTAAATGAGCCAAACACAGACTTTTACCCCTGCGTGCTTCATATTTTTCTTTTAATTCATCTAACCCGTCACAATCAAAAGACGAAAACACCTCTCCCTCAGATTCCTCTCCGGGAAGTTTCGCTTTTGCCACCCCAAGAACCATATGATACTTTTTTTCTCCATCTCTTTGTATCATTAAAACAGTAGCATAATCCCGTTCTTCTATATTTCTCATTGTATTTTCCACAGCAACATCACATCCGGAAAGCAAAGAAACCATACAAAAACAAATCATAATAATTATTTTTTTCATTGCTCCTCCCCTTCTATCCATTTATGTCATTTTTTTCGTCCAAAACATTACCTGATATCGATTCATTTTTTTCAGGAAATATACTTCCAACAACAGGTAACAAAATTGAAAATGGCACATCAAAAATTGCTCCATAACATATATACATCCACAAACTTTCCCTATAATCAGGCAGCCACAAAACCAACAGCAAACTAACAACAACCATTCCTATTAGCCAAAATATTTTTTTACCATAGTTAATTTTTTCCGCAAAATATCCCCCGAAAAACAAACTGCTGCATATTAAAACAAAGCAGCCTAACATAAAAAACCAAACCATCAATACATCAAAACGCTCTAAAATACCTAGTGGCAGGCGAATATATCGCATAATATCAACTGTTACCATTTCCTCTAAGGATGCACCATTTACACCATAAATACCCAGTATAAACAAGCTCAGCAAAATTACCAACCCCACCGAAAGCACAACAAAAAGAAAAGAAATCATATCCTGTCTTTTTTGTGTTTCCTTCTGAATGATGTTAGGTCTCAAAAACAAAAACTGTTCTGCAGGAATCACAAATGTCAGCAATGCATAACTACATATCACAATTTTCCACAAATTCATTTCTTTTTGGGGAATAAAAACTTCATAATTTACTTCCTTTAACCCAAATAAAATCATAATAATAAAAGGAATAAAGATGAGCCAGAATAACATTTCGTATAAACGTCCTATTTTTTCAACGTTTCGATTTGCACCATATAAGCCAATTAAAACAAGAGGCAAAACAACCAGAAGATTCCACACACTATTTGTAGAACTTCCTTTCATAAAAGGAACCTGTGCTTCACCTAATATCGCAATCGAAAGAACAATATAAAAGGATAAGTGAATTGTCTGTCTTAAAATTTGACTAAAGTTAATAATTTTCCATTTAAAGGAGGAATCCTCCACCTTTCCAATTACCTCTTCATCTTTTGCATACTCGCATCCAATTGCACACATCCCACTAACATAAATACATGCAAAGGCAAAAAAAATAATCAATCCCCATACAAGGGAACCTTTAAATAAAACGGCTCCGGCAAAGGGAAGCACAAATATACAGCTTGCAAAAACAGGTAACATTATCATGCGCCTAAACTGTTTTTGTGATATTTTTCCATTTCTACTGAACATACAGCTAGCGACTCCTTCTATTTGTTATTGTTTTAAATCTCTTTCTTTCCTTTTTCATCGTATAAAGGGGGCGATCTTTCATTGTAAAAATAGGTTTACGAATCACAAAATCCTGAAATTCAACATCACCATCTATAGAGCCTGCTGTTAACGGCATCATATATGGAATACCAAAACTTTCTAACGATGCCAAATGAATGGTCAAAAACAACACACCTAAAAAAATACCGTATAACCCCCATATCGCTCCTAAAATTATCATGAAAAATTTTAGCAAACGGAAGGTTGAAGAAAACTCTTCATTTGGAATTGCAAAAGACGCAATGGCTGTAAGTGCAACAACAATAACAACAATGGTACTTACCAAAGCTGCATCAACAGCTGCCTGACCAACGATCAATCCTCCAACAACTCCTATTGTGTTTCCCATTTGTCCCGGCAACCTGATTCCCGCTTCCCGAAGCAATTCAAATAATAGTTCCATTAATAACACCTCAACTACAATAGGAAATGTAATATTATTTCTTGCACCTGCAATAGCAAGCAGAAAATCAGTAGGCAACACCTGGGGATAAAAACAGGTGATTGCCACATATAACCCGGGAAGTAACACGCTAATAAATGCCGCCAGATAACGAAGTATTCTGGCAAAGGAGCCTACTGCAAACCGGTTATAATAATCATCTGCTGCCTGAAAAAATGTATTGAATGTTGTTGGCAAAATTACCACCTCCGGAGCATTATCAATCACAAGAACAACTCTGCCTTCTAACAATGCTGACGCCGCTTTATCAGGTCTTTCTGTTGTTTGAACCTGCGGAAACGGAGAATACCATTTTTCCTCTAACAAATGAACCCACATTCCAGAGTCAAACACTCCGTCTATGGAAAATGAATTTATTTTTTCTTTTATCTTCCCAAGCAGTTCCGGATAAATCAAATCCTCCATATACATAAGACCGTATACGGTTCTGCTTCTTTGCCCAACCTCACCTTGTTCAAGCTTAAGCTTTGGATCCTTAATTCGACGTCTAAGAAGTGCCGTATTTGTTCGGAAATTCTCATTAAATGAATCTTTAGGACCCCGTAATCCACTTTCCTTGTCCGGTTCCGAAATGCTTCTCGTTGGTAATTTTTTCGTGGAGAGAATCATGCACTTCGGAACATGATCAATAAATATAGCTGTATCCCCTTTTAAAATAGCTGAAATTGCTCCTTGCATCGTAGTTTGCGGCACCAAATCCACAGCCTCTGTCTGCATATGAAATACGGACGCAAACAAGGCTTCCCCCATCATGGATTCATTTATATAATCAAAATCATGCTTATCACAAGCTTCTTGCTTACAAAATAGTTTTTCATCATGGCATAACTGCTCCCATTCATATAATAAAGGATGGGTTATGGTTCGTTCCACCATTTCATTATCCGTTAATCCGTCTATATAAATGATGTAGATTGCCAGGTTTTTCCGGTTTCTTTGCAAAATAAACTTCTTTTTCACAATATCTCCCCAATTGAAAAACAAGGATTCCAAAACCTCAATATTTTTCTCAAGCTCATCATAAACAGGGTAATCTACATCATTTTTTTCGTTATAGGATATCTTCATACGCACCTCCCTCAAAATTGTGAACAAAGTGTGAAAGGGGTCTGACCCCATGTAGATAGTATTAAGGTTTTACCATTTTTTATACAAAAAAACTCCGTAGATTGCTCCACGGAGTTTGCATCATCATAATATTTAGTTTTCCATTTCTCTTACATAAAATTCTTTAAATTCTGTATAGCCTTCTTTTTCCAACTGTTCCTTTTGGAATTTCTTGTTCTTTTTCATCACATTAATATTAATTTGCACCCCTGCTTTTCGCTGCTCGTTTGCCTCTTTTAAAATCTCACGAAGCCTTTCTTGTGGCATATTCTTTTCTACCAAATATGCTGTCTTGCCACCCTTTGCAGGAACTTCATAGTCTCTTTCTAATAACAACATGACAATACGTTCAAATCCAATGGAAAAACCACATGCAGGAGTATTCTGACCTGTGAACTTACCAATCATTTCATCATATCTGCCGCCACCACCAACAGAACCTCCAAACTCGTCCATGGAAATCTCGAAAATCGGACCGGTGTAATAACTCATTCCACGTACTAATGTGGGGTCAAACACAATCTTAAAATCGGCATTTTTAACTGCTTCCACACTGGCAATAATGGTTTCTAAATCTTCAGCAACCCCTTTTTCTAAGAAATCACCTAATGTACTCTGTAAGAAACGAACACCTTCAATATCCTCTGTTACCTTTTCAAATAAAGCCAAATATTTATCAACATTGTCCTTTGGATAGCCCTGTTCCATCAACTCTGCCGCAACACCATTCAAACCAATTTTATCCATTTTATCTAAGGTGATAAAAACATTATCATAATCCTTTTCTTCAAATCCGCTATAAGCAGCCATAGCCTTTAACATCTTACGGTTATTCAAACGAATGGTGAACTTCTCAAATCCAACCTTACCAAGCAAGGTAGTAGTTGCAGTAATTAATTCAATTTCTGCCAAAATTGTCGGCTCACCTAAAATGTCAATATCACACTGCATAAACTGACGATATCTGCCTCGCTGCGGACGGTCCGCACGCCATACATTTCCCATCTGTAACGCCTTAAAGGGACTTGGTAAATCATTGGCATTATTTGCATAATATCTGGAAAGAGGAAGGGTTAAATCATAACGCAACCCACTATCAGATAATACAGATGTATCCTCTGCTGTTGCCTGATCCATTGCAGAGGTAAGCTTATCGCCACGCTTCATAATCTTAAAAATTAACTTTTCATTTTCGCCACCCTGATTAGAGCTTAAATTTTCAATATGCTCTACACATGGAGTTTCCATCGCTGTAAAACCAAAGGTCTTATAGGTATCCCGAATTTCCTGCATTACATAATTACGAATCTCCATCTCCTTTGGTAATATATCCTTCATACCGGTAACCGGTTTTTTCTTCATTGCCATTTTTGATTCCTCCTGATTTGTGAACTTTTTATATACCCTGAGACACTGTAAAATCTGTTAAAATATTCACAGTATCCGACATAATAACAAGCTGTAACCACATAACAAATCTAAGTAGTCAGCTTATCCTCCTGGTCTTTTTGTTGTTTTGCCATGATTTCATCATGGACAATTCCCTGAAATGGTAAAAACACTTTCATGTCAAAATGTCGTACCTCTTCAATTAACAGCTCTACCGCTGTATTACTATCAAAAGCTTTCCGATATGGCCGGTCTGAAGTAAGGGCTGCAAACACATCACATACTCGTAAAATCCGGGCTCCAATGGGGATTTCCTCTCCCACCAGATTGCCGGGATAACCGGTTCCGTCATAGTTTTCATGATGATGTAAAATCATTTCACATACTCGTTCCGGATAGCCATGTTCCTTTACTACTTCATATCCTAATGTTGGATGCAACCGTACATATCTCATTTTTTCAACATTCAATGTATCTTCAGCTCCACCATACAAATAAGTGCTGGCACGAAGCTTTCCTATATCATGGAGCATTCCCGCCACTTCAATATCATGACAAACATCCGGTTCTAATTTTAATTCTCTTGCAAGCATACCGGCAAGACGGCTTACCTCTATTCCATGAGCAACTTCGGTATGAATTTCTTCATTTAGATAATATGAAATTTCATCTACTTCTACATCCAAACGATCTACTTCAATCATATTTCATCCTCCAAGGCGGCATCCATACCACCCATTTTAATCATCTTTCATCCTCCGAGGCGGCATCCATACCACCCATTTTTTCATATACCATTTCCCAAGTCAGCATGTGAACTACCTAATGATATCACATCTCTAAAGCATGTATGCCATCCACATATAACATATCCTTCAAAGTAATAGCTATATTTACACAAAATACATTTCAAATCCCATTCCGCTCCAAAACATGCATCAACCTACAAGCACCTGAACATCTCCTGTTTTCGTGCAATCATCTCATCAATCCGGCGGATATATTCATCAACGTTTTTCACATTTTCCACCCGCTCAATACGGTTTTCATCATAAAAAATGAATTTGGAGCTTCCACCGGCACCAAGGGCTAAAATGTCCATTTTTTCTTCCATGATTAATATATTATAAGCACATTCTTTTCCATTTGCTGCATAGCCGATATTTTCTAATTTCCCCGGAATATTTTTCTGTCGATACAGATAGTAAGGATATAAATCCATACTTCTTGCACATTTATCTACCGCAAGCAGCATTTCATTGGTACTGCCCTTAATCAAACTATGGTATCGCTCCATTTCGATATTCAGGTTCGCTGCCCTTTTAATTGCAAGAGAATGAACCGTCAGACTATCCGGTCGTAATTTCCTAATTTCAGAAAGGGTATATTCCACATGGGAAATATCCTCTCCCGGCAACCCAACTATCATATCCATATTAATATTGGTAAAACCAACTTCACGGGCTAATAAAAATGCCTCACGGGTCTGTTCTACAGTGTGGGCACGTCCAATCAAAGAAAGGGTCTCATCCCACATTGTCTGGGGATTAATACTAATACGGTCAATTCCTAGATTATGAAGGATTTCTAATTTTTCCCTTGTAATACTGTCCGGTCTGCCGCATTCCACACAAAACTCCCGCATATGGGTTAAATCAAAGGTAGTCTGAATCCGGGATACCAGCTCCCCTAACTGTCCGGCACTTAATGCACTTGGTGTTCCACCACCAACATAGATTGCAACCAGCTTCTTTTTCCTATACACAACTGAATTTGCCACAAACTCCATTTCTTTATATAGAGCCTCTAAATAATCCTCTACGCTATATCCCGACTTTCCGGACTGATACTTAGAAATATCATAGGAGGTAAAAGAACAATACAGGCATCTGCTTGGACAAAATGGAATACCTACATAAAGACAATACTCATCCTTATCATGATAATCTTTGAAAATTAACTGCTCCTTTTTTGCAACCTCAATACAAATATCTGCTTTTTGGTCTATGGTTAAATAAGTATCTGTATAAACCTTATGAATCTCATCCTCTGACATGCCATCCTCTAGAAGCTTTGTTGCAATTTTCGTAGGACGGACACCCGTCATACTTCCCCAGGGAAGCTCTTTTCCTGTATAAACAGAAAGCATACGGTATAAAACTGCCTTTAATGGATTCCTGGCAATTCCCTTATCTGTATAATCAATGGAAATACCCGCCTCATCTTCATAGCCATTCTCATCCGAAAGCTTATAAGCAACAAAGTTAGCTTTATAATTTACCTGCAAGGAAATTCTGGTTCCATCCGCCACAGTTACCACCTTTTCGTTATCAAAAAACGCCTGTAACATGGCACGAATGTCATTGTTATACATTTCATCATTTTGTTCTAAATAAATCATTTATAAATCTCCACCACAAAATGGATTGTTTTTCTTTTCCCAGCCAATAGTTGTATCAGACATATGTCCCGGGAACACCTTTGTTTCCTCCGGCAATGTAAATAATTTTTCCCGAATGGACCTTACAAGTGTTGATGCACTTCCTGTTGGAAAATCTGTTCTTCCAACACTTTCATGGAACAAGGTATCCCCTACAATGACAGATGCTAATTCTTCACAGTAATAACTCATACCACCACTTGTATGTCCCGGTGTTAAGAGACATTTGATTTTTGTTCCGATAATATCTACTTCTTCACCATCTCTTAACAAATCTGTTGCATGTAAAATATAGGGAAGACCAAAGGAACCAGACAAATTAACAGTTACCTTAGTAAGTACTTCCTCCTCTTCCTCTTTGGAAGCATACACAGGTACTCCATATTTGTCCTGTAAGGCTTTCACAGCTCCCGTATGATCAAAGTGACCATGAGTTAAGAAAATAGCCTTTAACTGAAACTGTGGATTATCAAAAATCTCTTTTAAAACCTCTGCTTCTCCTGCCGGATCAAACACAATACACTCATCTGTATCATGATTAGCCATAATATAGCAATTGGTTCCCAAATCACCAAGGTTTTTTACATATATCTCCAAATTTGCCATTTTTTCCTCCTGTTATCCTACACTACGCTCTACATCTATGACTCCCGGAATCATACGAAGCTTTGCAATGACATGATTTAAATCCTCTACCTTACGAATCTCAAAGGTAACCGTAATGGTTGCTTTTTCGCTACGGCTGTTACTTTTACTATTTACAGCTGTTACATTAATACTTAATTCCTTAAATACTAAGCTAACATCAAAAAGCATACCTGTTCTGTCTGATGCATAAATATTAATCTCAGATAAATAAGTGGTAGTACTGTCTTCTGCACCTTCCTGCCAATCTGCCTCAATTAACCGGGAACGGTCCACTTCATTCATTCCAAGGACATTGACACAGTCTGTTCTATGAATAGAAATACCACGACCCCGTGTTACATAACCAACGATTTCGTCTCCCGGTACAGGAGAACAACAACGGGAAAAATGAACTGCCACATCATCAATACCTTTAACTGTAATTCCACCCTTTGTTTTTATGTTTTGACGAAGCTGGTCACTGTTCTGGTTAAGCTGCTCAAGAAGCTCTTCCTCTGTCATTTTCTCCTTGGTCTCTTTGTTTTGGACCTCTAACATTTTGTTGACAATCTGGCCTTCTTTTAAAGCACCATGACCAATTGCTGCAAGTACAGACTCCCAGTCATTGAAATTATATTTTTTCATGACTGCCTTTTGATATTCTGTTTTATTCAAATCTGCAAATACATATCCCTTTGCTTTGCAGTAGTCCATAAGAAGATCTTTTCCTCTTACAATATTATCCTCTTTAAATTCCTGCTTAAACCATTGATTAATTTTATTCCGGGCCTGGGCAGACTTTACAATATTTAACCAGTCTCTGCTTGGTCCCTTTGAATTATTAGAGGTAACAATCTCTATCTGGTCACCATTTTTTAACTGATAGGTTACCGGCACCTGACGTCCATTGACTCTGGCACCAACCATTTTATTTCCTACTGCAGAGTGAATACTATAGGCAAAATCAATTGGTGTAGAACCGGCAGGTAAATTCTTTACATCACCATTAGGAGTAAAACAGTATACCTGCTCCGCAAACAAATCCAGGTCAGTTTTTACCGCACTCATGAATTCTTTGTTATCTTCTGTATTATGCTGCCACTCCAAAATCTCACGTAACCAGCTTAACTTTTCTTCTTCCTTATCTCTTGCAGTTCCCGATAAATTTTCTTTGTATTTCCAATGGGCAGCAATACCATATTCTGCAGTTTTGTGCATGTCATAGGTACGAATCTGAATCTCAAAGGGCTGTCCGCTTTTACTAATTAAGGTTGTATGCAAAGACTGATACATATTAGACTTTGGCATGGCAATATAATCCTTAAATCTTCCCGGAATCGGCTTATATTTTTCATGAATAATTCCAAGAGCTGCATAACAGTCTCTCACATTTTCTACAATAATACGAACTGCAAAAATATCATAAATCTGATCTAATGTTTTATTCTGGTTCACCATTTTTTTATAAATACTAAAGAAATGCTTTACACGACCATTAATCGTAGCTTCAATTCCGGCCTCATCAATACATTCCTTCACATCGTGAACCACTTCTTCAATAAATTTCTCCCGTTCCTCTAATCGCTCATCGATTTCAGTCTTTAACTCCTTGAATTTTTCAGGCTCTAAATACTGTAACGACAAATCATCTAACTCAACCTTTATTTTACTAATACCTAACCGGTGGGCAATAGGAGAATAAATGTCCATAGTCTCTCTTGCTTTTTCAATCTGCTTTGCAGGAGACTGATACTGCAGGGTACGAAGATTATGCAGACGGTCAGCAAGCTTAATCAAAATAACACGGATATCCTTTGCCATGGCAAGGAACATTTTTCGAAGATTTTCTGCCTGCATTTCTAATTTGTCAGCCTGAAAATTTAATTGTGTTAATTTTGTAACACCATCTACCAAAAGCAATATCTCGGGAGAAAACTCTTTTTCAATTTCTTCATCTGTCATAATGGTATCTTCTATTACATCATGTAAAATGCCGGCAACGATGGTTTCCTTATCTAATTCCAGCTCTGCTAAAATAATTGCTACACATAACGGATGCATAATATATGGCTCGCCAGATTTGCGCAGTTGTCCCTTATGGGCTTCATCGGCAATATGATATGCCTTTTCAATCATAGAAATATCCGTATTAGGATGATATTCTAATACCTTCTCGATTAATGTTTTGTACAACTCTTCTGGTGGTGTAAAATCCTTTGGAGTAGAGAGTGGTTTCTCTGTTTTCATAATCCCAGCCATATAATCACCTTCTTTTTCACATGTATATAAATAGTAGTATAGCCTAACTTTTTCTATCTGTAACCACGAAATTATTTTATTTTTGTATTTTTGTCAAATGTGTCACAAAACCTATGATTATTTTTGAAATAATTGTTGATTTTCAAAGGAATAATAGGTTTATTTTTTTCACTATAAGACTTCCCGTACTGTTGCCATGGCATAATTCTTTACAACAAGCTGAATTGTGCGGTTACCATTATACTCGTTAACGGAAGGGTAATAGACAATATTCAGACATACATTATTAAGCCATCCATGAATCAATTTATCATACTCTTCCTGACCAAACCAATTTAACAAATTTTCTGTTAATTCAGGTGCATTAAAATAAATGGCATCCCGGGTGACGCCGGTTCCATCCTCAAGCACAAGTTTTGCTACATTTTGTTCCCGTCCCAGTATTCTTAAGGAACGAACATTTAAATCTTTTTGTGCAAATAGCGGTTTTTCATTTCCTTTTCCAAATGGTGCTAAAGCATCAATCTGTTCAATCAAATCTTCTCTTACATAGGAAATTGGCATAGGCACATCAATTCGCACCGTTTTACAAAATGCTTTTTCATCCAGTGAACAGTCGTCGTTTAAGCGATTACAAAAAGCATCATAATTCATTTGATTCAGAGAAAATCCGGCTGCCATCTCATGACCGCCAAAGCCTAATAATAAATCTGCGCATTTTTGTAATTCATCAGACATATGATATCCTTCTATGGATCTTCCGGAACCCTTTAACACCCCCGGAATCTCACTATCTACAACAACAAAAACCGGATGATTTAACTGTTCCCGTAACCGGCCTGCAATAATACCTGCCAGACTTTCATGACAATGATCGATATAAACTACATAAACCTTTTGCGGTTCCATCTCCTGCACAATTTCCAAAGCACGGGACACACCACGTTCTGTTAATTCTTTTCTTTCACTGTTCAATTCATAGATTCGGTTGGCTTTTTCAATAGCTGCACTGACATCTTCTTCTAATAACAAATCAAGTGCTTCCATTGCACTTTCCAGTCTGCCGGAAGCATTAATACACGGGCCAAGACGGAATCCTACATGATGTTCATTAATGGTTACATCAGACAATTCATTTGCTCCAATTAATGCACGAAGTCCTCTGTTTTCCGTATGGTTTAACTGCTCTAACCCAAAAGTAACAAAAATACGATTTTCATTTACAATGGATACAACATCACAAATGGTTGCCATTGCCACAAATTCCATAAATTGATAAATTTCTTCGTGGGGAATCTCTCTTTTCATATAAATCGCTTCAATCAATTTTAATGCAACTCCTGCCCCACATAAATCCTTAAAAGGATAGCTACAGCTTTCTTTTTTAGGATTTAAAATAGCATCTGCAGCAGGAAGAATATATTGTTTTACATCTCCATCCATGATAGATGGCACATCATGGTGGTCTGTTACAATCACCGTGATTCCTAATTCCTTGGCTTTTGCAAGTGCTGCATTGGCAGAAATACCATTATCACATGTTACAATCGTATGAATACCATCTTCATAAGCCTTTACAATAATGTCTTCGTTAATACCATAACCATCTCTTACCCGGTGGGGAATTACATAATCAACGAAAGCACCAACACGGATTAGCCCTTTATAAAGAATATAATTGGCCATAACGCCATCCACATCATAATCTGAAACAATCCTGATTTTATGTCCCTCCTCAAGATCGTGAATGATAATCCGTACAGCCTGATTCATATCCTCCATTAAAAACGGATCATGAAGATTTTCTAAGCTTGGCGTCAAAAAACCGGCAAAATCCTCTTCCGGAATATCCCGGTTCACAAGGATTCTTGCAACAACCGGATCAATATTAAATTTATTTGATAACCGGGCAAAGTCCCCACGTTTTGCCCGTATCACCCAATGCTGATTTTCCATACATTTTTCTCCTAAACAACATAGGGACATGGTAAAATGCCACGTCCCTAAAAATCAATCATCTTTTAATTCTTTTTTGATTTTGTTCCTGATTGTTTTTCTACCTTTCCGCCCTTTGTTTTAAATAAATACCAAAGAGGACCGGTAATACATACTGACGAATAAGCACCACATACAACTCCGGCCATTAAAGTAAGCGCAAATTCTTTAATGGAAGATACACCCATAATGAATAATACTAATACCATTACAAAAGTTGTTAATGATGAATAAATTGTTCTTGTAAATGTCTGGGAAACAGATGCATTTACGATACTTGCATAGGTTACATCCTTTCCATTCATAGTAACCAAATTCTCACGAATACGGTCAAAGATAATAATGGTAGCATTAATAGAATAACCTACAATTGTTAACATACAGGCAATAAATGTATTACCAACTGACAATCTTCCAATTGAGTAAATTGCAAATACAACAAGAACATCATGTAATAATGCAATAACCGCAGCTCCACCAAACTTAATATCGCTGAATCGGAACGCAATATAAACTAACATTAAAATGGTTGCAATAATAACGGATACAATGGCATTTCTCTGCATCTCACCACTAATGGTTCCACTAATGTTTTCAATCTCGAATTTATCTACAGTAAAGTTTGTACGAAGTGCATCTTCTATGGCTTCACGCTGCGGAACAGAAAGCTCTGCAGTCTTAAATACAATTTCCTTTGTTCCCTTTACTGTCTGAACCTGGATACCTGCATCAGAAATGTCTGCCGCATCGGAAATAACCGGCAAAATTTCTTTTTCTGCTGAAGATAAATCATACTCCTTATCAAATCCGACAGTCATGGCAGTACCACCGGTAAACTCCAATGTATAGTTAAGAGCGGAACCGGTCTTACTCTTAAATACTGGAAGTGCAATCATACCTGCAAAAATTGCTACAAAAGAAATCACATAAGCAATCTTACTAAGCTTAACATAGTTTGTAACCTTAACCTCTTTCTTTGCACCATATAATTTCGGATTCGTAAGGCCTAAATTATATACAGCCTTTAACAGGTTCTTTGTTACAAACAAAGCTGTAAACATAGACAATGCAATACCAATTCCTAATGTTAAGGCAAAACCTTTAATGGAACCTGTACCCATCAAATAAAGAACAACAGCTGCAATCAGGGTTGTAATATTACTATCTAAAATAGCGGAAGTCGCCTTGCTGAATCCGGAATCAATAGCAGCCTTAACAGTTGCACCTTTACCAATCTCTTCCTTAATACGGGTAAAAATAATAACGTTAGCATCTACCGCCATACCGATAGACAATACAATACCTGCAATACCCGGTAATGTTAAGCTTGCATTAAAGAAATTCAAGCATAATAACATTAATACTACATATGCCAATAATGCCAATACTGCAATGACACCGGGAAGCAAATAAACAGCAATCATAATAACTGCAATAATAGCAATACCGATTGCACCGGCCTGTAAAGAAGTCTTTAAGGCATCCTGACCTAATGTAGCACCTACTACATTAGAACGTAACTCTGACAGTGTTAATGGCAATGCACCAATACGGATTGTCTGGGCCAATTTCTCAGCACTTTCCTGACTTTCCATGTTATTAATAACTGCGTTACCACCGGTAATTGCTGTCTCAACTCTTGGATAAGAAGCAAGCTTACCATTATATACAATATAAATAATCTTACCTACATTTGCAGTTGTTGCATCCGCAAACTTCTTTGTTCCTTCATTCGTAAAAGCAAGCTGTACAACATAATCCTTTACCGTTCCGGAGTTATCAATACCTGCAGAAGCAGACTTTACATCTGCACCGGTAAGAACTGTTTCATATGGTTTTCCCTCTGAAAACAACTGATAGTTTTCTTCATCCATAAATTCCAAAGCACCAGGCTTACCCATATCCTCTAAAATAGCGGTAGCATCATCTGCTCCGGGAATTTCAACATTAATACGATTCGTTCCTTCTTTGTAAACACTACTGTCTGTAGAATATACATCCGCACGTTGCTGCAAACGGTCAATGGTATCATCCATATCCTGTGCACTTGGATTATCCTCTTCTACTTCATAGGTAATACTTACACCACCTGCAAGATCCAAACCTAGAACAATATTCTTAGCTCGTCCCATTAGTTCGTCACCAACACCAAACACTGTTATATAAGCACCTAATGCCAATAACAAAACGAAAACCAAAAGTGTAAGTATACTATTTCTTTTTGTTTTTTTCATTTTCTTATTCTCCTTCTTCTACTGTCTGTGCTAAGGCTGCTTTTATCATAATGGCACACTCAACACGCTTCCGTTCCAACTCGCAGCCAACCTCATAGGCATCTAACAGGTTACCATGGAAATTATAGGAATTTGCCGCACAACCACCACTGCAATAAAATCTTGCAAAGCAATCACGGCATTTTTCCTTGGCGTACACATTACAACATTTGAATTCATCAACAACCTCTGTCTTTTGAATTCCATCCTCAACATTTCCCAAACAGAAATCTTCCATTCCAACGAATTGATGACATGGATATAAGTCTCCCCAAGGTGTAACTGCAAGATACTCTGTTCCGGAACCACAACCAGATAACCGCTTGTATAAACAAGGACCACCTGATAAATCTATCATAAAATGGAAGAAATTAAAGCCTCTTCCATCTTTTTCCCTTATTACCATCTCTTTTGCCAAAGCATCATACTCTTCAAATAACTGTGGTAAATCCTCTTCTCTAATGGCATATTCTGCATCCTCTGTGGCAACAACAGGCTCCATAGAAATCTGTTTGAAACCTAAATCAGCCAAATGCAATACATCCTTTGAAAAATCAGGGTTAAAATGAGTAAAGGTACCTCTTACATAATAATTGGTCTGATTACGAAGCCGGGCCATTTTTTTGAACTTGTCTATAATAATATCATAGCTTCCTTTTCCATTACGTGTAGGTCGCATCTTATCATGGATTTCTTTTCGTCCATCAATACTTAATACCACATTTGCCATTTCTTTATTGGCAAATTCCATTACTTCATCAGTAAGTAACACACCATTGGTAGTTAATGTAAAGCGGAACTTTTTGTTATGAAGCTTTTCCTGACTTCTTCCATATTCCACTAACTGCTTTACCACTTCAAAATTCATTAATGGCTCGCCACCAAAGAAGTCTACTTCCAAGTTCACTCTGTTACCGGAATTTGCAATCAAAAAATCCAATGCCTTTTTACCAACTTCAAAGCTCATCAAAGAGCGGTCTCCGTGATACTCTCCTTCTCCTGCAAAACAATACTTGCATGCAAGGTTACAATCATGAGCAATGTGTAAACAAAGTGCTTTCACAACCGTTTTGCGTTTCTTAAAATCAATTATGGCATCCTTATAAACATCCTCTGTAAAAAGTTGTCCGGCCTGTTTTAATTCTTCTATTTCACCACAGGCTTCTTTTATATCCTCTTCTTTGTATTGCGGAAGCAAGTTTATTATTTCTTCTATGCTGTTTTGTTCATATAGGGCTATTACATCATATACTAAATCATCTACTACATGGACAGAACCACTACAGACGTCTAATACAATGTTAAAGCCGTTATTTTTATATTGATGTATCACAATAACTCCTTCTAAAGTCATAATCAAACTTATGCATTACTCATCGGCCGTTCATGACTCAAACGAATATTTTAATGATAATATATAAACGCAACAAAGAGGACAGCCAAGGAAGCAGCCCTCTTTATGCGCTTTTCCTGATTCGTTATATACAGGAATACATATTATTTGTTCTCACAAGTCTGGTTACCAACAGTACAAGATGTCTTACATGCTGACTGGCATGATGTCTGACACTCGCCGCAACCACCTTTTTCCATTGTACTCTTTAATGTTTTGTCTGTTAAAGTCTTAATATGTTTCATCATTCATTACCTCTCATTCTTATTTGAAAGTCTAAACTTCCACACTTTGACAAACAGTATAACATAAGCGAAAGTCAAGGTCAACGATTAACTTAGCATTCCTCCTAACAGTCCCCCACCGATACACAATACTGCTGTCGTTATATTCGCACCACTTGTAACAGAAAATACACTTCCTAATGCGATAGCAACTACGGAAATAATTAATATATAAAGTAGTCCCAATAAAAATCCCCAAATAAATTTTTGTTCTTTCACCTGTTTTCCTACAACAAATGCACCAATAAACGTTACTACAACATATATAGCAATAATACACAAATTCGTTATATTTTCAGTCAGGTGAAATTGATAAACCAAAAATGCCAGCAGTGCTAATAGTACACCTGTAGCTGCATAGGAAATAATTAGTCCCTTAATTACTACACCAAATTTTCTTCCAATACTCATATTCTCACTCCTCTATGTATTTTCATCATAGAAAATTATATGAGTTAAATTACTTAATTATTCCCCTTTAACATTTCAATTACATCAAACAAAGAATCATAAACCTGATTGGCAATTTGCCGTAATTCTTCTGTAGCAGGAACCAGGTCAACAACCATAATGGTATATAATCCTGCACAGGCACTGGATTTAACACCATTAGCAGAGTCCTCGATTCCAATTGCTTCCTCCGGTTTTACCCCTAAATCTTCGCATGCCTTAAGATAGATATCCGGCGCCGGTTTTCCATTCGGTACCACTCCACCATACACGATTTTATCAAATACTTCTATAATACCTGCATTTTTCAAATTCCCCTCAGCACGTTCTTTTGCAGTTGAGGTGGCCAGGCCAATTTTATAATGATTATCTTTCAAATATGCAAACAATTCCAATACACCGGGCTTTAGTTCAAGTCCCTCTCTTGCAATTTCTGCATCCATACGTGTCATTGTTGCCATCCGAAAAGCATCATAATCAAAATCCTCTCCATAATGGTCCTTCATCAAACGAGCATTTTTCTCCTTGGTTGCCCCTGCAATCAGATTGCAAAGGCTTGCCATTTCCTCTTCAGGGATTCCATATTCCTTTCCTGTAATCATCCAATGCTTACGGTATAGTTTTTCGGAGTCAAAAATAACACCATCCATATCAAATACAACTGCTTTTTTCATAACTACTTTTTCTTTCTATTTTTTCTGCTATTAACAAACAACATGACACCTGCCATCAATACAAGAAAGCCTAAGACACTTATTATAATCAATAATGTAATCGGTTCACTATATACAAAGTATATACTTCTCGTAATTTTATTGCCTGCCATGTCACTACAGTCTACATCAATTTGATAAGAACCCGGCTGCGTATATGCAATACTGCGAACCGCGGCTCCTAACTCCTCTCCATTCAATCGTACACTTGTAATGGTATCTGCTGTATTCGTTAAAGAAAGTACAACATTTCCCGCTTCATGAACAAGCTGACCATCCTTTACCCCGGCAAAAATAACCTTTGGCGCCGTATGATCAATAATAAATTCAGCCACTTCCTTAGACACATGACCAACCTCATCCTTAGCCTCCACATATAAATTGTACTTACCTTCCGCAGTTATCTTATCTGTACCGTTATACTCCACTCCATTTAACAAAATCTTGTAAGACAGTACCGTCAAATCACGGAACAAATCATTTACATCCTTTGCTAAACAAAAATCATGGAAATACCCACCTTGTAATTCATCTGCCAGAAAAATGTCGGGAGCAGTTTTATCCACAGTAAAATGAATCTCTTCTCTGCTTAAATTGCCGGCCTCATCTTTGGAAGTAAACACTAAATCGTAGATGCCATCCTCCTTGAAGTTATGACTAAGCTGACTTATTTTTCCGGAACTGGCAAAGTCAGAAATAGTGATCTCGTGTACAATGCCATCAATATCCCGGCGGGTTCCTGTAATACTTACCTGATTTGTTGTAAAATAGGATTCCTCAACCATAAAGGTAAGAATTGGTCCACGGTTCCATAACTGATAATTGTCGGAACCTTCTATACGGATTACCGGACTTGTACGATCAATAGTAAAAGCAATTCGTTGTACCGCTGCTTCATTACCGGCCTTATCCACCGCCGACATTGTAACTACATAATTGCCATCCTCTGTAAATGAACGAGACATGCTAGACATCTTCCCGGTACATGGAAAGTCATTAATTCTATACTGATCCACTTTTCCGTCCAGTATGCGTTCCACAGAAATATTAACCGTATTGGTCTCATAATGTAATTCTTCACATTCAAAAGTAAGGGAAACCGTCTGACCGGAAACAGCACCATCCCCCACACCGGAAACACGTAAACGGGGAGCTGTTTTGTCAATTACAAATCGTAAGGAATTAGAAGTCGTTGTATTTCCTGCACTATCCCTTGTAATTCCATAGATTTCATAATCACCTTCTGCCATCATGGTAAAAGAATCCCAGGTTTCATAATTCGTAGAATGCAAAGGTGCCACGGCAATGTCTTCTTCCCTACCTTCTAAGGTTCTTTTTACCACATAGTTTGTTATGGTATTCGTATAAGAAACATCCTTTACATAGGCAGAAATTTTTTTATCAGTTGCATAATGCATACCATTATCGGTTCCACTTAACAAAACTTCCGGCTTTTCCTTATCAATGTAAACCTGCTTTGTCATTTTTTTAGTTGTTCCACAGTTATTCGTTACTTCAACTTCAACTGCATATCCGGTAACAAAATCAGCACTTTCAAAAGCAGTTACATCCCACGAATAGGTATGGGTAAGCTGTAAAAACTTAATTTCCTTTACAACCTTATCATTCACACGAAATACTACATGGTCAAGCCCCGCCTTCTCATCCTCAATTGTGGTATGAAAAGTTACATCTTTGTTTGTCCACTTTGTATAATCTGTATCACAATCCATATGTATTTTTGCATAATCAGTGGTATATAAAATACGCTCAGAAGTATAACTACTTTCATTTTTTAATTTATCGTTTGCCCATATTGTTACAGGACTGTCAAATTCCGTCAAATCCATTTCCGCAGGGATGTACACAATATAATGATTTTCAAACATTTCATGGGCAAGATAAAGTAAGGTATCATTATCTCTATCTTCCTTTGTTCCAATGGTAACATATACATCCCTTGGGTTCACACCTACTACGTCATCATACAGATTAAATTCTAAGGCAATGACTTTATTACTAAAAATGGTATTGTACTGCGGAAACAATATGCCATTTACATTAGAATATGTAATATCTGATATAATCGGTGCTGTATGGTCAATGGAAAAAGTAAGATACTTCACAGAAGCATTACCCGCCTTATCGATTGCCTCAAAGGTCACCTGATAAGCTCCTTCTTTTTCAATGGAAAGGGCATGTGACACACAATTTTCTCCTATTACATTCCATTCATTTTCCGGATATACATAAGTTTTAACCGATTGTTGTCCATTACGATTACTTCTTTCTACCGTTATTTTATACCAAGAAAAATCGGGGTTTTCTTCCGTTGCCTCAAAGGTTAGATTAACAGGATCCTTTGTCATTTTTTTATTCTTAATACCTTTTATGGCAAGCTTAGGATGTTTATCATCTATTACAAAATCCACAGCATCACTTTCACAGTAATTACCTGCCCTGTCTTTTGCCCATGCATAGACATGATAGGCTCCATTATCAGAATATTCCGTCGTAAAAGTTTGTCGGTTCTCAGTCATTATCTTTGGATAGCCCTCTGCTGCCTGAGCATTTTCCATAATCGAAACCATAGTAGTAGAATAATTCATTTCCCGCACATCAAAAGATACGCCGGCAGGTTGACTCAAATAATAAACCTCTTTTTCATCTTCATGGTAGGGCATCGGTAACATTTCCCCACTCAAATAAAACAGCATTGGACTATTCCATCCAAACACAGGCCCATTTGTATCTCTTACATAACTTCTGCTTTGCATTTCACTGTGAGAAGGCTCGCCCATATCATTTGCCGTAATATTCAAAGAATAAACACCATCTTTTTGAAAAGGATACTCTATTTCTTTTAAGTATGGATTATCCTCTAAAGAAGAATTCACCAAAGGACTAATGGCAATGGTTTCATTTCTTATGAATTCACATTCCGGTTCCTGTAATTGTAAGTCGGCAATTTTAATTTTGACTTTCTTACTTTTGCTATCAAAATACTGATTGCCGTCATCATCAATTTCTCCTGTAATCACATTATCATTTTCATCCAATACTTCTACGGAAATTACCGGATTGGATTCATCGATGATAACTTCCAAAGAAATGGGATATTCTGTACAGTTTCCACTTTGATCCGTTGCCTTAAATACTAATTCCTGATAAATACCTTCTCCATCAGTTTCTTTAAAAAGATCTTGTAAAGCAATGGTGGCACTGTATTGTCCCTCTTCTTCTTCCAAGGTTAAATTGACAGCGTTATTTTCCTCTTTTAAATCAAAACCATCTAAAAAGGTTCTTTTATACTGCAATACAAAACTATTTTCATCTATGTAATTATCACTTACAGCAATTCCCAGAGTATCGTCTTCATTTTCTGTTACCGTAACTACCGGATATTCATTATCTAATAAGGCTTCTAAAATTAAGGGCTCTTCCGGATCACTTACTAACCGGTAGCAAATCACATATGCCCCATCTTCTTCTAATACTTCCTCGTATGTATCAGAAGATAAGGTAAGCACATCAAAAGCAGTCTCTTCTCCGTCTTTCGAAATGCTTCTTTCTAATTGTACGCCCGTCTCCTCCTGATAATCTGTAACATGATAAATGATTTTCAATTGGTTTGATAAAGGCTCATCTGCACTTTCTAACAACGAAGACTCCGCCCATATACCATAACCTTCCAAAGCCTTAGCCTCATTACCTCCGGCTACAGATGAAAATAAATTCAATATTAAGAAAAAAACCATTACATATGAAGTTAATTTTTTAAATTTCATTTATCAGCTCACCTCTTATTCATGTAACCAAATCATATTGTTTCATCTGTATGCACAACCGTTACATCTTCTTCTACCTCGAATATATCCGGCATGGCAACCATCTCTTCACCGGAATTAACTGCTCCATTTAATATACTGTCCATATCACCTTCTGATATATTCACTTCTTCATACAACGGCTCTGTAGATTCTTCTCCCACAAGGGTTTCTGTAACATTCTGTAATAATACAGCTGTTTCTTCCTGTGACAAAAGCTCAGTTTCTTCATCCTGATACTGATATAAAACATCGGTAGCTTCCGGGTCATTATCATATCGCAACAATTCCGTAGCATCATCCCCAATATTGGTCTGCAACAGCTCTGTAACCTCTTCTCCAATATCATTGGTTTGCAACAGCTCTGTGGCCTCATCCCCAATCTCGGTCTGCAACAGCTCTGTAGCCTCTTCTAAGTCACGGGAATCATTCAACAATTCTGTTGCTTCATCACCCAAAGCCCATTCCTCGGTCTTATGCTTCTTTTCCACTTTCAATGATTTTTTCACGGAATCCTTCTGTGCCGGTTTCTCCCGAATCATAATTTCTGCAGATTCACCTTCCAACACCTTTTGATTCTTATGGGATTTTTCATAGCTTTCTTTAATTGCCTTTCTGGCATTTGCACCTGTCAAATCACCAATTCTTTTACGAACATCGTTTTTTACAAATAAAAACACTGATAATAGGAAGAAAATGAATGTGCCCGCCATACCGCCAATAAACATTATCTGATACATATCCATCAACCTCCATTCTTCTCAAATAAAGGAACCAGTTTCTGGGTCAGCTGTTTCCATCGGTAATCACCGGATATCCCATTTACCTGACTTCCTGTTTCGTATAATTCATGAAGCAATGTATAATTCCACATTTCTACATTTGTAGTCTTTTGTTCCTCCATACTACAAAGCAATGCCAGATGACCTACATAAACATTAACACTTTCTGTTCCAAATTCTTTTTCTGCCTTTTCATAAACCCTTATGGCATCCTGATATCTGCCAAGAGACTCATATATTCTTGCTTCCTGACAATATTTCGCCTCTCTTAAATTGATGTCTGTAATACTATCTATTGTTGACTCCTGGCTCCTTGTTACCATTCCAAGAATAAACTCACAACATTCCAATGCCTGATTGTAATATGTGCCAGCCTGTGCTGCATCCTGATCTACATAAACATCTCCCATATATTCATAGGCCTGTGCCAGATATTGATTATAAATCGTGTAATATTCTGCTTTTACGGAATCGTCCTCATATTCCTCTAAGGTATCTAATCCTTTTTGGGCAACGGAAATTAAATGATTCGCTGCCGAATCAATTTGGGACAGACTTCTTGCATACACAATACAAAGCAAGCGATAATTCATCAATTTATTAATGGATATTTTGGTCTCGTCATTTGCATTTTCAAAGGCTTCCACATCCACTAACAAGCCTTCATAGTCTGTATTTAACTCTCCAAGAGCCAGTGCAATGGAACTATAATATTGTGCTTCGGGATGCTCCTTTGTATCCAGCATATTAAAATAATACGCACTGGAACGGTAATCTTTTACGACATCAAAATACTCCATGGCAACACGAAGTAATACATCCTGGTTTTTATCAACATTTTCATAGCCCTGATCAATATAATAAGTAACACGGCTTAAACCGGTTTGTGGATCATCCATGTAGTTTGTATATAAATTTAACAATTCTATATAGGCCGTATCCCGGGAACCATCAACATCCGTAATTGCCATAGTATAAATATCAATGGCATTATCATAGTTTCCCTGAACAGTTTCCCGAAAACCTTCATTCATTAAATTCTCATAGTTTCTTTTCTGCTCTTTTTGATTCCCAATAAATCCTGCAATAGACACACCAAGAGAACAAATAGTTAAACCGGCACATATACAAAATCCCCGGATTTTTTTCAGACAGTCCTGACGGAATGCATCATCAAGTTCCTCGAAGTGTTCCAAATCATATAACAATTCAGCACAATTCTGGTATCTGTCATCCGGATTTGGTTTTGTACATTTATTAATAATTTTTTCTAATCCGACTGATAACGTAGAATCCCACTCTCTGATTGGTTTCATAACGTAAGGAGGTTCACTTGGATTTTTCCCTGTTACAATATGATACAGGGTAGCCCCAAGACTATAAATATCTGTTCTTTCATCCGTTTTATAAATACCTCTTCCTTTCGCATCACCAAACTGTTCCGGTGCTGCATATCCTCTGGTTCCTAATGCCGTAGTGTCAGCAATATTTTCCACATCCAATTCTTTTGCAGTACCAAAATCAATTAATTTAACCTTACCATCCGGTTTCAGCATAATATTAGAAGGCTTCATATCACGATAAATGATAGGAGGATTCAAAGAATGTAAATAATCCAAAGCACTACACAAATCCTTTGCCCATTCTATTACCTGTTCCTGAGACTGGGCCCCTTCTAACTTCAAAATTTCATTCATGGGTCTTCCTTCAATATAATCCATGACAACAAAAACTGTGCCCTTTTCATTCAGAATATCAACGATTCTAGGCAAAACAGGATGGTCTACCATTTTTAAAATATTGGCTTCCCGTTGAAGACTCTTTAGCAGGGTTTTTGTATCCTTGGTCTTACTCTTTTTGATTTCTTTTACTGCCCACTGCTTATTCAAATGGGTATCCATCGCAAGATAAACAATAGACATACCACCCTGTCCTATTTTTTTCAATATTTCATATTTGCCACCTAAAACAGTGCCTACTCTTGTCATAAGCATCTCCCTTTACATATTCACAACAACTGCAACTACTGTAATATTATCCTTTTCTCCACGACTGGTAACTGTGTTAATCCAATGCTCACAAACCAGTTCGCCATGATCTTTATCATGAATTCTTCCCGGAGAAAAATTAGCCTGTATTTCATGATTATCAATAAAGTGAACAAAACCATCAGAGCAAAGCAAAAAGACTGTATCTTCTTTTATCAAACCCGATTCATACTGAGGCTCTATTACCATAGATGCTCCAATACATTGTAATAACACACTTCTTCTGGGGTCTACCTTTGCCTCTTCTTCGGTAAGCCTTCCCATTCTTACTTCCTGGGCAACTACCGACTGATCTAAGGTGAGCTGGCAAAGCTCACTATCCAGCTTATAAATTCTACTATCCCCAACATGGCAGACATAGTAACTATCATTGTAAATCAAAATCACAACAACAGTAGTTCCCATCATCATATCCTGACCACTGGCATAACTGCTAATCCGATCATTTAAAGATTCCACAACCCCCTGCCACTGTTCAAACAACAAATCCTTCCGAAAGGAATCTTTAGCCACCATCCGGGCAAAATCCGTTGCGAACCAGTTATTAAATGCAATTACAACCTCTTTACTGGCAAGCTCTCCCTGTTCTAATCCACCCATACCATCACACACAATGGCAAATGCGGATTTCCCTCTTGGTGTATTCACTACTTTTACGGAAAGAGAATCCTGATTAATTTTTTTATAATTTCCTTTACTTGTCCCAAAAGACGCAAATATTTCCATACCAATCTCCTAAAAAAGAAAACGGATTCCTGCATCAGGAACCCGTTTTGTTATTCGCTTATCTAAGTTTGAATACAAACTCTTCATCGCCTAACATAATCTTGCTATCATGGGTTAATAATGCTTCTTCACCTTCTTCTACAACCTTTCCATTCACATAGGTATGATTTGTAGACTTGTTATCCTTGATGTAATAAACATCATCTTTGTTCGTAATTACTGCGTGCACACGACTTACTGCACCATTACCTTTTACGGTGTAGTCAACACCCATACTAGCTTTTCCAATTTTGAAGGACTGCTTCGTAATCATAATACGTTCATTGGTATTCACCCGTACCAAATAAGGATTTGCTTTCGGAACCGCTCCGGCACCTCTTAAAATTCCGGTAGAACCAATGGACTGACTAAATATGGAACCGCTAACTTCTTCCTCTTCTTCCGCGGTAGCAGCTTCTTGTGCCGCTGCTGCAGCCTGTTCTTCTTTGTTTGTATTCACAATACTTGCTCTATTAACCTTGATATTCTTTTTCATTTTAATACCAGGTTCATCCTTACCGGTTTTCTTCGTTACATTGTCTTCCAATTCTTTTTCCGCAAGAAATTCACCTAATTCATCCGGAAGTACAATACCCGTAACTTCCTTCTCTTCCTCCTGCGAAACAGAATCCTCTTCTTCAACAGATTCCTCCGCAGTTTCCTCAGCTTCCTCAGATCCCTCAGCTTCCTCATCCGTTTCCGAAGTCTGCTCATATTTCTTTTCTTCTAGTACCTGTTGTTTAATTTTATCAATTAATTCTTTTGCTTCATCAATGGTTTCCTGTGCAACACCATCTTTCAACGCATCTTCTTCTAATTTATCTTCTTCAGAAAGAGATTTCTCAAGGTCAGTATCATCTAAATCGGAATCTGCTTCTTTTTCTAACGCATCCTCATATTCATCCGCTGATAAAATGCTTGTTTCTCCACTTACTTCCTCTGTTTCATCTTCTACCGATTCTTCAACATCCTCTACCGGCTCTTCATCAGCTTCTACCGATTCTTCATCGGCTTCTACCGGTTCCGTCACTTCCTGATAATCAACATAAATTCCTGTTCCATTATCATCAGGAATCTCAATACCATAATCATCCATCAGTTCTTCAATCAGTTCTAACAGATTATGAAGTTTAAATGCTGTAGGATTATTGATATAGCTTAACAGCTTTGCGACATAATCTCCGTTCTCAGATGTATCAAAACGGATATTAGATAGAAATCCCCTAAGGAATCCGGTAATGTCTACCTCCTCTGTCATATCCTCTAAAGGAATACAGATAAACTCTACCTTATAATCAGAATCAATATAAATGTAATTACGATGCAAAACCAAATAAGACAATGGAATACGGTACTCTGCCATGTTTGTTAATGAGATGACAAGACCTCTCATTACCATAAGTACCATCTCCGCATTAATCTCCTGATTAGACAATTCTACCAAATGAATCTTGTCTGTTATGTCATAAGAGAACGTATCATAATCCTCCTCACTGTCATCAAAAATAACAGGCACAATTCCTTCCGGCTCCTCGTCTTCAAGGAAATTGAGTACATCTTCATCTAATTCAGCTTCGTTATCAATGTTATATGTAAGAAACTGCTCTTTATCAAAATTTCTCAATCTGAAACTTACTTTTCTCATATAAACGCCCCTTTACCCAACATCATTTCGTATAAAACACACTTACTTACATTATAGTTGATTCAAAGGGGTTTCGCAAGTAAATTAGTCAGAAAATACTAATATTTTAAGAGCTCTATATACATATATTACTAGATTAAAAAATGAAATGCAATTAAATAACCATAAAATATTCTAGAATATCCATTAAGTTTTCGTGAACTATGGTTCATTTTCTACCCGCCCTTGCAACCTACCCTTTAAAATGTTAGAATACCCCTAACATTTTTATTTAAGAAAGGAAGAAAAATATGGCAAACCCAATTGTAACAATCACAATGGAAAATGGCGATGTAATGAAGGCGGAATTATATCCTGAAATTGCACCGAATACAGTGAACAACTTTATTTCTCTTGTAAAAAAGGGATTTTATGATGGATTAATCTTCCACCGTGTTATTAAAGGCTTCATGATTCAGGGCGGATGTCCGGATGGCATTGGTACCGGTGGTCCCGGCTACAGCATCAAAGGAGAATTTTCCCACAATGGTTTTGAGAATAACTTAAAGCATACTCCGGGTGTACTTTCCATGGCACGTTCTATGATGCCTGATTCAGCCGGATCCCAGATTTTCATTATGCATAAGACTTCTCCACATTTAGATGGTGAGTATGCTGCATTTGGTAAAGTAATTGAAGGGCTCGACATTGTAGATAAGATTGCATGTGTAGCAACAGATTATCATGACAAGCCATTAGAGCCGCAAAAAATTGCTTCTATGACAGTAGACACACAAGGAGTAGACTATCCGGAACCTGAGAAGTGCTAATAGAAGCTTTTAGATTTTGCTTAAGAAAACAAAAGGCGTATCCATCCCCTCGCAAGGTTTTATCCTTTCACGAATAAAACTTTCATGCAGATGCCATACGCCTAACTTTTTTCGCACAAATCTTTTTATTGATTGAATAAATAACAATATAGAATGCTGTCTTTTCAGAAACTCCCCGCAAAGAGTTTACAAAAACTTCTTTTTTCGTAAAACAGCAAGTACCACAACACAAACCACAATGGTCATTACCACAATAATTCCAAACCCAAATGGTGTGTTATAAAGGGGAACCCACTTGGAATTCACGTTCATTCCATAAAAGCCGGAAACAATATTAGGAATGGCCATAACGATGGTAATCGCTGCAAGATACTTCATAACGTTATTCAGACGAATATCAATAATGTTTGACAACAGCTCTCTTGTACCATGAATAATATCACGATAAATAATAGTCATTTCAATAGCCTGTCCATTCTCTACCCGGACATCATCCAATAGTTCCTTATCTTCCGGAAACTGTCTCACTCTGCTATATCTTGACAAACGGTCAATTACCGCACCGTTTGCCCGAAGAGAGGTTGCAAAGTATACAAGATTGGACTCTAACTCATGAAGGGTAACCAAGTCCTCTTCCTTCATATTGTCCTGGGCTCTTTCTTCAATCTCAGTACGCTTGTTATCAATGGTACGAAGATATAACTGATAAGACATACAGGTGCGGTACAAAATCTGATAAATAAAACGCATCTGCTTTTTCGTACTAAATTCTCTTACGGTTGAATTAATAAAATACTGTAAAACCGGTGTTTCCTCTACACAAATAGTAATTAGGAAATCATCCAGTAACAAAATACCTAAAGGAATGGCTGTATACGCTTTTTGCTCATTACGAATCTCAACAACAGGAATATCAATCAGGATTAATGTGTAATTATCCTCTATCTCCACACGGGAACTTTCATCCGCATCCATAGCGGCACGGACATCGGCGATATCAATATCGAATCGTTTTGAAATTAACTCAATCTCATCGGAGCTTGGATCCGTGAGCTGAATCCACGAACCGGGGTCAAAGGCATGCTCTTCTCCTATTTTTCCATTTTCTGTACGATAGATTTTTATCACTTTTCATGCCTCCATTTCTTTCTTATTTTAAGTGGTATCACCTGATTAATTAATCTCCGATATCAGACTCACACCAGTATTTTTATTTTACATCACTTTACATATGAAACCAAACATTTATTTCAAAAATTAACATCAATCTCCAAGATTGTAAGCAACCAGACATCCCGCTACAAAGCAAACAGCTGCTGCCAATACTGTCGCAACACTAATCGTTCCCATAGAACCTAACAAAAGAATTGCTACAGGGGATGCTACAATTAATCCCATAATGGCCCAGTATGCATAAAGCGGAAACTTTGCAAAGACAATTTCAATTATCTTTGCAATGCCAAATATTCCAACAACAATACCGATTCCCAAAGGAAGAAACAGTGCAAAGCCTCTCCTTAAGCCGGCTGCATCCAAAGCCACCAAGGCTCTTATAAAATCATTAATCTCCGTAACAATGGGATTATAAAAACCAATTAATAATAAAATCATGGAACCGGATACACCGGGAATAATCATGGTAGCCGATGCAAGAACACCAACAAAAAATAAAGTAACTGCCATTCCGGGACCCGGATTTAACACCACATCTGCTCCTTCCTGATTACCAAAGGCTGCCAATCCCGCTACCAGGACAAAGAATAAAACAAATGAGGTGACATGACCGGCCTTAACCTTATTTCCCTTTATATTTTTCCAAATAGCAGGAAGGCCACCCACAATCAAACCAATAAACAACAGGTTTGTAGGAAGGGGAATATGGGCAAACATATACTCAATCACAAAAGAAAGCCCTACCAGACCAATAGCTGCACCAATAAAAATCGGAAGTAAAAACTTAACACTTTTCTTAAAGTCACTAAATAAATGTGTTACACAGTGAATCAGCTTATCATAAATACCCATGGAAACTGCCATAGTTCCACCGGATACACCGGGAATAATATTGGCAATTCCTATAATCATACCTTTTACGATACTCTTAATTACATTCTTCATTTCCCTCTGCTCCTATCCCTTTTATTTGAAATAACAGTTTATACTATATATATTTTGCAAAACAAACACTATATGCACTATATATAATAATATTTATTATGTCAACAAAAAATACGCAAATCTACCAGTGAAAAACCCTTCCACCGGTAAATATGCGTATTCATTAAATCCCCCTCATAAACAAAAACTACAGCTGTATTTCCATTTATGCTTCAACAAACCATCACCAAAGGAAAACACATCTTTTCATTATTACTTACTCTTCTAACGAGCTTGTTCTATGAACCGTTACGGTTTCATCGTAACAGGCAAATACTTCGTCAACATACTTCTTGTCCATCTTTGGAGTAAGTAGACTAACGATTGGAACAATAATCAATCCACCAACCATAGCAACTACACCGGAATTAATAGAGGAACGGAAGATATAGGAAAGAACTGTTCCCCAGCCTGAAATATCAACACCACCTAATGTAATAACCATTTGTAAAATTGCAATTGCACATCCCCAAACAAAACATACGGCAGTAGAAGCCTTTGTAATACCCTTCCAGAATAATCCATATAAGAACGGAGCTAAGAAGGAACCGGCTAATGCACCCCAGGAAACACCCATCATCTGTGCAATAAATGTTACCTCCGGATGAGCATCCTTAATAATTGCAATTACTGCTGAAACAAGTATAAAGAATACAATAAATACTCTCATAATTGCAACCTGCTGCTTATCTGTGATTTCCTTCTTTGATGCCGGCTTAATTACATCAAGTGTAAAGGTTGAACTGGATGTCAAAACCAAAGATGAAAGGGTTGACATAGAAGCCGACAATACCAGTACAATTACTACTGCAATAATCACAGATGGTAAGGTTGAAAGCATTGTAGGAATAATTGTATCAAATAATGGCTTACCTGTTGTTTTATTAATTGCAATATCATAAAGACGTCCAAAACCACCTAAGAAATAACAGCCACCGGCTACAATAATCGCAAATACAGTTGAAATAATAGTTCCCTTTTTAATATCATTTTCACTCTTAATGGCATAGAACTTACCAACCATCTGTGGAAGTCCCCAGGTACCAAGAGAAGTTAAAATAACAACAAATAGTAATGCTAACGGATCCGGACCTAAGAATGAAGAGTATGCACCCTGCCATCCTGCATCACCCTCAATGGCTGCCAATGATTTTGTTGCCTGAAGCAATCCGCCGTTATCATTAATGACAGCACCGATTACAGCGCAAATACCAAACAACATAATAATGCCCTGAATAAAGTCATTAATAGCAGTTGCCATGTAACCACCAAAAATTACATAAAATCCTGTAAGTACTGCCATTCCTACAATAATGACCCAATAAGGAATATCAAAAGCAATACCAAACAGACTTGATAAACCGTTATACAATGATGCTGTATAAGGAATCAGGAAAATAAATACAATAATGGATGCTGCCACCTTAAGGGGTGTAGAATTAAATCTCTTTCCAAAGAAATCCGGCATTGTCTTTGCATCCAGCTGCTGTGTCATAACTCTTGTTCTACGACCTAACACATTCCAAGCCAACAGGGAACCAATAAATGCATTTCCAAGACCTGCCCATGTTGCAGACATACCAAAATTCCATCCAAACTGACCTGCATAACCAACAAAAATAACTGCCGAAAAGTACGATGTACCAAAAGCAAAAGCAGTTAACCATGGACCAACCGAACGGCCGCCCAATACAAATCCATTTACATCAGTTGCATGTTTTCTTGTGTAGATTCCTACGCCAATCATCACAGAAAAGAAAACAACTAATAAAAGGATACATAAAATAATACCTGAAGTTTCCATCTCTTCTCTCCTCTATTGTTTTTTATTAGGCGTCACTTTTGTGTTGCAACGCTTTTAAGTTGTGACGCTTTAGTGTCATAAAGTGAATTATATATAAAAGTTGCCGGTCTGTCAATGACCGGCAGACATATCTTTATATTTTTCTTAATACGAAGTAACCCAATGAAAATAATTATTGACACCGGTTTCTGTCAGCTCATCATCCTTTATTGTTACTTCACATAGCTTCAAGGTTCTTCCGTTTAAAATCTGAAATAACAACAGGGTAGGAACATCCTTTTTCATACAGGATACAAAGCCATCATCCTTTAGATAGACTGCCCCCTTTCCTTCTACACAAATATAGGAATACTGGTTATCATTTTGAAAGCTGATTTCTTCATCGTCCAATTCTTCTTTTAGAAATTCTCCAAGGGTTACACCGTTTTCCAACTGCATATCCAAAGTATTCACAATTTGACTTTGCAAAGCCCGGTCTTCCATAGTAAGTAAATTGCCATAATCTATATGGGCAGTCCAGATACAGCCAAAAGTAAAACAGATACTTAAAAAATACAGAAAAGAGGTTATGGTTCCAATTCCCTTTTTCTCTGTCACACATTGCCATCTAAGAGCAGGATACAAAAAAGGAAGTATCACAGCTACAAGAATCAATATGGCATGTTGTTCAAACAGAAAGTTAACCAGAACAGAATCCAGGATTAAAACAGCAGCAACAATAATAAAAACTATTTTTAAATCTGTGAGATTATAAATTATATTTGCATTGTCCTGTATGCAAATCACTGCCAATGTAATGATTTCACCAATCACGGCCAGATAAACTAACACATGGGAAATTTTTAATATGATCTCTGATGGAGTTATTGCATGACGTTCTTTTGCCTCTCTTTGCAGTTTACTTTTTGCCGATGTAACATAATAGGGATCCTCTTCTTTACTAAAATCCCAGGCTTCTATATCTCTAATATCACGTTTTTCATTTAATTTTGCAGCCTCGTCACCGGCCATTTTCAGTCCGGTGGGTTTTGAGGCATTGTTTTCTTCTTTCATTTGCATATTATTTACCAAGCTGTGCCAAACGCTCATTTACCGTAGCAAGCATACCCTCATACTTTTGAAGCTTCGCTTTTTCTTCATCAACCTTCGCCTGTGGTGCCTTATCTACAAACTTAGGATTGTTAAGCATTCCGCTACAACGCTTCATTTCTCCCTCCAAACGTTTCTGCTCCTTCGTCAAACGTTCTACTTCTTTCTCAACATCTACCAAATCAGCAAATGGCATATAAACTACAGCATCCTGAATAACAGTTGAAACTGCATCATCTGCAATACCTGTCTTATCAGACTGAACAATAACTTCAGAAGCAAATCCTAAGGTTGCAAAGAATACCTTAGCGTCCTCAAAAATCTTACGAACAGCTTCCTTTTCTGACACAACATAAACACTAGCCTTCTTGCTATTAGGTACGTTCATCTCCTTACGAAGGGTACGAATCCCACGTACAGCTGCCTTAATGGTATCTACTGCTAATTCATCCGCTGCAAAATTCCACTCCTCCTTAAACTCAGGCCATTTTGAAACCATAATGGATTCTTCCTCATCCTGTAAGGTTGTAAAGATTTCTTCTGTAATGAATGGCATATATGGATGAAGCATCTTAAGGGCATTAATTAATACGGTCTTAAGTGTCCATAATGCAGCAGCCTTAGTCTCATCCTCATCATTGTAAAGACGAGGTTTTACCATTTCAATGTACCAGTCACAGAACTCTTCCCAAATGAAGTTATAAACCTTATCTACTGCAATACCAAGCTCAAACTTATCTAAGTTTTCTGTTACATCCTTTGCTAATGTATTAACCTTAGATAAAATCCAGCGGTCAGCTAATGTAAGGGTGTTCAAATCAACATCCTTTACATCAGATTTCTCGATATTCATCATAATAAAACGGGATGCGTTCCAAACCTTGTTAGCAAAATTACGGCTTGCCTCTACTCTTGACATATAAAAACGCATATCATTACCCGGTGCATTACCTGTAATTAATGTAAGTCGGAGAGCATCTGCACCATACGCATCAATAATCTCTAATGGGTCAATACCATTTCCTAAAGACTTACTCATCTTACGACCCTGGTCATCACGTACAAGACCATGAATTAATACATGCTTAAATGGACTCTTACCGGTCTGCTCTAACGCAGAAAATACCATACGAACTACCCAGAAGAAAATAATGTCGTATCCGGTTACTAATACATCCGTTGGATAGAAGTAATCCAGTTCCTCAGTTTTTTCCGGCCAGCCAAGTGTTGAGAATGGCCATAATGCAGAAGAAAACCATGTATCAAGTGTATCCTCATCCTGAGTAAAATGAGTACATCCACATTTCGGACATACACCCGGCACTTCCTTGGCTACTACGATTTCACCACATTCATCACAGTAATAAGCCGGAATCCGATGACCCCACCATAACTGTCTGGAAATACACCAGTCACGAATATTCTCTAACCAATGCTTGTAAATCTTATCAAAACGTTCCGGAACGAAGTTAAGCTCGTCTGTATCTACAACCTTAAGTGCAGCCTCACCCATTTCCTTCATTCTTACAAACCACTGTGGCTTAATAAGCGGCTCAACGGTTGTCTTACATCTGTCATGAGTTCCTACCTGGTGGGTATGATCCTTAACAGCTACTAACAAACCAAGATCATCTAAATCCTTAAGCATTGCTTCTCTTGCTTCATAACGATCCATACCGGCATACTTGCCACCTAATTCATTAATGGTAGCATCATCATTCATAATATTGATTTCTTCTAAATTATGACGCTTACCAACCTCAAAGTCGTTAGGATCATGGGCCGGTGTAATCTTAACACAGCCTGTACCAAATTCCTTATCAACATACTCATCTGCGATAACCGGAATCTCACGGTCTGTAAGAGGCAGCTTTAACATTTTACCAATAATATCCTGATATCGTTCATCATCCGGGTTAACAGCTACCGCTGTATCACCAAGTAATGTTTCCGGACGGGTGGTGGCGATTTCTACAAATCTTCCTTCCTCACCAACTACCGGATAATTAATATGCCAGAAATGTCCTGCCTGCTCCTCATGAATAACCTCCGCGTCAGAGATAGAAGTCTTACATACCGGACACCAGTTAATAATACGGGAACCCTTATAAATGTATCCCTTATCATAAAGCTTAATAAATACCTCCTGAACTGCAGCAGAACATCCCTCATCCATAGTGAAACGTTCTCTATCCCAGTCAGCAGAAGAACCAAGCTTCTTTAACTGATTAATAATTCTGTTACCATACTCTTCTTTCCATTCCCAGGCATGCTTTAAAAATTCAGTACGTCCAATATCATTTTTGTCAATTCCCTGGCTCTTTAACTTCTCAATAACCTTAACCTCAGTCGCAATTGCTGCATGGTCAGTTCCCGGCTGCCATAAAGCATTATATCCCTGCATTCTTTTAAAACGGATTAAAATATCTTGCATGGTATTATCTAATGCATGTCCCATATGCAACTGACCGGTTACATTTGGAGGGGGCATAACAATGGTGAATGGTTTTTTACTACGGTCAACTTCTGCATGGAAATATTTTTTCTCCATCCAGTTTGCATAAATTCTGTCTTCAATTTCTGAAGGGTTATAATTCTTTTCTAATTCCTTTGCCATAACTTTACTCCTCTTTCATTTCCTCTTCCCGTTTTCTAACCCGAAAGAAATTCTTTGGGTTGGAATCATACATATCTCATCACAGGCACGCTCCCGCTTCATTCAGCACGTAGCGGTACTAAGCACAAGTAACAGGGATTCGTTACAATAACACCCCTTTAATAATGTTACTTGTGCAAGTACCGACGTGCTTCCAGAGCCTGCTTATAAGATATGTATGATTCCAACCAAAACAGAAGGTTTTCGTCGGGTTAGAAAACTAATATACGTTGTGAATATATAATTAATAATATTAATTGATGGTACATTCGTAATAGATACACATCCGATAATAGGTTGTAAGAATTACAATTCAGGATACGTATCGTTTCGGTAATAGTTTCTTGCAATCATTCCATACCAAGCTGTTTTTTTAGGTTGTCCAAAAGTTCCCGGTACATAGACATTACAATAAAATGATTTTCTTTAATGTAATCATACCGTTGTTCCTTGCAGGCAAACTCTAAGCCCTTTGCTGCCTCAGAAAGCTCAGTCGCACCAATGGTTAAGGATGTACTTTTTAAGGAATGGGCATTAATCTGATAAGCTTCATAATCTTTATCATAATTTGCATTGTGAAGGTCTTCCAGTTTTGAATTCTCTACATAAGTACGAAGCATTTCTTCGTAGAATTCCTCCATTCCACCACAATATTCCATGCCCATATCTACATCCAGATATGGGAACCGGGCTGCCAGCTGTGGATATGCCGAACCGGCGGGCTCCTCATTTTGATTTACCGGCTCAGAGACAGAAGACATTTCCTGTATCTGCGTTACATCCCCACGACTGACAATCCGCTCCTTTGGCAGATATTTTATAATCACGGATTCCAAGGTTTCTATCTTAACCGGTTTTGTAATATAATCAACAAAGCCTTCTTTTATATACATATCTTTTACACCGGATATGGCATTAGCTGTCAACATAACAACCGGGGTGTCATTGTTTTGGGTGTCAATTGCCTTCATATTTTTAAAGGTTTCAATTCCATCCATATTAGGCATCATATGATCCATAAAAATGATGTCATAATGTTTCTTTTGAGCACAGGTAATGGCTTCCTTACCACTCATACAAATATCTACATTAATTCCGGTGTCCTTCAACAGTGCCTGAAATACCTTCAGATTCATTAACACATCATCTACTACCAACACTTTGGCTTCCGGTGCATATATTCTTTCACTATAATTAATTTCCTGAGCTTTTACGGCTGCACAAAATTCTCCCATGGCAGTTCTATCAACCACCCTTTGAGGGATATTGACAATAAATGTAGAGCCCTTTCCATATTCGCTGCTGACATAAATCATTCCACCCATCATATCAACAAACTGTTTTGTAATGGTAAGACCTAAGCCTGAACCTTCCACATTCCGGTTATGTTCTAAATCCACCCTTTGGAAGGATTGGAACAGCTTTTCCTTATTTTCCTTCGTAATACCAATTCCTGTATCTGCTACTCGTATCTGTAGCAAAATCTCATCTTCTTTTCGCTCCTCATAATTCAGGCTTAACCGAATGGAGCCCTCATTGGTATACTTGACGGCATTGGTCAGTAAATTCACAATAATCTGACGGATTCTTGTCTCATCACCAAATAATATTCTTGGGATATCCTGATTATTATCAATAATGAAATCAAGATTTTTATCCATGGCCCTCATATTAATCAAATGATAACAGTCATTCAGCAAATTATTGACCTGATATTCTACCGGCAACAACTCCATTTTACCGGATTCAATTTTTGAAAAATCAAGAATATCGTTAATCAAGGATAATAAACTATTACTGGCATTTTCAATATTTAATGCATACTCCCTACACTCTTCATCCCGGGTTTTTCTAAGAAGCATTTCATTCATACCCAGAATGGCATTAATAGGCGTTCGAATCTCGTGAGACATATTTGCCAAAAAGCTACTCTTTGCTTCGTTGGCCAGTCTGGCATCTTCTGCAGAAACCTCTGCTTTTTTAATTAATTCTGCATTTTGCTTTGCGGAACGATACATCTGAATATAGGAAACCAGACCAATAATAAATGAAAAGAAATACCAAAAAGGAAACCGGTATAGCATCACCGGATTATATAGGGATTCCACAACCTTAGATGCCGGAGTCCAGCAAAAAATCACAAACAATAACAGAAAATAAACCGTCGCCATCATTGCAAAAGGAAAATCCACCAAAACAAACATTGCAAAGGGAAGCAATAAAATCCAGATGGCGGAATATCCCTCACTACCTCCCACTAAAAAGTAGAAGCTAAATAAAATCATAACAATGACCACAGATAAAAAAGTTGCCAGTTTTCTTTTTTTCATAACGGTATACATGAAAAAGTTTCCAAAAAAAACGATAGCAAGAACAAAAGAAGAAATCCACATTAAGGAATCTCCCAGTTTCATGTGGTTAAATACCATTAGTATAGAATACATCCCCATTGCAAATAAAATAACGGGAAGTAATATTTTACTTACACCCCCATAGGGCTCAATGGTTGTATCCATTTTCATATTTACCTTTAATTTTTTCAAGTTCAGTTTCTCCATCAGACACCTCACTTTCATAAAAACATTTTATCATGAAAACAAAAAGCCCCTTGCCAATTTGACAAAGGGCGAAATCTCGCGGTACCACCTTAATTTTTACTTCTCTTATCCGATAACGGGGACGATGCCGGTGCGACCTACATGCAACTTTCTCAATCACACAGTTCAAAAGCTACCTTCAAAGTATTCTTCTTGAAATAACCTTCCAGCCCATGAGTTATTCTCTCTTGCAAGGAACTACTTTTACTCCTCTTTCTCAAAACCTTTTTATATGTTCTAATATTAGGATATGAACATTCAAAAGTCAAGGGGCTTATGACGAAAGTTAACATTCTTAAATAGCAATTCATAAAAATCTACTTTAATCCTTCTATATCCATTAATGCGTTAGTAAATTTGTTTATTTCTTCCTGAGATTCCACATCATATATCAGTGTGAAAAAATTATCCTTGGTAAAAGTTAATTGCACAACTGTAGGAGATGTTGCATAAGTAGGATTCGCAATTTGTTCATCTAAACAATCACAGATGATTGTAACTGCTGCATCCATAAGCTGAGCCTCATTTTTTGCTCTTAAATTTGCTGCATTTTTTTTAACAGCATTTTGCACATCCTTTTGAAACTCCTCGGAAAATTGGAACTGATATACATTAATTGTTGCACAATACGTATTGCTATCAAATTTTTGAACATCTAACACCTCATATTTTGCACATGCAAACAATGCTTTCATGGTTTGCTTCATTCGTTGCGTACTGGTATCAGACAATCCGGAAGAAGAAACCTGACTGATAGCTTCCTGCAAGGTGTTATCGATAGCCGTCTGAAAATATTTTTTTACATCATCTTCACCAACATGCAGCACCTGTGCCATACCTGAATAGTCTTCATGATAGACGGCATCCAGATATGCCTTTGGATATCTTTGATCATCAAATCTGCCAAAAATAAACAATACACCACCGACACATAAAAGACATATTACAAGTGCTATAATTCCTATTATTTTCCCATTACTTTTTTGTTGTAAATTCATATAAAATCCTCTTTCCCTCATTCATTTTTAGCGTTTGCAAAACTCATTAAATTATATATACGTTGTGAATTTTTAACAAATACCATAAACAGGCTTATGTAACACAACCGTACTTAATAATCTAGCTTCTTATTTCTATCCCTCATCCACTTTTATTCCTGCAAGCAATGCTGCAAATGGATTATTAGGAATCTCCTCCTCTTTATAATCAAATTCCTCAATGACATCGGTAACAATATCAGAGGTATTCATTTCTACATCCTTAATACTTAAGCTGATTTTTCCATCCTTTACCTCAAGAACCTTAACCTTTACCTTCTGTCCTACTGATAATACCTCAGAAGGTTTCTTAATTCTTTTCATACTAATCTTAGAAATATGTACAAGGCCTGTCAATCCATTATCCATCTGAACAAATGCACCATAATCCTTAAGACTTTCTACCGTACCTTCAAAAATGGAACCCGGAATTATCATAGCAGTTTTTGCCCGATTCGTTTCTTCTTCCTGATCCTTTAAAACAGCTTTGGCTGACAATACTAATTTTCCGGCATTTTCGTCAGCGGTAATCACCTTAACCTCTAAGGTTTTTCCAATATATTCCTCTGTATTCTCAACAAAAGCTAACGCCAACTGGGACGACGGAATAAATCCACGAAGCCCTTCTAAATAAGCAACCACACCGGAATTTACACTTTCTTTTACCTTAACCGTTACTGTCTTTTGCTGTTCTAAAAGCTCTCTTACATGTTCCCATGCCGTAACCTTTGTAGCATCCTTTAGAGAAAGCTCAACATTACCTCTTCCATCATCAGACTGCAGCACCACCGCAGAAACAGACTCACCTATTTTTAATTGCTTCATTGCAGAAAAATCCGGATCATCTGATAGCTCTGACATTGGAATCACTCCCGGTGCAAAATATCCCAAATCCAAGGTTACTTCTTCATCATTGATATCAACAATCATTCCGGTAACAATATCCCCTGCTTTTATTACACGAAAAGAGCTTTTTAACTCTTCTTCAAAATCTGCCATTGTTTGTTTTTCCATGTTTACGTGCTCCTAATCATGTTTATTATCTTTACCGTCTTCTTACCCTTAGGCATCAAACTAATCCAAATCTATCATTTTTATAGAGAAAAATATACTAATATATCTGCTCTTTTTATATTGAAAAACATATCTTTTTATACTGAAAAATCAGACATAAAGCTGTCTGATTTTTCAGGGAAAAATTAACTATAATCAAATTTTACGATTATCAATTACACGAACTGCCTTACCCTCTGAACGAGTAATTGACTTTGATTCAACCAATGTAACCTTTGCGTAAATACCAAGCATACTCTTAAGTGCTGTTACAAGCTCTTTCTCCTTAGCAGCCTTATCAAAGGATGCATCTGCTTCCATCTCCGGTGTCATCTCAACATTTACATCTAATGTATCACTGTTCTTTACACGGTCAACGATTAACTGATAATTTTCAGGCATTCCCTTCTTAATCAATACTTCTTCAATCTGGGAAGGATAAACGTTAACACCCTTAACAATTAACATATCATCAGTTCTACCCATTAATCTATGGATACGTGCATGAGTACGACCACATTTACACTTTTCATGAGTAATATAGGTAATATCCTTTGTACGGTAACGAAGTAATGGGAATGCTTCTCTTGCAAAGCTTGTAAATACAAGCTCACCAATCTGTCCATCCGGAACCGGCTCTAATGTATCAGGGTCTAGGATTTCCGGAAGGAAGTAATCTTCACAAATATGCATACCATCCTGCTCCTGACACTCAAAAGCAACACCAGGTCCTTCCATTTCTGTTAAACCATAAATATCATACGCCTTAATACCAAGACCTTCCTCAATGGTATGTCTCATTTCCTCTGACCATGCTTCTGCACCAAAGATACCTGCCTTTAACTTAAGGTCATCCTTCATTCCTCTTTCCGCAACTGACTCAGCAAGGTAAGCCGCATAAGAAGGTGTACAACAAAGAATAGTAGCCTCTAAATCCTTCATAAACATTAACTGACGGTCTGTATTTCCTGATGACATTGGGATGGTAAGACAGCCAACCTTGTGAGAACCACCATTCAATCCGGGACCACCTGTAAACAAACCATATCCGTATGATACCTGACATACATCTTCATCTGTACCGCCTGCAGCAACAATTGCACGGGCACAACCATTCTCCCACATATCAATATCATTATGTGTATAAAAATCTACAACACGACGACCGGTTGTACCGGATGTAGACTGAATTCTTACACACTCCTTAAGTGGCTTTGCCATTAATCCATATGGATAAGCATCTCTTAAATCATCCTTTGTTGTAAATGGAAGCTTGGTTACATCTGCTAAGGTTTTAATATCTTCCGGCTTAACACCATGTTCATCCATCATGTTGCGATAATATTCAACATTCTCATATACTTTTTTAACTACATTAATTAATCCTTCTGTCTGAATTTTTTCAATCTCTTCTCTTGAAGCTGTTTCAATCTCTTCCTGATAAAACTTTCCCATTTTCCTTTCTCCTTTGATTATTATGCAATAGATGTTTTTCCACTTTACCACTTTAAAACACCCAAGTAGTATTGTACTTTATTTTGGGAGGAATTGGCAACTGTTTTTTGCAATAATTTCTTTTTTAAATATAATTTTATTTCTGCACAACCTTTACTTTATAAGTTGCTTTTACATTACTTCCATCTTTTGACGTGGCAGTAATTGTTACGATTTTTCCAATACCGGCTTTATTTCCTGTTATGATTCCTTTGCTATCCACAGATGCATATTCCGGATTTGAGGATGTCCATTTCAAACTGGAACACACATTAGGACCGGTGGACATCATCAGGGAATTTATTTGCAAAGTACGACCGGCAAAGACCTTATTATTTTGTGCCGAAAGGGAAATAGCCGTTACCTCATGCTTCATGATAATAAAATCAAATGAGCCATATACTTTACTGCCATCCGTTGCCGATGCTGTTATTGTAACTTTTTTTCCATTACTTCCCTGCTTTGCAGTCACAACACCATTCCCATCCACTGTTGCATATTTTGTATTGCTGCTGGTCCATTTTACGGTTTTTTCTGTTGCATCTACCGGTGTAACAACAAGCTTCATGGCTACAGACTTTCCTACCGCAAGCTTATTACCACCTATAGGATTCAGCACATGAATTTGTTCCACATACTTGGGAACCACCTTTATTTGAAACTTCCCATATACACTACTTCCGTCTTTTGCCTTTGCGGTAATTACAACCGTTTTATTCATTCCCGGACGTTTGCCCTTAATCAGACCATTTTGGCATACAACCGCATAATAAGGATTACTACTTGTCCAAACAACATCCTTATTTGTGGTATTACTTGGCATTACCTGTGCATGCATCATATTGGTCGCATCTACTCTAACCTCATTTGAAAGGCAGGACACCGTAATTAACCGGGCTTTTATGGTTTGTTTTTGTACAACAATATGACAGCACGCCAGCACACCATTTCCATCCATGGAAGAAGCAACTACCATTGCTGTGCCACATTTTTTCCCTATCACTTTTCCATCCTGCGTAACCTCTACGACAGAGGAATCACTACTATTCCATACAATGCCTCCTGTAGGGATATCACCGGGAATCACTGATGCATTTATCACCTTCTCCTGTCCTACTTCCAGCACAAGCTCATTACAATCAAAGGTTATGTTACTGATAGCCGGGGCAACTATTTCAACGATACATGTTGCACTTATATTTCCGTCCATTGTTCTCACAAGCAATTCACCACTGCCAACACTGTTTCCCGTTATTTCTCCATTTTCATCTACGGAAAAAATATCAGTATCAGAGGAAACATATTCTAAATTATTAACAAAGGCTGTCTCCGGTACAATTACAGGGTTAATTTTACATTTCCCTCCAAGAGACAGCTTATATTGCGGTTTTTCAAAGGTTATTTCCTCTATAGGGGAATCACTTACCTGTAATGTAAAGGCTGTCTTTACGTTATCATCAATACCATTTGCAGCAACTGCAGTAATAACAACCTGCCCAATACCACAACCGGTAACAATACCCTCCTGACTTACCTTTGCAATTTCATCATCACTACTTAACCAGCAAAGGGTTTGATCTGTTCCATCCTCCGGAAGACAAGTTACAGATAATTGACGGTTTTCTCCCACAACTAACATTTCATCATATTCCATTTGCAAAACAGAATTAACCGGAATCAATTCCCGGGTATCAGGTAATATATGAACAATACAGGATGACTGATACCCTCCATCTAACGTTGTAACAGTTATGGTGGCATCCCCTTCCTTTAATCCTTTCATTAATCCATTATTTTCATCCACAAAAAGGAGCGAAGGGTCACTTGATTCCCATTGCAACTTACGATTTTGTGCAGCTTCCGGAATCACATTGGCATTTAACAAGGCATACATTCCAACTTGTACATCCATACTTTCAGGTAAGGTTACTCCCATCACACCGCAATCGGTTACGGTTACCTTACAGGTTGCAACCCTTCCACTATTTTCTTCCACTACAGAAACAAATGCAGTTCCTTCCCCAACACCGGTAACAATTCCCTGCTCAACCTTTGCAACAGACAAATTATCACAGGACCATTTCACATTCTCGCTTTCTGATGTTACATTTAAGGAATAGGTTTCTCCCGTTTTCAAAGAAATATCTGACTCCTTTAAAGTAATGGTATTCGTCCCCTCACCTTTTACAATAACTTTACATACAGCCTGCTTTTCTCCATTTTTTGTTCTAACAGATATCAGAACGGCACCTTCCTTTATACCCGTCACCATTCCATTCTCGTCAACAGCTGCAACGTGAGGGTCTGTACTTGTCCAAACAAGATAATCATTTAAGGTGGAATCCGGCATCACAGATGGAACCAACTGAAATGATTCATTTGGAGAAATAGTTTTTTCACTGCAATCAAGAGTTATAGACTCTACAAAGCCACCATTTACATAGTTACTTGCTTTCATTGCCGTGTCATAACCCACCTGGGACAAGGCTGCCGATGTGAAATGAACGTAATTATCATAATTACTAACAACATTGTCGTTATATGCCATATACTGTCTATATGGAAAATCCGACCCTAACATAATGTTTTCGTTAGTTTCAATTATTTTTTCCTGTGCCTGATTCACCCGTTCAACACGCTGGATAGTAGTAGAAGAAATACTTTTCCAGTCAGAAGAAAATATAAAACCGGTTTCAACAATAAAACCAAATTCCGTTCCAAGGCTATCAGCCAGGTCCTTTGACAACATATTAAATTTATCCACGTAAGACGCAACATCCGAATTACCATTCATATTGCGGACATCAGATTCCCCCTGGAAGGAAACCCAGAATTTCGAACCAATCTGATATCCATTCTCATTGGCATAATCAACGGCAGATTGGTATATGATTTTTGCTGTTTTATTAATTCCGCTATCCAGGTATTCATTATCAGAATCCGAAGCAGGCAAAAAAGCAGACAGTTCACGACCGCTTACAGCAACCATGACTGCAATCACTTTATGACCTGTCATTCTATAATAGGTATCACAAAATTGAGGAATCATATTCGTTCCCTTCGATGCCTGTGCACTGGAAGAACTGTCAACAGCTACAATTGCACCATCCTGATATGCCAGTGTTTCTCCAATTGTACTTGTACTGCTTTCAATTGGAACAAGAGGATTCTTGTCTCTTAAGGAATATCGGTACTCATAAGCTGTTCCTTCCTGAATTGGTACATTTACGTGATTCATTGCTGTTGTTACATTCAGTATCTCCTGGGCAATCCCGGTATTGGCCTCAACTAATATTCTTTTATCCGGCTGTTTTTCTTCTTCACTGCCACCTACGGAGCCCCGCATATTTGATTGTCCCCAAAACAAAACAATATCATAGATATCCTCTTCTTTTGCATTCACATACATAGGACTGCCAAAGGTCTGTATGACACTAAACATGATGCCTATTACAAAAAGAAATAAAAGCATTCTTTTTTTATTCATTCATAAATCCCCCGTCTACTCTGCCCATCACCCGGTTTTTAATCTGACATGTTTTGTCCTTGCAATTGGTACATTGTAAATTCTGATTCGAACCATACCAGAATCGTTCCGGATGTTTTGCATATACAACCTCCCAGTGAATCAGTACAACACAAGATGTAATAAATAAACTCCAGCTGAAAAAGTTTTTAATAAACAACATTGGTGTAAACATCATAAAATGTCCCCAATCATAAATTCGGCAATTCACACAGCATCTGTTTTTCATAATCATTTTTTGAAATGGACAGAAAAACAAAATGCAGATATAGTCACACAAAAAGAAGAATACGGTACACATTAACAAATCTGCATCATCCAAGATATCTAACAAATATAATCCACCAATCACACAGTTTGTTAACAACCAGATAAGCATTACGGTCCAGGCTTTTACGTTTTGATTTTGTACAAAACGAAGCAGCTGTAACTCATCATAATTCTTTACCGGCACATAAGGTTTTTCCTCTGCTTTTCTTCTTGCCATTGTAAGCTTAATTTTTTCAAAAGGAAAAATATGTAGTATCATTAATCCCATAAAATACAACCATAATAAATGAATGGGTCGAATTCCTTTATATACATTCATTGTCATAACATGGCACATAGTGGGCTTATCTACAATATAAAAAATCAAAATACTAATAAAAATGCCAACCCGTATTGCAAACTTAATCAGATATCGTGCCATCATTTCTGTCATAATAAATTTTGGTTGTTTTTGTTGTTTGTTCATATTATATCCTTTCAATAGGTCGTGTCACCTGATACAACCAATTTGCTTCCTCTTTTGTCAGATATGGCGAAATCCCATCATAAACATACTGATGATAGCTGTTTAATCTTGCGATATCATCCCCATTCATATCTTCTAACAAAATTGCATCCCTGTCAAAGGGAACCATAGTTAATGTTTCAAATTTCATAAATCTTCCCATATCCGTTGTCTGATGTGTCACACACATCATTAAGTTCTCCAAACGAATTCCATATTGCCCCTCAAGATACAATCCCGGTTCATCAGAGGTAATCATTCCCTCTTCAAAAGGTGTCCCGATTTTTTGATCGACATCCTTTAACCGTACAGCATTAGGACCTTCATGAACATTTAACAAATATCCCACACCATGACCGGTTCCATGATTATAATCAAGACCTAATTCCCACAAGGGACTTCTGGCAAGATAATCCAGATTGGCTCCTGCTACTCCATATTTAAAATAAGCATTTGCTAAATTTAAATTACCACGAAGTACTGCGGTATAATGTCTTTTTTGTTCCTTTGTAACAGTTCCTATTACAACCGTCCTTGTAATATCTGTTGTTCCTTCATAATACTGTCCGCCGGTATCCATTAATAAAAATGTGTTGTTTTCAATTGGTACATTGGTCTTTTTTGTTGGCTCATAATGAACAATGGCACCATGGGCACCGGTTGCAATAATTGGTGCAAAGCTTTGATCAAGAAAACCATCCTGTTCCTTACGAAGAGCCAACAATTTCTCACTTACATCTAATTCAGTTATTCTGCCCTGTTGAAACTCCTCACTGTTTGGGAGGTTCTTTAGCCAGTAAATCAATTTTGTAACTGCCACACCATCCTTGATGTGTGCAAGTCTTTCATTTTTCATTTCTGTCTTATTTTTTATTGCTTTTGCCAAATAGGTAGGATTTGCATGATTGATGATTTCTACACCTTCCGGAATACCTGCATATAAAGAAAGATTTAATGTTGTCTCATCTATTAAAAGAGACGGCTTCAAACCGGACTCTAATTTTGACTCCGGACAAAATTCTTTTGTACCAAGTCTGGCAATATCATCATAAATATCGAAATAAGAGCGTATTTGAATATTACATTTTATAAGCTCCTTTTTTTCAGGTTCTCCCAAGGCATCCTCTCTAACATACAACATGGTCCGGTTCCCGGTTACATCCACTAATGTATAGGCTAATGCCACAGGATTATAGGCGATATCATTTCCCCGTATATTGTATAACCATGCAATATCATCCAGGGAGGAAAGCAGATGATAATCCGCCCCCAGTTTTTTCATTTCCGCTCTTAGGTTTTCAAGCTTCTTTTCTCTGCTAAGCCCTGCATAACAGTCTTCTAACAGCCATATCGGTTCATGGGATAATTCCGGACGATTCTCCCAAACAAGGTCCACCAAATCAATATTTTCCACATAAGTGATGTCCTTATCCACAAGCTGTTCCTTTATTTTTTTTCCGTAGCCAACTGATAAGGTTCTTCCGTCATAACCTAAAGTACTATGTTCCTTTAATGTCTTTGCTAAATACGCCAACACAGTAGGAACCCCTTCTTCTCCCATTTTAAACAGGGTAATTCCGGTATGTTCAAGCTGGGAAGCAGCCTGGATAAAGTATCTGCCATCGGTCCACAGTCCCGCTTCTTCTTTTGTAATCACTAATGTTCCGGCAGACCCGTCAAAACCGGAGATGTAGGCTCTGCATTTAAAATAATCTCCAACATATTCAGAACCATGAAAATCATCTGATACAATCAGATAAGCATCTATATTATGTTTTTCCATTTCTAATCTCAGTTTTTCAAGTGGCTTCATATCCTATTCGCTTTCATATCTTTCATATTAATATTGCACAATTTTTCCTTATCATATTTCATCCGGAGACCATTTCTATGCATGTTTCCTTCGTCTTGCTATCCGGAAACTCTTTCAAAGTATTTTCCTTTTCTACCCATCTGCAGGCTTATACTACAAAACTGCCTTTTTCTCGTTCCCTACAATTTTCTTTACTCCATGTTCACGGAAAAAACTAACAACAGGACCGGTAAACAACGAAATTAAAATTGTTGCCAGGCCAACCGTTCCCCCTGAAATATAGCCGATGGTCATACACAAACAATCTGTAAAAATGCGAACCCATTTAAACTTAATTTTACCATGGGTTCGTTCATCTACAATCTGTCCAATCATGTCATAAGGTGCTGCCCCCAAATCACATTCCATATAAAGAGCTACACCAAAACATAATAAAAGCACGCCTACCAAAAAAATCAAAAAACGTATGGAAAATATATGAATAAAGGTGCTTTCATTTACTCCAAAAAGAGAAAATAAAAACATACCAAGCTCTGCACTATAGCCGACAAAAAACATATTAAACAATGCACCAATCCCAAAGCTTCTTGGGCATAAAATAATTACAGGAATAAATAATATAATATTTAAAATAACCTGATAGGTCCCATAGCTAATGGGCAAATGACTGCTTACACCAATATTCATACAGGAAAAGGGATCGGTTCCAAAGCATGCAATCCGGTTAAAGCTTACGCTAAAACCAATTAACATTACACCAATTATCATAAAAACAAATCGTCTCCAGGTAATCTTTTGCTTTTTTTCTTCCATATATCCGCTCCTTTCATGCAGGCATTCTATAGGCATTTGCGTAATGCACTAAGATGACCCTTTGCGTTGTGATTTTTTTACAAATGCCATAAGCAGGCATCATATTTCAAATGGGTTTTGCAAACGCCTAAACTATTCTATCTCATTTTACTTATTTTCCTCTAGTATTTTTTCCGGTGATTTTGCCAAATATGCTGAAAATAGTAACACAGTCATGGCAAACCAGCTAATCGGCTCCGTTAAAGCAACCCCAAAATATTTTAGGGCAGGCACTAACAGCATTGCAGATAACACTTTTATTACCATTTCTAAAATGCTGGAACATACCGGAATAATTTTTCGACCCATTCCCTGTAAGGAACAGCGAAGTACAAATAATGGCCCTAATACATAGAAAAAAACAACCGAAACATGAATATACATAACCGATGCATTTATAATCTCAGCATCATCTGTAGATGTCAACCAGCAAATAATAGTTTCCCCAAAAGCAAAACAAATGATAATTAAAATTGTGGTAAGTACCGTAACCATAATTAAGGCATGTTTCACTCCCTGTCTAACCCGGTCAGGTCTTTTGGCACCCACATTCTGACTGACAAAGGTAGTCATTGCAAGACCAATGGTGTATAAAGCTACCATTAGTACATCAATGGCACGACGGGAAGCAGTGTGGGCTGCAACAATTTTTGTTCCCAAGCTGTTAATGGCTCCCTGCAATACAATGGTTCCTATATTTACAATACAACTCATGAGTCCCATAGACAGACCTGTGGTAACAAGTCCCTGATACTGACCTTCGTCTAATTTCCAGTCCTCTTTATGAGGTAAAATTTCCCTAAATTTCACTAACACAATGAAAAGACAGCAAACAGCCGATACCATTTGGGAAATAACGGTTGCATAAGCGGCACCCCTTATCCCCATTTTCATGGGACCAACAAGAATGAAATCCAGAAAAATGTTAATACCAATCCCTAAAAGCAAACAATATAAGGGACGCTTACTGTCCCCTACCCCACGGAGGGTATTGGCACACATATTATACATCGCCACAAATATATTACCAAAAATAATGATTCTGACATAAGATAGGGCATCTGTAAATATATCTTCCGGCGTACTTAAGCCATGCAAAATATTTTTAATAAACATTTCTCCTAAAAGGGTTAGTACTACGGCTACTAAAGTGGTAAGAATAATGGTTCCTGCCACATATTTACGCATTCTTTTTTCATCCCTTGCACCAAAACTATTGGCTATTAAAATAGCAAAGCCCTGTGTTAATCCATTTACAAATCCAATCAGGGTATTAGAAATAATGCTGGTAGAACCAACTGCCGCCAGGGCAGATGTCCCAACAAACATACTGACAATCTTACTATCTGCCATATTATAAAATTGTTGAAATACATTTCCAAGAATTAAGGGCAGGGCAAACATGAATATTATTTTTGCCGGATAACCCTTTGTTAAATCTTTCATATATGCTCCTAACTAATTAACAACTATCTAATATTAACAACGATTCAAAACATGTTTTTCCAACGAAATGCGAAATAATCAAATTTAACAGGTCATTTTCATTCAATCAACTCCGAACCAATCAATTTATACCAATCAATTTAAACCAATAAAATTCGTACCAATCAAATTCAACAATCACTTTCATTCAATCAAATTTAAACTATTTTTTCAATTGGTATCCTTATATTTTTCAGTTATCTAATATGATACATTTGTAATCATTTACAACCACAATATTGTAAATCATATTTTTACATAAATAAAGAGGGAGATTTTTCTCCCTCACAAATTACACCGGTTTATATTTTTTCGGGTCATCCATAATTTTTTTCTTCTTAACCTTATGTCCCGTAATAATTGCAACAACAATACTAACCACGCCTACAACGGCACCAATTATAATTCCTATCACAGATTTTTTTTTCATTCCATCACCTCGTTTTATTCTGAAATCACAGAATTTACCTTCTTTGCATGGTTATTCTAGCACATCTATCATAAAATTCAATATGAAAACATAAAATAATGCTATTATATTACACATTTTCTATCATTTTGTATATTATTTTTATGTTGTTTTGTGAAATATTTTGCATATTGTTTTCTATTTTATTCTTCATGTTATTTTGTGTGTTGTTCCGCATGTTGTTTTGTACTTTATTTTGCATGTTACTTTGTGTGTTGTTCTACATATTGTTTTCTATTTTATTTTGCATGTTACTTTGTATATTATCTATATTCTCTATGGATTTTATATCATATAGAAAATAATACGGCATATACACCGAAATTAGCAGTCAAAGTTTCTCACACTACCGGTAGCCCATGGACTTCCCACATCACAACGTCCGTGATGATGTACCTCCCTTACGGTTTCTGCTTCCTGTTGTTCTGACACATTTACTTTAATCCTGCTCACACCATCATCACATTTTCCATCTAACAATGCAATAATATTAGCAATGTCGCTATCTAAAATATCATCTTTTCCCACAATTTCATCTCCATTTCTTCCGTTTTACCTACAAATTTGCTTGCCTGTCCCAATTTGGTAGGTATTCCTGCCTATTTTTGTTCTTCTTTTCTTCCACTTTACCTACTAATTTGCTTGCCTGTTCAAGTTTGGTAGGTATTCCTGCCTATTTTTATGCTTCTTTCCCTATACTTTACCTACTAATTAGCTTGCTTGTCCCAATTTGGTAGGTATTCCTGCCTATTTTTATGCTTCTTTCCCTATACTTTACCTACTAATTAGCTTGCTTGTCTCAATTTGGTAGGTATTCCTGCTTATTTCCCATCGAAAAATCACAAATGCACCCCCTTAGGAAGTGCATTCGTAATAATAGACAACTTTATTTTAGTGATGGAACAAACGAATTCCGGTAAATACCATAGCCATGTTGTACTGGTCAGCACACTCAATTACAAGGTCATCTCTTACGGAACCACCCGGCTGGGCAATATATGCAACACCACTCTTTTTTGCTCTTTCAATGTTATCAGAGAATGGGAAGAATGCATCGGAACCAAGTGTTACACCTGTATTACCATCTAACCATGCACGCTTTTCTTCTCTTGTAAATACTTCAGGTTTTACCTTGAAGCGCTTCTGCCATTCACCTTCACGAAGAACGTCCTCATATTCATCGCCCATATATACATCAATGGCATTATCTCTGTCAGCACGTCCAAGGGAATCCAAAAATTGTAAGCCCATAACCTGTGGTGACTGACGAAGATACCAGTTATCAGCCTTCTGACCTGCAAGTCTTGTACAGTGAATACGTGACTGCTGGCCGGCACCAATACCGATTGCCTGTCCATCCTTAACATAGCAAACAGAATTAGACTGGGTATACTTTAATGTAATTAAAGCAATCTTCATATCAATCATTGCTGACTCAGGGATATCCTTGTTCTTTGTTACAATATTTGATAATAAATCACCATTAATATCTAACTCATTTCTTCCCTGCTCAAAAGTAATTCCGTATACCTGTTTTCTTTCGATTTCTGCCGGAACATAATTTTCATCAATCTGAATTACATTGTAATTACCTTTTTTCTTTTCCTTTAATAAAGCAAGTGCTTCATCTGTATATCCAGGGGCAATAACACCATCAGAAACTTCACGCTTAATCAGTCTGGCTGTATCAGCATCACACACATCTGAAAGGGCGATAAAATCACCAAATGATGACATACGGTCTGCTCCTCTGGCTCTTGCATAAGCACAAGCAAGGGGAGATAACTCACCTAAATCATCTACCCAGTAAATCTTTGCTAATGTATCATTTAATGGAAGACCAACGGCGGCACCTGCAGGTGAAACATGCTTAAATGAAGTTGCTGCAGGAAGTCCTGTTGCCTCCTTAAGCTCCTTTACTAACTGCCAGCCATTAAATGCATCAAGGAAATTAATATATCCAGGCTTACCATTTAATACAGTAACCGGAAGTTCGCTTCCATCTTCCATAAAAATTCTTGAAGGTTTCTGGTTTGGATTACATCCATACT
>JBJENY010000019.1:0-4911 GCA_051880435.1 Lachnospiraceae bacterium | reverse complement strand
TTTCGAGAATATTTTCAAAAACATTCCATTGTAATTTTAACCAGTATCTAAATGATGCAAGAATTGGATATGCGATTGGACGCTTGGAAAATACAAATGATGCTATCACGGATATTTGTTTAGATAGTGGTTTTAAGAGCCAAAGAACATTTAATAGAGTATTCAAAGAAAGATATAAAAGTTCTCCGAGTGAATATAGGCAAAGGAGAAGGAGTGGTAATTAGTCCAACATCCGATTGAGGTGATTAAGGCTTGGTACGACGAGTATCAAAAGATCTGATAAGTGCCTGCGGAACTAATTGTAGTGCGTGTTATTGCTTTGAAAAAATGTGTAATGATTGCAATTCGTTTGAGGGAAAAGCATTTCATACACCAGAAGGTGCAAAACCTATGTTACCGGTGACCATTTTGGATGATAGGGTTGCGGTGCAGGCAATGGTGGAAGAGATGTATCCGGAATTACCGGAGAGAAAACCTTAAAAGAAAAAAGCATAAGTTGTGGAAAATCACTCAGTTTACGATGGTGTAAATTGGAGATTATGCGTTCTATGAATACCCTGCTAACTGTGATGGTTAGTGGGGTGTTTTTTGTTTTATAGCAATAATATGTTGAGATTTTTTGTATATGATAGAAAAATCTATGATAAAATAGATATTAACAGTGAACAGAAATTTTCTGGGAGGTAGAAGATGCTGTACGACATTAGAACAAGTGAGAAGGCAGCTACCACACTTGAAACATTAACAGGTGTAAATAGGACAATTTGGTTGGCAGAACAATATAAGAATTATGGCAGAATAGATTATACATATGCTGATGATGATGTGAGAAATATTATTACTAAACATGGAGGTCATTATCCAGATTTAAATGATTTAGAGATGGTTGTAACCCATATTACCACAAGTAGTGAAAAATGTAGGCAGATACGTCAACATGGAATTGTTGACTTGGTAAAGGCATATGAATTTGCAAATAGTGAATTGAGACAATTTTTGGAAAATTATGAAATAAATATAGATATTGAAGCCTGTCGTCTAACATACAAAAAAAGAATTTATGACATATCTTATGGGAAATGTCCACCGCATTGTGACATTGAAGCACATGCTGCATGGTCTGTAGGGAGAAAATTCTACTATGATTTTACGGTATGTGGTTTTTTATCAATAAGTGAAAAAGATGTATATGGTGGATGGGTTCATTGTAGACCAGAGATATTAAGTGATATTGATACACTGCTTGGTACAAGATTATCAGATGAGTGGGAAGCATCTAAAGAATCATATGCCATAGTTTTTAAGGTTCCTGTAAGTGATACTATTTATAATGGTTGGAATTCTGATACAGAATCTGAGATGGTAAAGAGTTATTTGTATGATGCGTATATGTGTATCTGTATAGGAGCGGATACAAAGGAAATTTTGTGTAAAAATGGTGTTGAGATTCCGCCAAATCAGATTCTTGAGTGTCATAAGTTTCAAGAGTGGGATAGGTGATTGCAGATGTATAAAATGGATTAAATGTAAGGAAAGGTGATTGTGAATGGATGAAGATGTTTTTATAAAATCTGATATAGGAGCGCAGGCAGCATGGAAAGGTTTTTCGTCACAGACGCTCTATATAGCATATAGACTTGTTACAGATATTCAAGGTTACGAGTATTATCCAGAAGATATTGAAGATTTAGTAGTTAAGTATAACGGGGAAGTTATAGAAGCTGTTCAAGTAAAAAATATTACAGCTGCTCTTACAATTTCTCATTTATCTTCAACAAAAACATCAAAAGGCGGTGAAGGTTTTTTCAAGCGAATGTGTAGTCTGCATTCTAAATATTCCAATTTCAAAACTATAAAAGTTGTATATTTTGGAGACTTAGGAGTTGAATTACAGGACTTAGAAAAGGGTGTCGAAAAAACAAAAGAGAACATAAGAGAAAAACTTGTTGATAATCATGGTTTATTGGATGACGATGCAGAATGGTTATTAAATTCATTAAAATTTGAAAAAGTAGAAGAAAAACAATTAACTGATGGAATTCATCAGCAGATAAAGAGTTATATGCCTATTATGGCGGCTCCTTATCTGGCACAGTCGTTGCTAGTTCAATATATTTCCAAACTTTCAAAGGAAAAAGGATATACTTGTTTAAAGAGTTGGGAAGAAGAAATACATAAAATAGGTACAAGCATAGCAGGTATTGATGGTTATTTTAAAGAGTATGATAAGTCTTTAATTCGTTTAAGTGAGTTAACAATGGACAAGGATTATATCGAATTAAAAGATGAGTTTTTGCAAGGTGTTTCAGCGCATCCTATGCATATCCGGTCTAATCTTGATTTTTTAAGAACTACGTGGATCGAAGAGATTAAAAATTCGGTGCTTAACTATGAAGCAACAATTGTTAAAGGTGTTTCGGGACAAGGAAAATCAGCATTATGTTATAGATATCTATTAGAGATGTATCCGGAAGAATTTGTGTTTTGTATTCGTTCCATTATATCTGAGGGGCAAGCTCAAAATCTTGCCTCAGCATTAATAGCACTTTCAAAGTACTTGGATGATTTTATTATTTATATTGATGTTCAACCGGGGGAAAACAGATGGGCATATTTACTTCAAGAATTACAAATGAGGGGAATTAAAATTCCTATTTTGATTTCGATTCGAGATGAAGATTATAATATTACATCGTTTAACGGAAAAGCAGTTCAGTATAATGTGATCGAATTAGAATTAACAGAAGGTGAAGCACATTGGATATATGATTTTTACACAGAGAATCGACCACATGCAACATTTAGAACTTTTGAAGATGCGTGGAATGTGTATGGCGGAAAGGGCCCATTGATTGAATTTGTATATTTGCTTACAAACAACCAGACATTAACTCAACGTATTGAACAGCAAATAGATGCAATGATGTTGGAAAGAATTTCGGATTCATGGTTAGAACTTTTACATCTGGTATGTTTTACAGGTAGCTTGGGGTGTTCGGTAGACTTTAATGCTGTCAAGGGTGTTTTGAAGTGCGATAGTATGAATGCCGCAGTTAAAAGGTTTTCAGATGAGTATTTACTTAGAATTACTACTGATGGAAATAGATTGGAGGCTTTACATCCAGTACGAGCAAACATAATCTACAATGTTTTACGGACAAAGACTGTTATAAACATAAAGGAAGCGCTTATGAAAGCTCTTAATTGTGTTGAATCAAAATATGTGAGCATTATCTTAATGGAATACTTTACAAATTACGAGTATTCATTGGATGACATTCAAATGATTGCAAAAAATGACTATAAAGATTGGATTGCATTTGGAAAAGTAATTAAAGCAATTTTGTGGTTAGAAGTAAAACAATATGTTGAAAGTAATATTCATTGTTTTCGGAAACTTAATGAAGAAAAAGGAAAGGGGTGGTTGTGTTTTATACCATTGGATCCTACAGGAATAGATAGATCAAATGAAATAATTGCAGAAAGAATGCTAGAGCATATGCCTGGGAACAAAGAAAGCATTAGAGCTACAATTCATGAAGTAAGAGAATCATTATCCTCGTTATCTCTTGAATACAAATTGCTGGATTGCTTTTTTAGAGGAAGTAAACATCCAATAGTTATGCCTAAGTCAGATGATGAAAAAACAATGTTTGGGTATTCGTTATTTTGGATGGCAAAACGTAATTATAGTGTTGAGTTACAGATGAATAAAGAGGATATATCTAACATTATATGCTTTGGTGATATACAGGCATGCGCTGATACAATAAGAGGTTTGAATGAACAATCAACATTATTGGAAGTTTGTAATATAGCTATAGAGCAATTCGTACAACGCTTAATAAGAGAGCATCAAATAGTTTCTTATGTTGAGACGGATGAGGAAGTGTGTTGTAAATTTGTACCTCCAATATTAAATGAGAAGGCTACACCGAAAGATGAAAAGAACATAAATCAATATTGGAGAATAAAAATGCTGAATATTTTGCAGCAACTATATCCGAATAAAGAATATATTGATATCGAGTTGCTGGGAGTTAATCTTCTTGCAGATGTCGGGATACAAGCTATGGATTATAGATTACATATGCATAAAAGTAACAGGCACAGTCGATGGACTTCAGAAGTAAATGGATGGGTAAAAATCAGGATAGAATATGGACTAAGACCAGCTTCGTGGATGGAATATGTGAAAGAAATAGATTTGGTACGAAGTAGTGTAAATACATTGCTTATAAATACAATGAAATTAGTTGATGATATATACAAGAAGGGACGTTATACAAAGGATCGATGGACTCATGTTGAATCGCAGATGATGATTTTTCGTGAGCATATCTTTTATGAAAATATGTTACCCAAAACAATAATGGATCCCTATTGTTTATACTCGGAAGGAACTGCTCAGCATATAGCGGATGATGACTATCCTGTGCAGCAACTGCTTTCAGTAGAAAAATATAAGAAATTCAGAAAAGTTTTTGGGAATGTATATACATCGCTTGATAATTTCTATAATCAGTTTGCAGAATGGCTGTTGGTTAGATTAAACAAAAAGAGTATGGATGATATAAAAAATCCACGATTAGCAATGTATAATTTGTTTTGTGCAGCAAGAGATATTTCTAAGTTACAACAAGAATACAATGCACTTTTTTTGCCATATAGTACACTTGATAAGAATTTTTGTCAGCAAGAGACGGAAAATTTGTTGACTATGGTTAATGTCTGGCGAATTGTATTGGATAGTGTTCCAAGGGGGCAAGCAATAGCATACAATGCAAAACAAACTTTTCGAAAGGGAGTAGTGTATCCGGATGATATTAAAGAAAAAATTGCAACTTTCATTGATGGTACAGTATATGAAACAAAGGAAAAAATATATGTTTTATCCAAATGCGAAATGAC
>JBJENY010000018.1:0-25383 GCA_051880435.1 Lachnospiraceae bacterium | reverse complement strand
AGCGTGGAGGCTCAGTTGTTACTTACGTTCGTTATGGCGAAAAGGTAGAAGAGCCTATTGTGGAAGAAGGTCAGGCAGATGTATTAATTGCCTTTGAACGGTTAGAAGCACTTCGTTATGCGCATTTTTTAAAGCCGGATGGCGTATTAATAGTAAATGACCATCGTATGGATCCCATTACCGTTGTAACAGGTGCAGCCCAGTATCCGGAAAATATTTTGGAAAATCTTGCAAAAGAGCATACCGTATATTCCATAAATGCAGCCGAAGAGGCATTAAAGCTTGGCAATTCCAGAGTATTTAATAACATTGTATTAGGTCTTGCGGCACAGCATATGGATTTTACAAAGGAAGAGTGGTTAGAGGTCATTGCCAATACCGTTCCTCCTAAAACAGTAGAGATTAATCAAAAGGCATTTTTAGTAGGATTTGAGCAGTAGGCTTTCAATATTTGTGAAAAGCAAATAATCTGCATTACGCAAATTCTTGATAACAATATGATAGGCATTTTCGCAACGCCTAAACAATATGATTTTGAAAGGAGTATCCATGAGTAAGAAAAATATAGCCGTTATTTTCGGTGGACAGTCTTCAGAACATGATGTTTCCTGTATTTCTGTGGTTACAGTGGCAGGAGCAATCAACAAAGAACAATACGATATCACTTACATAGGAATAACGAAGGAAGGCCATTGGTTATATACGAAAGACTTGGATTCCATTCAAAATGGTACCTGGAGAAATTCAAATATTGAGGCAATTATTTCTCCGGATGCAACCAGACAGGAAGTGATTTTATCAGGTCCTGATGGTGTAACCAGAAAGAAAATAGATGTGATTTTCCCTGTGCTTCATGGTATGTACGGAGAGGATGGAACCATTCAAGGGTTGTTCGAGCTTGCGAAGATTCCTTATGTGGGATGTGGTGTATTAGCATCGGCAGCGGGAATGGATAAGGTCTATACAAAAATTATTGTAGATGATTTAGATGTGAAACAGGCAGATTATGTGTTAGTTCGTGCTGTGGATGTAGAGGCGTCAGAAAATGATGCTTCTATTATGGATAAACAGGTTGCCAGAGTAGAGGAAAAACTGTCTTATCCTGTATTTATTAAGCCAAGTAAGGCAGGCTCTTCCCAGGGAGTATCAAAGGCACATAACAGAGAGAAATTAATTGCAGGCTTACAGCTTGCGGCAAAGCATGATACGAAGATTTTAGTAGAAAGAAATATTGTAGGCAGAGAAATTGAATGTGCCGTCTTAGGAAGTGCCGGTAATGTGGAGGCTTCCGGTGTTGGTGAAATTTTAGCTGCAGCTGAATTTTATGATTTTGATGCCAAATATAATAATGCAGAATCTAAAACTGTATTGTCCCCTGAATTACCGGAGGGTAAAACAGAGGAGATTAGAGAGGCGGCAAAGAAAATATTTACTGCCATGGATGGTTATGGTTTGTCCCGTGTTGATTTCTTTTTAGAAACTAAAACCAATCAGGTAATTTTCAATGAAATTAATACCTTACCCGGATTTACCTCTATCAGTATGTATCCAATGCTTTGGGATAAAGCGGGAATTCCATTAGAGGAATTGGTAGAAAAACAAATTCAGTTGGCGTTAGAGAGAAGATACTAGAAATAGATGTATAAGGAGCGAAAGCTTATGAATAATCCAATTGGTGTATTTGATTCCGGTGTAGGAGGCTTGACTGTTGCAAGGGAAATCATGCGGCAGCTTCCCAATGAGGATATCGTTTATTTTGGGGATACTGCCAGAGTGCCTTACGGATCAAAATCCAAGAAAACAGTTTTAAAATATAGTAAGCAGATTGTCCGCTTCCTTTTAACAAAGGATGTAAAAGCTATTGTTGTGGCTTGTAATACAGCAAGTGCCCTGGCATTGGACGAAATTGCGGAAGAAATTGACATCCCTATTATTGGTGTGGTAAAACCGGGAGCTAAAATGGCGGTGGAGACTACCAAAACAGGAAATGTAGGTGTTATTGCCACACAAAGTACTATCAAATCCGGCATTTATAATGATTATATTAGAGAATTGAATCCGGAGATTACCGTTGTCAGTAAAGCATGTCCTTTGTTTGTTCCTTTAGTGGAGGAAGGCTTGTTAGAGGACAGGGTAACAGATGATATTGTGGCCCGTTATTTACAGGAACTAAAGGAATACCATGTGGATTCCTTAGTGTTAGGCTGTACCCATTATCCTTTGCTTCGTAACACCATTAAGCGTTTTATGGGTGAAGAGGTTCATTTGGTTAATCCTGCTTATGAAACTGCAAAAAGCTTAAAAGAGCTTTTGTCAGAGCAGGGAATTTTGAATAAGAAAAAACACAAATCGGAATATGAATACTATGTCAGTGACGGGGTGGAACAATTTATATCCTTTGCTGACAGAGTACTGCCCTGTCATGTCACAGATACAACGGTTGTGGATATTGAAAGCTATTAAGGTACGAGGGGAATAGGACTTCCGTTTTGCAAACGTCGGATTAAATATGAAATAAAGAGGTTATTATGACAAAGGACGTATTGATTACTGTTTCCGGAACCCAGTTTGAGATGGGAGAGGAACCTATTGAATTAGTGGTACCCGGAACCTATTATATGAAAAATGGTAAGCATTATGTGTTTTATGAGGAACAGGATGAGGAACAGGTTACCAAAAATAGTGTGAAGTTTTATGATGGTTATTTTGAAATGACCAAAAAGGGTGCGAATACATCCTGTCTGATGTTTGAGCGGGATAAAAAAACTTCCACTATGTATCATACCATTGCAGGTCCTATGCAGATTGATTCTACAACCACTGTTTTAGATATTCATGAAACAGAGAATGAAATTTTAGTAAATGTAAGATACGCATTAGATATCAATTACAAATTTGTGTCAGAATGTCACGTTGTGTTTAAGGTGCAGGCAAGATGAGAAAGAAAAAAGGACAGAATATTAGAACCAGTAAAGAAGATAAATTTGAGGATTTTTTTGGCATTGAAAGCACGGAGGTTGTCTATAATAACAGATATAATGATGATTATTATCGATATGAGCCCACAAGTTATAGTGGGCTCATTTGTGCATTTGATGCACTAGAAGGTGTTATTAGTAAGTACGACCGTCTTGTGGATTTTGGATGCGGGAAGGGCCGGGTATTATTTTACGTAAATCAACGGTTTCAGTGCGAGGTTTGTGGCATTGAAATAGATGAAGAGGTATATGAGCAGGCACTTTCTAATCGAGCTTATTATAATACGAAATTTAGGGATTCCATGGACCGTATTGAAATCATCAATGGAAAAGCAGAGGAATATGAAATTCATCCGGAGGATACAGTTTTTTATTTTTTTAATCCATTTACCTTGTGCATTTTTGAAAAGGTTATTCATAATATTTTAGAAAGTGTAAAAAGTCATCCAAGAAAAATATATGTGATGCTTTATTATCCCAAGGAAGATTATCGCAAATTTTTACAATATCAAAAATTTTCATTATTTCGTGTAATAAAATTGCCGGATTATGACAAAGACTGGAACGAGAAGATGGTAATATATGAGATAGGAGAAGCACCTTCTAATATCTAAATGTTGCGGATAATCAAAGACAGGATACAACATCTTTCGTTGTTAGATAATTGGAGATATGTTATAATACTCGGAGGTAATGACTGGATTTTGTATGATAAAGACGGGGAAATGTATTCCAATCCGTTTTTATATTCCGTTATAGCATAGAAGTGTCATTATGTAAGGAAGGACAGTTATGAAAGAGAATCGACTTTTACGAAAAGAATTAGATAAATATTTAAAAGCGCCATTCTATTATTTGATTCTATTATTAATGATGAATGGAATCGTTTATTATTTTAGCATCAGATGTGGACTCATTGTTTCCGGCTTTTTGATTGCTTATTATGTGGCGGCTTTATATGTATATGTAAGAAGACGGCCGAATATTTTGTCTGATCTGGTTACATTAGGCTTTGCCCAGGGGTCGATTCAGAATACCCTGCTAAAGGAGATGTCTGTTCCCTATACATTAGTGGACTCTAAGGGACGTTTGTTGTGGAGCAATCATGCCTTTTATGAAATGGTAAAAAGTGACCGTCAGCATATGCGTAAGCACATTCAGAATATTTTTACGGATATCACCTTAGAGCTGTTTGACATGGATGAGGAAGATAAGAATCAAAGGGTTATTCATATTTTCCAGAATGACTGTAATTATCAGGTGAAGATTCATAAGCTTGATGTAAAGGATATGTTATCTGAGCAGATGAAAGCCGGTGTGACAGAAGGCGATTCCCTATATGCCATTTATTTTTACGATGAAACGGCATTGATTTCTGCAGTAGCGGAAAAAGAAAAGATTAAGATGGTAGTAGGTCAGATATATATTGACAATTTTGAAGAAGCCATGGATTCCATTGAGGAAGTCCGTCAGTCCTTATTAGTTGCATTAATTGATAGAAAAATAACAAAATATATGCAGACAGCAGATGCGGTTATTAAAAAATTAGAGAAGGATAAGTATATATTCTTTTGTCAGCAGCAGCATTTAGAAAGTCTGCAGGAAGGAAAGTTTTCGTTATTAGATGAAGTAAAAAGTATTAATATCGGCAATGAAACACCGGTAACATTAAGTATTGCTGTCGGCGTGGATCCGGATAGTAATAATTATAGTACATCCTACCAATATTCCCATATGGCTATGGATATGGCCTTAGGTCGTGGTGGAGATCAGGCGGTTATTAAGATAGGCGAGAAGATTCTTTATTACGGAGGTAAGACACAAACTGCTGAGAAGAATACCCGTGTGAAGGCCCGTGTGAAAGCCCATGCGCTAAAAGAAATTATGATGAACAAGGATGAAGTTATTATTATGGGACATCAGAAGCCGGATATCGATTGCTTAGGTGCTGCTATTGGTATCTATCGTTTGGCTACTATGATGGAGAAGAAGGCTCACATTGTAATTAATGAAGTGACCAGTTCCATTCGACCTGCCATGAATAGCTTTTTAGGAAGCTCACTTTATCCGGAGGATATGTTTTATAACAGTGAGCAGGCGTTGGAGGCTGTGAATCCTAACACAGTAGTTGTAGTTGTAGATGTAAACCGTCCGGGAAGAACAGAGTGCGAAGAGTTATTTGCTCATACTAAGAATATTGTAGTCATTGACCATCATAGACAAAGTGGAGATGTCATTGAACATGCTACCCTTTCTTACGTAGAACCATATGCATCTTCTGCCTGTGAAATGGTTGCAGAGATTTTGCAGTATAGTATGGATAAGCCAAAGCTTCGTCCGGCAGAAGCAGATGCCATGTATGCGGGAATATTAATTGATACCGATAATTTTGTTACAAAAACCGGTGTGAGAACCTTTGAAGCAGCATCCTTCCTTCGTAAGAGTGGTGCAGATATGACAAGAGTTCGTAAGGCATACCGGTCGGATTTGGATAGTTATAAGCATGTGTCAGAAGGTGTTTCCAGAGCAGAGATTTTCTTGGATAATTTTGCAATCTCTGATATTCCCACAGAAGGTGTTGACAGCCCTACTGTTATTGCTGCCAAGGTAGCCAATGATTTATTAGATGTAGATGGTGTCAGGGCTTCCTTTGTTATGGCGAAGATTGATAATACCGTATATATTAGTGCCCGCTCCATTGATGATGTCAATGTTCAGGTGGTTATGGAGAAATTTGGCGGTGGTGGACATGGTACGGTTGCCGGTGCCCAGATTTTGGACAAATCAATTGAAGAAGTGAAACAGGATGTAAGAAAGCTGCTTTCGGATATGCGTGAAGATGGAGAGCTTTGATTGTTAGACATATATTTAGAAAGGAAGGACAATTATGGAAGTAATTTTACTAGAAGATGTAAAAAACGTAGGAAAAAAAGGCGATGTGGTAAAAGTAAAAGACAGCCTTGGAAGAAATGTATTAATTAAAAAGGGACAGGCATTAGAAGCAACAGGAAAGAATTTGAATGATTTAAAGCTTCGCAAAGCCAATGATGATAAAATTGCAGCAGAAAATTTAGCAGCAGCAAAAGAATTAGGAAAGAAAATCGAGGAATCCGAAATCACAGTTTCCATTAAGTTAGGAGAAGGTGGAAAGACTTTTGGTTCTGTATCATCAAAGGAAATTGCAGAAGAAGTAAAATCACAATTGGGCTTTGATGTAGACAAGAAGAAGGTACAGCTAAAGGACGCAATTAAGAGTGTTGGAGAATTTGATGTTAAAATTAAGTTACATCCACAGGTGACAGCTTCACTAAAAGTAAAAGTAGTTGGCAAATAATCTAATTGATAGGATGATGTAGAATGGATGAAGCGGTAATAAAAAAAGTACAACCCAATGATATAAAGGCTGAACAGGCAGTAATTGGCTCTATGTTGTTAGACCGTAACATGATAGTTGAGGTTGCGGATATTCTTACAAAAGAAGATTTTTACTATAGTCAGTATGGATTGATTTTTTCCGCTATGGTAGAGCTGTATAATGAGGGGAAACCGGTTGATTTGTTGACAGTTAGTAACAAGTTAAAAGAAATGGGCGCACCGGATAGTGTATGTTCCATGGAATATATTGGTGAAACCTTAGCTGTAGTAGATTACTCCGGTCGTGCAAAGGATTATGCAGAGATTGTTCAAGATAAAGCAGTACTTCGTCGTATGATTCAGTTTACGGAAGCGACCACACAAAAGTGTTATTCCGGTAAGACGAACATCAAAGAATTATTGGTAAATTCAGAAGAAGAGTTATTTAACATCAGTAAGCAGAAAAATAGTTCCACTGACTTTGCCGATATGAAGGATGTTGCCATTAAGGTATTAGATACCATTGAGGAGAATGCGAGAAGAAAGAGTAAGGTTACCGGTATTGCAACCGGATTTATTGATTTAGATGAGAAATTATCCGGTTTACATGGATCGGAGCTTATTATTATAGCAGCCCGTCCTGCCATGGGTAAAACGGCGTTTGCCCTTAATATTGCTCAGTATGCTGCTATGAGAGGAAATGTTCCTACTGCAATATTTAGTTTGGAAATGAGTAAAGAACAGTTGGTTACCCGTTTGGTAGCCATGGACTCTATGGTGGATTCCCAGTCTATTCGTACAGGACAGATTCTTGATGGGGATTGGGATAAGATTATTGATTCTACCCATAGAGTAGGTTCTGCACCAATGTATATTGATGATACGCCGGGTATTGATATTGCAGACCTTCGGTCAAAGTGTCGTAAACTAAAACAGACAAAAGGACTTGGTTTAATTGTAATTGATTATTTGCAGTTAATGAATGCCAGTGGTAAAAAAGAATCCAGACAGCAGGAAATCAATGAAATCAGTCGTTCATTAAAAAAACTGGCAAAGGAGTTAGAGGTTCCCGTCATTGCATTGTCTCAGTTGAATCGTGCAGCTGATGCCCGTGAGGACCATAGACCGGTTATGTCGGACCTTCGTGAATCCGGGGGTATTGAACAGGATGCAGACGTTATTATGTTTATTTATCGAGATGATTATTATAATAAGGAGTCTGAAAAGCCCGGTATCGCAGAAATAATTGTTGCTAAGCAAAGAAATGGTTCTACAGGACCGATAGAACTTGTATGGTTAGGCAAATATACGAAATTCGCCAACAAAGAACGAAGAAGTAAAAAAAATTAATAATTATTCATATGAAAAAACCTACCCCCGCGGGATAGGTTTTTTGATTTTACTCACTTATAATTTTTGAATTTGACCTAATGTGTTTGTTATAGGAACGGGCAACAACATTCATATTATGTACTGCAATCAGACTGGCTAGAAATGGTCCGATAATGAAAAATGTGCCATAGGTTTTTAGACCTAACATGAAGCCGGGTCCCGGATGAACATTTACTTTGTATTTTTTACCTGTTGTCTGAATGCGGTCACATAAATAGAAAAACCATACCCAGTGATAGATTCCTAAGGTTATGATAGAAAGGAATAATACAAGAATATAATTTTTCAGTTTCTTTTCATCCGGATTCATATCATTTAAATCCTTTGTAAGCTTGTACCAAAATACAATATTATAAATACCCAGGGTTGGGATTGTCAGTAATACCAGAAGCCAGAACTTACGCTTTTCATTTACCATTTTTTTGGTCACCTCTCTTATTTAACAGGTTCATTTTTAATTCGTATAATTGTTTGGATAAATCTACATAAACTTCTTGTGGATTTACAAGACGTCTGGATTCATCCCATAAAAGATTTAGCTGTGATTTACAATATGATTGAATATCCATTGTTTTGGGAGATGGATATACGCATTGTCCTTTTTTAAATACCGGAACAAGAATTTCTTCTATTGTGTAAGAACCGCCGGCTAATGTAGAGCGTTTCCAGGTATCAATAGGGTGGAAAATTTCTAAATCATCCTGGTCATTATATACCTCATCTGCTAATGCAATCAAGTCTGCTTTTAATTTACCGGTTTCCCTGTCAATGATACGGAATACTGTTTTGTTTCCGGGATTCGTGATTTTAGCAGGATTTTCCGATATTTTAATTTTAGCTGTAAATGCTTCCTCCTCCGGACGTTTGATTGCTGCTAACTTGTAAACACCGCCAAATGCAGGACAATCTGCAGAGGTAATTAAGTTGGTACCCACGCCCCAGGAGGTTATGGCGGCACCTTGTGTTTTTAAACTGTCTATTAAATATTCGTCTAAATCCGAAGATGCAGAAATAATGGCATCTGTAAAGCCTGCCTGGTCAAGCATTTTTCTCGCTTTTTTAGAAAGGTAAGCCAAATCACCACTATCAAGACGGATGCCATATTTTTTAGACTGAATACCTGCTTCTTTCATTTCTGTGAATACCTTTATTGCATTTGGTACACCTGATTTTAAGGTGTCATAGGTATCCACCAGTAAAATACATGCATCGGGATACATATTGGCATATGTCTTAAATGCAGTATATTCATCGGGAAAACTCATAATCCAGCTATGGGCATGAGTGCCTAAAACGGGAACATCAAAAATCTGACCACAAAGGACATTGGAAGTTCCTACACAACCACCAATGATAGCTGCTCTGGCACCAAGTGTACCTGCGTCAGGTCCCTGGGCCCGTCTAAGACCAAATTCCATAACACCATCACCTTTTGCTGCATAACATACCCGGGATGCTTTTGTAGCAATCAGACTTTGGTGATTGAGAATATTTAAAATAGCCGTCTCAACTAACTGTGCTTCCATAATAGGAGCCACTACTTTCACTAAAGGCTCTTGGGGAAATACCACACTTCCTTCCGGAATTGCATAAATATCTCCTGTAAAATGAAAGCCTGCTAAATACTCTAAAAATTCTTCTGAAAAAATGTTAAGCCCCCTTAAATAGTCAATATCATCATAAGAAAAAGAAAGATTTTTTATATAATCAATGATTTGCTCTAAACCCGCAACAATAGCATAACCATTTCCCGATGGGTTTTTACGGTAAAACGCATCGAAAACTACAATTTCGTTACTATTTTGTTCAAAGTATCCCTGCATCATGGTAAGCTCATATAAATCAGTTAATAGTGTAAGATTTAAATTTGACATATTTTCACTTTCTTTCTTAAATAAATTGCTTTTATTCCTATCCATAAATCCCATTTAAAAATAAACTAATAAGTGTTTTTATCAGTATTTGGATTACTTTGTTGAATATACATGGAATAATAGCACAGATATTGGAAATTTACCAGTAAATGAAGGAGATTGTAAGAAATAAAAGAAAGGAATCATATTGTATCTGGGATTTTTCCTGCAATTCAAATTGTTTCGTAGACAAATGAAAGAAATGCTTATATAATAAGTGGGTATGTGAATGAGTATTTACATTTTCATTTTTATTAAGAATGAGATTAGGAATGAAACATGATTTCAAAGGGACTATAATCTGAAAAGAATAACAATAGGAGGCAATTATGGCAGAGTCAATGAAGGGTTTAAAAAGAACCCACAGATGTACAGAAGTAAGTAATAAAAATGTAGATGAAACCGTAACTGTTATGGGCTGGGTACAGAAAAGCCGTAACAAGGGTGGTATTATTTTTGTGGACCTACGTGACCGTAGCGGAATTTTACAGGTTATTTTTGAAGAGGATAAATGTGGAAGTGAAGCTTTTGCAAAGGCTGAAAAGCTTCGTAGTGAGTTTGTAGTTGCCATTACAGGTAAGGTTGCACTTCGTGGAGGTGCTGTGAACCAAAATCTTGCAACAGGTGATATTGAGATTATTGCAACTGACCTTCGTATCCTTTCTGAGGCGGAAACTCCTCCATTCCCTATTGAAGAAAATTCTAAGACAAAGGAAGAGATTCGTTTAAAATACCGTCCTCTTGATTTGCGCCGTCCGGACCTACAGCGAAATTTGATTTTAAGAAGTAAGGTTGTAAGTGAAGTACGTAACTTCTTAGCTGACGAGGGATTTTTAGAGATTGAAACTCCTATTTTAAATAAGTCGACACCGGAAGGGGCAAGAGATTACCTTGTGCCAAGCCGTGTGCATCCGGGTACATTTTATGCACTTCCACAATCACCACAGATTTTCAAGCAGCTTTTAATGGCTTCAGGCTATGACCGTTATTATCAGGTTGCAAAATGTTTCCGTGATGAGGACTTACGTGCTGACCGTCAGCCGGAATTTACACAGATTGATATGGAGTTATCCTTTGTAGATGTAGAAGATGTATTAGATGTAAATGAGCGTTTGTTGGCAAGAGTATTCAAGAACTGTCTTGGGGTAGATGTTCCACTTCCATTACAGCGTATGACCTGGGCGGAAGCCATGGAGCGATTTGGTTCTGATAAACCGGATCTTCGTTTTGGTATGGAGCTTAAAAATGTAACAGATATTGTTAAGAATTGTGGCTTTGGCGTCTTTACAGGGGCTATTGAAAATGGTGGTTCTGTCCGTGGTATTAATGTAGAAGGCCAGGGGGCAATGCCTCGTAAGAAAATTGATGCATTAGTTGATTTTGCAAAGGGCTATGGTGCAAAGGGTCTTGCTTACATTTGTATGAATGAGGATGGTACTTATAAATCATCCTTTGCAAAATTCATGACAGAGGAAGAAATGGCTGCATTAGTCGCTGCATTAGATGGTAAGCCGGGTGATTTATTATTATTTGCTGCTGACAGAGATAAAATTGTGTTCTCAGTCCTTGGTGCCCTTCGTTGTGAAATGGCGGAACAGCTTGGTTTATTAGACCCTAAGGAATTCCGTTTCTTATGGGTAACAGAGTTCCCGGTATTTGAGTGGTCAGATGAAGAGGAACGTTTCAAGGCAATGCATCATCCGTTTACGATGCCAATGGATGAAGACTTAGAGCTTTTGGATACAGATATGGGTAAGGCACGTGCGAAAGCTTATGACATCGTATTAAATGGTGTTGAGCTTGGTGGTGGTTCTGTCCGTATCCATCAGGATGATGTTCAGGAAAAAATGTTCAAGCTTCTTGGTTTCACTGAGGAAGAAGCCCATGACCGTTTTGGCTTCTTATTAGATGCATTTAAGTATGGTGTTCCACCTCATGCTGGTCTTGCATTTGGTCTTGACCGTATGATTATGTTGATGACAGGTGCAGATTCCATCCGTGACGTAATTGCATTTCCAAAGATTAAGGATGCAAGCTGTCTCATGAGTAATGCACCGGATGTAGTGGATCCAAAGCAGCTTGAGGAATTATGTTTAAAGGTTGATATACCGGAAGAGAAATAATGTTTGAGGCACTGCTTAGGTAGTGCCTTTTCTTGTTATTTACCGTAAGCCTGTAAAGCCACTGTATGTAAGTATTATTTTTGAAAAGTTTCATCCGGATAAAGTATGGCAATGTAATTTGGAGTATTTGGAACTTATTAAATGGATTTTGTAACGTTAGTAGAATGGAGAGCAAAATGAAATATATAGGTATGGAAAAAAAGGAGCAGGGAAAATACATCACCCGTTATGATATTACATATGAAACAATGGATCATAAAACAAAGGTTTATGAAATGATTAGTCGTAATCCGGATTTAAAAACAAGGGAGGAGTTAGCCCATCATCCCGCAGATTCAGTTGTATTGATTATTCATAACGTAGAGGGAGACAAAGTATTATTAAATAAAGAATTTCGTATGGCTTGCGGTGATTTTGTCTATAATTTTCCTGCGGGCTTAATTGATCCCGGAGAGGATTACAGGGAAAGTGCTGCCCGTGAGCTTTGGGAGGAAACGGGACTTACATTAGTTTCCATTGATGATGTTTTGAATGAAAGCTTTAGTGCTATTGGTTTTTCCAATGAAAAAAATATATGTATTGTGGGAACTGCGAAGGGTGATTTTGCACCAAGTACTTCTACTGTTGAAGAAATTGAGGCCGGCTGGTTTACAAAGAAAGAGGTACGGGAATTATTAAAGAAAGAGTATTTTGCTGCAAGAACACAAAGCTATTGCTATTTGTGGAGTAAAGAGTCTTAGTAATAAATGAGTTGAATGAGGACATATTATATCAGTAAATCGTGATTCGTTATTGATAGTTTTCCTTTGTTCTTATTGATTTATTTTTCCGCCTTGTAATAGAAAGATAGTTTGCCATATTTCGCCAAATAAGGTAAAATGGAAAAAGATGTGTTTCATGTGGAGGAGATTATGGGTTCATTTTATAATTTTTCAAAAGCGCAAAAGGTTCTACATTATGTATTTCAGAATAAACCTGCCATCCGTTCCGATGCATTGTTTTGTGACGGAACCAAGGATTACAGAATTCCGGCAGAACCGGTGGAAGGGGATGAGGTTGTTGTAAAGTTTCGTACCGCCATTGGTAATGTGGATAAGGTAACCTGTATTTGTGATGGCCAGCGTATTCCAATGAAGATTGGAGAGAAGGATCACGCCTTTGATTATTATGAAGCAACCTTGCCGGCAATTCACAAGGACAAGGTGGAATATTATTTTGAGATTACGTCAGGTAATGCTACCTGTTTTTATAATAAGATTGGAGTTCAGACAGAGGTTAACCCTACTTACAATTTCAGTATTATGCCGGGCTTTACCACACCGGACTGGGCAAAGGGTGCGGTTATTTACCAGATTTTTGTAGACCGTTTTTGTAACGGTGACCCGGACAATGATGTGTTAGACAGAGAGTATTATTATATAGGGGATACGGCAAGGCAAATTAAAGACTGGGGTAAATATCCGGATGCCATGGATGTTCGCTGCTTTTATGGTGGCGACCTGCAGGGGGTTATGAATAAGCTTGATTATTTACAGGATTTAGGTGTGGAGGTCATTTATTTTAATCCATTATTTGTTTCTCCATCTAATCATAAGTACGATATTCAGGATTATGACTATATCGATCCCCATTTTGGTAAGATTGTAGTGGATGAGGGCGAGTGCTTACGGGAAGGAGATAATGTAAATAAAAATTCCAGCAGATACATTTCCCGTGTGACAAATAAGGAAAATCTTGAGGCAAGCAATCAGTTCTTCTGTCAGCTGGTGGAGGAAATTCACCGCCGTGGCATGAAGGTTATTTTAGATGGTGTATTTAACCACTGTGGTTCCTTTAACAAGTGGTTAGACCGTGAGTTAATATATGAAGGTCAGGAGGGCTATGAGCCAGGTGCTTATCCTTCAAAGGAAAGTCCGTATCACAGCTTTTTTAAGTTTTATGATGAAAATGCTTGGCCTTATAATAGCAGCTATGATGGCTGGTGGGGACATGACACACTGCCAAAGCTTAACTATGAGGATTCTAAGGAGCTGTATGACTACATTTTGCGGATTGGAAAAAAATGGGTGTCTCCTCCTTACAATGTAGACGGATGGCGTCTTGATGTGGCTGCTGACCTTGGTCATTCAGAGGAATTTAATCACAGATTCTGGAGAGATTTTCGCCGGGTTGTAAAAGAGGCAAATCCAAATGCAATTATTTTAGCAGAGCATTATGGAGATCCCTATAACTGGCTGCAGGGTGACCAGTGGGATACCGTTATGAACTATGATGCATTTATGGAACCGATTACCTGGTTTTTAACAGGTGTGGAGAAACACTCTGATGAGTTTAGAGGGGATTTATTAGGTAATTCCGATGCATTAATTGGTTCCTTGCGTCATCATATGAGTCGTTTTCATCAGCAATCCTTAGAGGTTGCCATGAATGAGTTGTCAAACCATGACCACTCCAGATTTTTAACCCGTACCAATCGTCGTGTAGGACGAACCCATACATTAGGTCCGGATGCGGCCAATGAAAATGTCAGTACCGGTGTATTACGGGAGGCTGTGGTATTTCAGATGACCTGGCCCGGGGCACCAACCATTTATTATGGGGATGAGGCCGGTATGTGTGGATGGACTGACCCGGATAACCGTCGTACTTATCCTTGGGGTCATGAAGACAGGGATTTGATTTGGTTCCACAGAGATATTATTAAGATTCATAAGCAGTATGAGGTGTTAAAGAGAGGTTCTTTAATGTTCCTACACGGAAGCCACAAGTTATTTGCCTATGCCCGTTTTAACCGAACAGAGAAAATGATTATCGTTTTGAATAACAGATATGAAGAGGCGGAGCTTCGACTGGATGTGGACCGTATTGGATTAAGAAGTGGAGATAGCCTTCGTCAATTAATGTTAACAACAGAGGAAGGTTATTTTATGGAAGAAAAAAGATTCCAGGTAATTAATAATCAGTTGTTCCTGAATATGCCGAGGATTTCTTCTGTTATTTTGGTGGCGGAATAGATTAGGAATTGATTGGGGATAGTCTGGATATAAATTGAGGGTAGTCTGGAAATAGATTGACGACAGTCTGAGAATTAATTAAAAAATAGATATTATGACTTGCATTTTTTGGTTTTGCAAGTTATAATATCAAACTGTGTGATAAATATCGTCACATAATAACTCTATAAAAGTTATATGGATGGATTCCCGAGTGGCCAAAGGGGACAGACTGTAAATCTGCTGCAACTTGCTTCGGTGGTTCGAATCCACCTCCATCCATTTTGCCGGCGTGGCGGAACTGGCAGACGCACAGGACTTAAAATCCTGCGGGACTTATACTCCCGTACCGGTTCGATTCCGGTCGCCGGCATTAAAATAACATCACCGACAGGTGGTGTTTTTTTATGCCATAAATGTGAACATTCTGTGAAAGGGGTCTGACCCCCTTGTTACACGAAAGAAAAAGCCTTGCCACTATGTGGTCAAGGCTTTCTCTAATGAGGGGGAGAATTAGTGCAATTTCAGTTGCACTGTATGAAAAGTTCTTACAATACCGAGTATATAGGGAAATTGTGTTCAAACTGTGTTTAAAATAAGTTTACTTTGTGAATAAAATCTTACGCAAAAATGACAGAATCTTTCCCAATTATGCAATGAGTACAAAAAAATGTTGGATTTTGTAGCATTTATACGAAAAACATGGTATTATGTAAACATGATGTATTTTGATTATAAATTTACTTTTTATGAGGGGAGAAATATATGAAGTATAAGGTTTTACTTGGTGGAAGAAATAATGCAATTATTGATGATTTCTTTCTGGTGCTGGGTGATGATTTTGATGCAGTTACTACATCAGAACGTTATGAGGACATTTTGGCCCATCTTCGTATGTGCAAGCCGGATATATTTGTAATGTGCATGAATGCAGAGCCTCGGGAGGTTATTACCAGAATGAATGCCGCAAAACAGCAGATGGCAAAAATGGGAGTCCCCTTTGTGTTAATTGGTACAGAGGAAGAATGTGATGATTTTTCCGGTATTGCTCCTAAAACCACAGACTTGGTTTTAACAAAGCCTATTTCTGCAATTGCAATTAAGGATGGCATTTTAAAATATATGGAAGAGAAGGAAAAGAAGGAAAAGGAAGCAGAAGAAATGCGTCGCCAGCTAGAAGAAATGAGACGAAAAAATGAATTAGCGTCCATGAAAAAACATATTTTAGTTGTTGATGATGACCCTTTAATGTTAAAGATTATAAAAGAATATTTACGTGTGGATTATGAGGTGGCAACGGCAATTAGTGGAAAGATTGCGTTAAAATTCTTAGAAAAGAAAACGACTGATTTGATTTTGTTAGATTATGAAATGCCCATTGAGGATGGTCCGGCAGTGTTAGAACAGCTAAGACAGCGGGAGGAAACGAAAGATATTCCGGTTGTATTTTTAACAGGAATTACAGATAGTACCAAAATTAAAAAGGTTTTAGTAATGAAGCCACAGGGATATTTATTAAAGCCCATTGATCCTCAGAAACTGATAGAAACCATTCAGACCGTATTACATCCGGAAACATAACAATATGTGCACGTGGCTGATTACCGGAAGTGATTTTGTGGCAAAGGTTATATTAATGATAAATTGTATACAAGGGGAGAATATATGGATAATGCGATTCAGATTACAGATTTAATAGAAGTAGAATATTTACAGAAAATACAGGATGCCTTTGCACAAATGACAGGAATGGCATCCATAACAACAGATGTGGAAGGAAAACCGGTTACAAAACCGTCCAATTTTACAGATTTTTGTATGAAACATATTCGTAATTCCAAAATCGGATGTGTCAGATGTGAACAATGTGATAAGACCGGGTCTATGAAAACTCTGTTAAGTGGGGAACCAACCTCTTATGTATGTCATGCAGGTTTAGTGGATTATGCTGCACCGATTATGGCAGGCAATAAGCTGGTTGGTTGTTTTATTGGCGGACAAATTCAAACGAAGAAACTGAGCCGGGAGGAAATAGAAAGGATTGCGGAAATTGTAGATGTAGATGTAGAGCTGTTATGGCAGGCGGCTTCTGAGGTTCGCATTCTTCCTATGGAAGAGATTGAAAAAGCTTCCCAGTTTTTATATACCATTGCCAATATTATGTCTGATATGGCATATAGTAAGCATAGAGCCATTGAGGCAGGAAAGGAAATGGAACGGGCGGCAAATATGAAGTCTGACTTTCTTGCAAACATGTCCCATGAAATCCGTACCCCTATGAATGCCGTCATTGGTATGGCAGAAATGGCTCTTCGTGAGGAGTTACCACCTGCTGCCAGAGATTACATAACCCAGATTCGTTCTTCCGGTAAGGCATTATTAACCATTATTAATGATATTCTTGATTTTTCAAAGATTGAGTCGGGAAAAATGGATATTAATGTGGTGGAATATGAGCCTCTTACCATTATCAAGGAAGTTACCAATATTATGATGACCCGGTTAGAGGGCAAGCAGGTTGATTTGTTAATTGATGTGGACCCAACCTTGCCTAAAAAATTGATGGGGGATAATATTCGGTTAAAACAGATTATTATTAATATTGTAAATAATGCAGTAAAATTTACAAATAAAGGTTATGTAAAAGTTACTGTGTCTTATGATACCATGTTTGGCGTTGGTATTATGCTGACAGTAGCAGTTGAGGATACCGGTATTGGAATTAAGGAAGGAGATAAGGAGAAATTGTTTGAGTCCTTCCAGCAGCTTGACAGCAAACGGAATCGTAATATAGAAGGAACCGGCTTAGGACTTGCCATTACCCAAAAACTGCTAAAGCTTATGAATGGTTCGATTACGGTAGAGAGTGAGTATGAAAAGGGAAGTACCTTTACCATTAGCCTGCCACAAAGAACTGTGGATGCCACACCTTGTATTAGTGTGGAAAATGCAGATAAAAAAATATTAGTGGATTGTACCCGTCGTGAAATTATTCAGAATATGATAAAAAAAGATACGGAAGCCTTAGGTGCTCATTACGAAAGATTTGTTTCTTTTGAACAGGTTGAAAATCTTGCCAGGGACTATCAGGTATATATGATTGAGGTTGCACCGGCCTTTGATGAAAATAAAGAATTACAGGATTTTATACAAAATCATCCGGAGATAGAGCTTATGTTAGTAATTCTTGATATGAATGAAAAGGAATGTGATTTGCCAAATGTTTCTTATGCCCAAAGACCAACCTATACTCATGTTCTGGCATTGTGGTTTAATGGACAGGAATTGATTTTTTCTGAGGATGATGAAGTCTTTTCTGACTTTTTATTTACCGCACCGGAGGCTGAGATTCTTGTTGTAGATGATAATGCAATTAATCTGACTGTTACCCAAGGCTTACTAGAACCATTGGAAATGAAAATTGACACTGCATTAAGTGGAAAAATTGCCCTTGATATGATTAATGAGAAGCATTATGATTTGATTTTTATGGATCATATGATGCCGGAGCTAGATGGTGTGGAAACTACCCATATTATTAGACGTATGCATCCGGAATATAATGATGTTCCCATTATTGCATTAACAGCAAATGCTGTAGATGGTGCAAAGAATTTATTCTTAGATGAGGGTATGAACGATTTTGTTCCAAAACCAATTGAACTGCCGGTGATTGTGGAAAAGTTAAGGAACTGGCTTCCTGCAGAAAAAATGAAGCAGGTAGCGGCAATGACTTCTGAGCATACAAAGAAGCATCACCATTTAAAGATTGGAAATCTGGATACAAAGGAAGCAATCAGACTCCTTGGAAATGAAAAACTGTATTGGCATGTCCTTGAGGATTATTACAATGTAATTGAGAAAAAAGCGTTGCTAATCAAGGAACTGGAACAGAAGGAAGACTGGGTGAATTACACCATTGAGGTACATGCATTAAAAAGTGCATCCAGACAAATTGGTGCCATGTCGTTATCTGCAAGGGCTGCCGCTTTAGAAGAAGCGGGAAATGCCAGAGATAAGGAAATCATTCATCGTGACACGGATGAAATGCTGGTGGATTATTGTAATTACATTTCCGTTTTGAAACCATATTTCGAAAAGGAAGAAACATCAGATGAAAGTCTGGAGCAGATATCTAAGGAAAAGCTGTTGACATATTTTGAATTATTGGAAGAAGCAGTGGATAACTTAGATATGGATGGTATGGAAGAGGTCAAGTCTGCTATGTTAAATTATTGTTATGAGGATAATCAAAAGGAGTTGTTTGAACAGCTTTGTGAGGCCATTAATAACATTGATGTAGATGCTTGTGAAGAGCTTGTAAAACAGTGGAAGAGTTTGTTGTAGCTTGATGTTGCCGCAATAGGAAAGGAGACTTATATTCCGGTGAATATTAACTGTGGATAATAAGTGCTTTCGTAAGTCGGATTACAGAAATATGGTTTGATGCTATTGGATAATTTATATCATAATGGTATACTGTATACAATTGAGAAAATGGAAAGCTGAGGAGGGAATATGCAGGATACACTACAATTAAAGGCTTATGCAAAAATTAATTTAGGACTTGATGTTCTTGGTGTGCGGGATGACGGATATCATGAAGTCAAAATGATTATGCAGACCGTAAAATTATTTGATAAACTAACATTTACTTTATTAGAAGAAGATGAGATTCGAGTTCATACAAATTTGAATTTTCTTCCTATAGATGAGAATAACCTGGTATACAGGGCAGTAAAGCTTTTGAAGGAAACATATGGTATTACAAAGGGGATGGATATCGATTTGTATAAATGTATCCCTGTTGCAGCAGGGATGGCAGGAGGAAGCACTGACTGTGCAGCAGCGTTAGTTGGAGCGTCTCGTCTGTTTGGATTAAAGCTAAGTAAGAAAAAACTCATGGAGCTGGGTGTAAAATTAGGTGCTGATGTCCCATATTGTATACTTCGTGGTACTGCATTGTCAGAAGGAATTGGTGAGGTGCTAACACCATTGCCTCCAATGCCGGATTGTTATATTTTGGTGGCAAAACCACCGGTTTCTGTGTCTACAAAGTATGTATATGAGCATTTAGATGCAAAGGAAGATGTGGAGCATCCTGATATTGATGGCATGATTGAAGCGATTAAGAATAGAGATTTAGAGGGTATTACCGGTCATTTTGGAAATGTGTTGGAGTCTGTAACCATACCGGAGTATCCTGTGATATCAGATATTAAAAATGTAATGCTTGAAGGTGGGGCTATGAATGCCTTAATGAGTGGTTCCGGTCCAACAGTATTTGGTATTTTTAAAGAAGAAGGGGCTGCTAAGAAGGCGGTAGACGAAATCCGAAAGAAAGGTTTGGCAAACCAGGTATTTGTAGTAAGACCATTTAATCAGGAGCCTGTGGAGTTATAGGCTTATGATTGTTTTATTTGATAAGTAATGAGATTTGATTACAGTATGAAGTGATTGGTAGCATGATGATATTTTTTCCGGAAAGGGGTAGTTATGGAATTAAAATATGACGGTCAAAATGAATATTTACCTTTAAGAGATTTGGTATTTCAGGCGTTAAGGCAGGCAATTATTACCGGAGAATTTTCCCCGGGAGAGCGTTTGATGGAGATTAAGCTTGCTAATAAATTGGGAGTTAGCCGTACCCCCGTAAGAGAAGCAATTCGTATGTTGGAGCTTGAGGGCCTTGTTGTTATGATTCCAAGAAAGGGTGCCGAAGTGGCAAGTATTACAGAAAAAGAATTACAGGATGCATTAGAGGTTCGTACTGCCATTGAAGAATTGTCAGTGGAACTTGCCTGTCAGCGAATCGATGAAGCGGGAAAAGAACGGTTAAAACAGGCATGTATTGAGTTTAAGGAAGCAATTGATACGAAGCATGTGCAAAATATTGTGGATGGAGATGTGAAATTCCATGATGTTATTTTTGATTTGACGAGAAATCAAAAGTTAATTAATGTGGCACATCAACTAGGGGAGCAGGTGTATCGTTATCGTGTAGAGTATGTGAAAGATTTTTCTTATCATGATGTTTTAGTTGAGGAGCATTATGCAATCACCAATGCTATTTTAACAAATGATGTGGAAAAAGCCCGGGAAATTATGCGGAAGCATCTATATAACCAGGAATTGATTGTAATTAAGAACCTGAAGGACTCGTTAGTGTAACGGGGGGTAACAGGGGGTCAGACCCCTTTCACAGAAAAAGAGACTATTCAGGTAATTGTGAACAAATTGTGAAAGAATTGTGAAAGGGGTCTGACCCCTTGTGAGGATGGCATGGATTTAATTGAAGTTTGGAATGTACAAAAACCCCATTGGTCACCGGAAGCATATACACTTTTTTATACGTTGGTTGGTATTTCGTTTTTTGTTATGATGGTTGTGGTGACCATAAAAGGTTATTCTAAAAGTAAAAGTGTTGCGTTGTTTTTATTAATTACATATTTGGTATTAGTATATGCATCTACCGTTTTTTCAAGAGAACCGGGGATTTCCATGGCAGAATTTGAGGGAATGAGTATTCCACAATTTACAGGTCCTAATTATCAAATTGAACCCTTTTGGACGCTTCGATGGGGGATTAAGGCATATGGAGAGGCCTTTATCTGGGAATGTATTTTAAATGTATTCATGCTAATGCCGGTGGGCTTTTTATTTCCTTTTTTATTGCGTCATAAAAAATATAGTGTGATATTTATATTGACATATGGTGTAGGATTTGTTATCTCTTTATCCATAGAATTATTACAGTTATTTTTGCAGCGTGGCTTATGTGAATTTGATGATTTGTTTTATAACACAATAGGTGTTATAATAAGTTGCCTTTTGTGGATTTTGTTTAGGAAAGTGTGGAAATTATATGAAAGAAAAATGGATAAAAATTAAGAGAATACTATTCATTGTATTAGGATTTTGTTTCATTATGGGATTTTCAACCCCTGCTTTTGCGTATACCGAGGAACAGATTGCCCAGGCGAGAGCCTGGTTGTCGGCGCATGGATATTCTCCGGATAGAGCGGGTGCTGCAGCTGCATATCAGGATTATTTAAATGGCAGATTTGATGAAGAATTAGGACGTACAACAGAAAGTACAACGGAAAGTACATCCGAAACATCAGAGGAGGAAATTCCTGATATTTTATTGAATCCTTTTGATGCAGAACTGATTGCACAAATTGAAGAATCGGAAGATATGACAGAGGAGACTGTTGATGATGCTACTGCAAGTGAAGAGGAAGTAGATGTAGCAGAGAATAACGGAACCATTGTTACTGCTGATGGCAAAGAAATATATGTAGCCGGTGATGGAACCATTGTTACAGATGAAATGAAGGAACAAATTGAAAAACAGGCTTTAGATGAAAAGGAAAAGACACAGACAATGGAAAAGGGAGAAACAAGTCAGGCACATAAAGATACTTTGCTGGTGATTGCTGTTTCTGTTTGTATGATGGTAATCGTGGAGGTTTTATTGTATATGAAATCTATGTCCTAAATTAATGTATGTTGCAGGGTGACAGGTAATAAATACTGAAATGTTTGATGGAATTTAGGAAAGAGATTCTGTCATCAGATTATTTCATTGGAAAATTGGAGGTACGAATGAAGGATATCGCATTGGTTATTATGGCGGCAGGAATCGGTTCTCGTTATGGAGCTGGAATCAAGCAGTTACAAAAGGTTGGACCAAAGGGAGAAATCATTATTGATTATTCCATTCATGATGCATTAGAAGCAGGCTTTAATAAGATTGTTTTCATTATTAGAAAAGATATTGAAAAAGACTTTAAAGAAGTAATTGGTTCGAGAATCGAAAAAATATGTGATGTGGAATATGTATTCCAGGATATTCATGATTTGCCTGAGGGTTTTACCTGTCCTGAAGGCAGAACAAAGCCTTGGGGAACGGGACAGGCGGTATTAGCGTGCCGTGGTATTGTCACTGTTCCATTTGCAGTCATTAATGCAGATGATTATTATGGAAAAGAAGCCTTTGTTAAGATGTATCAGTATTTGTCAGATAATTACAATACAAAAAATACTTACTGTATGGCAGGCTTCCTCTTAGCAAATACATTAAGTGAAAATGGTACCGTTACCCGCGGTGTATGTAAAATGAATGAGAAACATGAACTTGTGAAAATAAAAGAAACCCATGAAATTTTAAAACAGGCAGATGGAAGCTATTCGTCTGAAGAGGGAGAAGATTTATCAGACCAAACCCTTGTTTCCATGAATATGTGGGGGGTTACACCTGAATATATTGATATATTGCAAAGGGAGTTTATAACATTTTTAGAAAAAGTGAAGCCTGGTGATTTAAAGGCAGAGTTTTTGCTGCCTACTATTATGGGTGATTTGCTTGCAAAGGATGAGGTCACCATTCAGGTATTATCTTCTTCAGACCGTTGGTTTGGTGTAACTTATATGGAGGATAAGGACAGCGTAGTTGCAGCTTTTCAGCAGTTGGTAGCTGATGGTGTATATTGCGAAGATTTATGGGCGGATCGTAAGTAATGGTATTGGCAAAATCGTAAGCTGGATTGATAAGGGAAAACGCAAATAAGAATTCAAAATTTCACTTTTCTTTTTATTTAAGTTGGGTTATAATGACAGCAAGTGTGCAGACGCTTTGTTGTCTGTATAATATTAAGAATACGGAGGATTTATTCATGTTAGTTTCAGCAACAGAAATGTTAAAGAAAGCAAAAGAAGGTCATTACGCAGTTGGACAGTTTAACATTAACAACCTTGAGTGGACAAAGTCAATCTTATTAACAGCTCAGGAGTTAAACAGCCCTGTTATTTTAGGTGTATCTGAGGGTGCAGGTAAGTATATGACAGGATTTAAGACTGTAGCAGCTATGGTTAAGGCTATGGATGAAGAGTTAGGAATTACTGTTCCTGTAGCACTTCACTTAGATCATGGTTCATATGAAGGATGTTACAAGTGTATCAAAGCCGGATTTACATCTATCATGTTTGATGGTTCACATTTCCCATTTGAGGAGAACCTTGCTAAATCTCAGGAATTAGTGAATGCAGCACATCAGTTAGGTCTTTCTATCGAGTGTGAAGTTGGTTCTATCGGTGGTGAAGAAGATGGTGTTGTTGGTGCCGGTGAGTGTGCAGATCCGGAAGAGTGTAAGGTAATCGCTGATTTAGGCGTAGATATGCTTGCAGCCGGTATTGGTAACATTCATGGTAAGTATCCTGACAACTGGGCTGGTCTTTCATTTGAAACATTAGATGCAATTCAGGCTAAGACAGGAACAATGCCATTAGTTCTTCATGGTGGTACAGGAATCCCTGAGGATATGATTAAGAAAGCGATTGAGCTTGGTGTATCTAAGATTAACGTTAATACAGAGTGTCAGTTATCATTCCAGGAAGCTACACGTGCTTATATTGAAGCAGGTAAAGATAAAGAGGGTAAGGGATTTGATCCTCGTAAGTTATTGGCACCTGGTGCAGAGGCAATTAAGGCTACTGTTAAGGAAAAAATGGAATTATTCGGTTCAGTAGGTAAGGCTTAATTCTTTATTTAATATTTTATGAAAATATGGGGCTTCGTCGGGGAATTTGTATTCCTGTGAGGCCCCTTTTTTATCATTTTTTGTATGATATTTCGATTATTTTATGTATGATGATTTGATTGTCTTGTATATGATGATTTGATTATTTGTATATGATGATTTAATTATTTGTATATGATGATTTGATTGTCTTGTATATGATGATTTGATTATTTGTACATGATGATTTGATTATTTGTACATGATGATTTGATTGTCTTGTATATGATAATTTGATTATTTATGTATGATGTTTTGTTTTTTATGTGTTTTTCTGATTTTTTATTTGATAAGAATGAATTATGATAAACAGACAGTTAGTTACTAATATTTGATTGGAGGAACGTCCCCATGAGACGTGTGAAGCAGTTATTGTGTGGATTGTTAGTTGGCTGTATGATTATTACAACCGGTGCATGTGGAAAAAAGCAGTCCATAGAAGAAGCAACAACAGAGATAACGATTGAAACAGTATCAGATGAAGATGCAGAAATTGGCGGCGTTGTTACTGTTTGGGTAAAAAGTACAGATTTAGTGAATACCAAATTTGCAGAGTATAAAAAAGAGTTTGAAGAAAAATATCCGGGGACGGAAGTAATATATCAGGTGGTTCCTAATTACGAAACATTAGGATATAAGTCTATTATTCGTGGAACGGATGCAGATGTTGTTATGATTCCTGAGAATATGACAAGGCAGGAAGTAGAACAATATTTTATTCCTTTTGGAACCGCACAGGAGTTGGCTGAAAAATATAGAGATGCTTATATTCATCCATATGATTATGACGGTAACATTTATGGAATTCCGGAATACATTAAGCCGCAGGGTATTGCATATAATAAGAGGGTGTTGGAATATGCAGGAATTGTAGAGCTTCCGGAAACACCGGATGATTTTGTGGAAATGTTAACTGCGATTAAAATTGATAATAATGAGATTATTCCTTTTTATATAGATGAGAATTCTTTAGAGGATTGGGAGCAACATGTTTGGGGTTCTGTAGCCGGTGATGCGGATTATCATTATAATGGAATGGTAATGGAAAC